>NZ_MLCB01000001.1 GCF_001890925.1 Planktotalea frisia
GTCTTCAAGGTTGGATACATCTTAGCACGCTGTCCAGTTTTGCCGGACCACTTCACAAACTATTAGACCGCAAAATTAAGAAGGCTTATAATGATGATATTCCACGTGAACTATCCCTTGTTCTTGGCGACGGGATATTTTTTCAAATAGATCCATCGCCAGACAAACATGTACATGTAAGGGGAAAGAATATATCATCTTGGATTGGTGAAATATCCAATCTAAGTTATTTTGATTTCAAGGACGAGCTTATAAAGCTTGCACAAGATGTTCAAAGACATTTAGAAAAATTATCCACGACCCAAACCCGCTGGACTAAAAAAGCAGACTTGGACTTAATAATATGGAAGGGTAGTGTCGTAAGCGTTGAAATAAAAGCACCCAATGACAGGCTGCAATCACATCAACGAGAGCAACTAGAGTATGACAATAAAAATGGCATCCATTCTTGGGTGATAAAAGTTCACGAACAGCACCAAACAGACCGCTGAGCGAGGGTATGCACGTTTGTGAAAACCTGTGAGCTAGATGAAAGGTTTTGGAGCGATAGGATGCTTCGATAACGACAACATTATGATGGTTAGCCGCTGTGTGCGCTGGGCAAACACAGGTTCTACTCTGCTTATGTGAATCAGTTAAGCATGTTGGGCTGGGCATTTGGTCGAGCGTGTTCAAAACACCTCAGTCATGCTCACCAATTTGGTACGAAATTTTGGGTGAATTTGGTACGAAACTTTGAAGAGGCCGCTCATAATGGCTATATAAATAAGGGTTTTTGAGATGTAGTGGTGCCCAGGAGAGGACGTCGAACTTTCTGTATTTCCATTTAGTTACAACACTTATTCCAAATTTAAAATATATAAGCGGTCCCGAAAGCGGTCCTGATTTGTGCATCAGATCAGAGTGACATTTTTTGGCTTGCTCCCAAAGCTGGACGGGTTGGCAGGTCAGCTTCCGGCCCATTCCGGCCATTCGCTTGCGATCTGAGTTGCTGCGATGCGGCTCATCGAAGCAGCCATTCACTGCGGCTGCGAAGCCATGTGATCGGCGAATTCACACACTGCGGACTGAGCTGCCATCTTATCCCAATTTGCAAAGGCCCGCTTGGGGCGCTGACAGGGCTTGCAATAATGAAAATAGTTAGTCGACCACTTTCTCATCATAAGCCACTCGTGCTTCATCAATCTTTAATAGATTGTCCATCGCCCAATTACCCAAAACACTGACGGGTTCTCGAAACGATTGTCCCAATTCAGTCAGGTCATATTCAACCTTTGGCGGGATCGTTGGGTAATAGGTTCGGTTCACAAGGCCATCGCGTTCCAGTTCTTTCAGCGTCAAACTGAGCATACGTTGCGAGATGCCAAGGTTGCGTTTGAGCTCATTGAACCGCAGCGTCCCGTATTGCGCGAGCGAGATCACAACGAGCACACTCCAGCGATCACCCACGCGCGACAGGACTTCATTGATGCGATGGCAATCCGGGCAGCGATCATCGTCCAGCATAGTGGTTCCCTTTTTGTGACCTAGGTTCAAGCATGTGCCTTCTTGTGGCGCATTTCAGTGTCCCTTAGGTAGTCAGTCACAAATGTATACTACCCAATACGGGTTCTGACAATAGGATGAAAACCATGACAGCCAAGCCACTCGATGACCTTCTGAATTGGCGCTATGCCACCAAGAAGATGGACCCATCAAAAACCGTCCCTCAGGAAAAGGTTGATGCCATCATTGAGGCAATTCGCATGTCTCCGACATCCAGCGGTACCCAGCCGTTTGAAGTGTTCGTGGTGACAAACCCAGACGTTCGCAGCAAAATTGCTGAAGCCGCAGGCGGACAGGCACAGATCACCGACGGTTCTCATACCTTGGTTTTTGCCGCGTGGGACAATTACACGGCTGAGCGCATCGACGAAGTTGTTGATCTGAACGTTGCAGCGCGTGGTGATCTGCCAATGCTGCACGCTTATTACGATAATCTGAAATCCAACTACGTTCCCCGCGAGGCCGAAGTGAATTACGCCCATGCTGCTCGCCAAGCCTATATCGCTCTGGGCATCGCTCTCGTCGCCGCTGCTGAGCAAGAAGTGGACAGCACTCCGATGGAGGGCTTCAGTTCCGAGGCCGTCGATACAATTCTGGGCTTGAAAGAGCGTGGTTTGCGCTCTGTGGTCCTTATGCCACTTGGCTATCGCGACGAGGCGGGCGATTGGTTGTTGCAGATGAGCAAGGTACGCAAATCCCGCGATACGCTTATTACGGAGGTCAACTAACGTGGGTCTGCTCCGTAAAATTCTCCGAACACAGCCGACACCAACAGCAGACGGCGCGTTTAGCCCGTCTGCTTTGGCGATCAAATTGGGCACTTCATCCACAACAGATTATGACGGCGGTGCGTATCCCAGCCGTTACACCGGTAGCAAAAACCGCGTGCTTATGATCTGCACCGAGCAACGCAATATGACGATGGCCAATGGCAAGAAATTCTCGACGGGGAACCACCCTGTTGAGATGGGTCTGCCGATGTTGCACTTGATGAACGCAGGATTCGAGATCGATATCGTCACGCCGACTGGCGCGCCTGTTGCGATTGAAATGTGGGCGATGCCCGCAGACGACGCGGATATACAAAAGCTCTACCGTGACTATGAGAGTGCGTTTCAAAACCCAGGTAGCCTTGCTGACTTTGTCTCAAAAAGCATGACGGACGACGCACCCTACGCCGCAATTTTCATTCCTGGCGGCCACGGCGCGATGCTTGGATTGCCCGATAGTGCCGACCTCGGAAAAGTGCTCCATTGGGCGCATAATACGAACTTTCATACCCTCGCGCTATGCCACGGCCCTGCCGCGTTGTTAGCTGCAAAAAGTGACGCGGGTTTCTTGTATGCGGGCTACAAGATCACCGTGTTCCCAGACTCTGTAGACAAACAAACGCCAATGATTGGCTATCTACCTGGTCCAATGCCATGGTGGGTTTGCGAAAAACTGAGAGCGCAGGGTGTGGAAATCATCAACAAAAAGGCTGATAACTCGGTCCATGTTGACCGCCGTCTTGTGACCGGTGCAAGCCCTCAGGCGGCCAATAATTTCGGCAGGCTCGCCGCAGAGACTTTGTTAAAACGCACTGAAGCGAATTCGTAAATATTAAAGGCGCACATCATGACTGACACGAAATCCCCACTCCGCATTGATATCGTCTCTGATGTGATGTGCCCTTGGTGCATTATTGGATATCGCCAACTTGCGATTGCCTTAGAGGCAAGTGACGTCGCGCATGAAATTCACTGGCATCCCTTTGAATTGAATCCGAATATGCCAGCCGAAGGACAAGATGTCGGCGAACATCTGGCCGAGAAATATGGAACGACGCCAGAACAATCGGCCGCCAATCGAGCAAACATGACAGCAGTTGGACAGGAACTTGGGTTCGATTTCAACTTTGCTGACGGCTTTCGCATGCACAACACATTCAACACACATCAATTGTTGCATTGGGCAAATGAACAAGGCCGCAAGCATGACTTAAAACAGGCTCTTTTCACCGCGCACTTTACCAATGGGCGGAACTTGTCTGATGATGCTGTTCTGGTCGAAATTGCAGGTGAGATCGGGCTGGATCGCGTTGAGGCTAAAGCGGTTCTAGAAGATCAAAGGTTTGCGAACACGGTGCGTCAAGAACAGCAATTCTGGACTGGGCAGGGTATTAGCGGTGTGCCTGCTGTCGTTTTTGATCGGAAGCATCTGGTGACCGGGGCGCAGGGCGTCGACAACTTCAAAAACATCCTTACGCAATTGCAGGAAATGCGTACTTAGCGTTTCCCTTTTAAATGCGGGCAAGACGCCAATCTGCAAAGAGATCAGATTGTTCCGAGAATGTCTTGGTATCGTGACCTGAAAACAGCCCATCCTGGGTTACAAGAACGGTCCGCCAACCTCTTGCAGCCGCTCCGAGAATGTCCGTGTGCAACGTGTCGCCGCACATCGCGATACGATCTGGTTTCACGCCCGGCAAAGAAGCTTCGATTAAATCATAAACTTCTGGGAACGGCTTGCCAAAGAATTGGACCTGATTTGGAATTAGATCCGCAATCAAGTGTCCAAAATGACCGGGCTCAACCGAAAATCCATCATCCCGTGGCGCAGCCAAATCTGCATTTCCAATCAAAAGGGGCCGAGGATTGCGTTTCATTGACGTCACCAAAAGTTCTTGTTTTTGGGCCGTCCAATCCGCTGTTGAAAGGAATAGAAATTTTTCAACGGCGTCGTAGTCCTCCGCCACATCTCCAAGCCGGGTCAAGGACTCTGGCAGATCAATCAGTGCGTCGTTATCTGCGCAAATGACGCCCCAACGTGCGTCCCCGATGTGTTGCAGTGCGGCTTCTCGACTGGTGATGATCTCATCATCCTTTACGCGAACGCCAAGTCGTTTAAATTTCGCGATTGCACCGGCACGGTCATAACTGGCCGCATTGGTCAAAATTCGAATAGCACACCCTCGCTCACGAAGCTGATCAAGCCGGACGTCCGCATCAGGAATCAAAGTCTCACCAACGTTCAAAACGCCAAAAGCATCAAAAATAAACGCGTCAACATCATCTGAAATATCCAATAGTGAGTCTATATCTAGCGTTTCTGGAGCGGCGTTCACTGCAGGAAAACGGGAGCGAACTTCTTGATAACGATCAAAAATTTCCTTGGTTGTTAGCATTTTTCCCTCAGACTTTGATCATCTTTTCACCCTTCCCACCTTAGCGGAAAAATTCGTGCAGGAAAGATTAAAACGACAAAATAAAATGTTGTTTTGTTGCTTTAAGCGATCTAACGTTCAAGCGACTCATATTGCTGAGGGCGAAATGTCATCAAAGAAACGAACGCGTCGCGAAGCGATCACACAGCTTGTTTTAGAACAAGGCGCTGTGTCTATCGGCTCACTTGCGGAGCGCTTCGATGTCTCCATGCAGACGATCCGGCGCGATGTGGATGCGCTTTGCGAAGGGGATATGCTGCACCGTGTTCATGGGCGTATTGAGCTCAGCGAAGAGTTTCTAAATACGCCATTTGATCAACGTGCGGGCACCAATCTTGTTGGCAAACGCGCAATTGGTGAAGCTGCTGCACGGCTCATCCCCGATGGCGCGACGTTGTTCATTTCGATCGGCTCGACACCCTTAAGCGTCGCGCAAGCACTTCGCCGACGCAAAGGTTTAACAGTCATCACCAACAACTTAAGTGCGGCGATGACACTAAGCGAAGAGGTTTCGAACCGGATCATCCTACCGGGCGGCGAAGTACGTTTGCCCGATCGTGATATTCTTGGAAATGAGGTCTTGGATTTCTTTGGCCGGTTTCGCGCAGACTTTGCAGTTTTTGGCGCAGCCGGTGTCGCTGAAGACGGCGGATTGTTGGAATTTCACACGACTGAAGTCAAAGCGACACAAAAGATTTGTGAAAATGCGCAAAGATCCATCTTGGCGATCGATGGTTCCAAATTTGGCCGCCAAGCCCCCGCTTTGGGCGACAATATCGTGGATATAGACACAGTCATCGTCGACCGCCCACCAAACGGCGCATTCGAGCCGCTGATGAAAAAGATCAAAGACCACCTACTCGTGGCCGAAGGAGAACTGACATGACAGCCTCCCCCTTTGTGGTGCTGAAAGATGTGGCAAAGCGCTGGAATGGGCAGCTGGGTGTTGAAGGGATTTCGCTTGAAATTCCTGAGGGCAGCTTTACCGCTTTGCTTGGTCCGTCTGGTTGTGGAAAGTCTACCACGCTGCGCTTGCTCGCAGGTTTAGAATTGCCCGACGAAGGCCAGATTTTCATCGATGGTAAGGATGTCACGACAAGCGCGGCCTCTGATCGCAACCTATCTATGGTGTTTCAATCCTACGCGCTTTTCCCCCATTTATCTGTAGCTGAAAACGTTGTGTTCGGCCTCAAGGTTCGCCGCGTCCCAAAAAAGGAACGCCAAGAAAAACTGCATCGCGCCTTAGAGATCACAGGGCTTCTTGGGTATGAAAACCGCAAGCCCGGCGAACTATCTGGCGGTCAAAGACAACGTGTCGCTCTGGCACGCGCGATTGTGGCCGGACAGCGCCTTTGCTTGATGGATGAGCCGCTCTCTAATCTTGATGCTAAGCTGCGAAACTCAGTGCGCAAAGACATCAAAAAACTACAGCGCGATCTGGGCATCACCGTTGTTTACGTGACCCACGATCAAACCGAGGCGATGAGCATGGCCGACACGGTTGTTTTGATGAAAGACGGTCATATCCAACAGGTCGGTACGCCTGAGAACCTTTATAACAGTCCCAACAACACCTTCGTGGCTGAGTTCGTTGGCGCACCTCCTATGGCATTGATTGGGACAGATGCGCTGAGTGGGTTCGAGCAAGGCAAAACCATCGGTGTTAGAGCCGAGAACATTCAAATCGTTCCAAAAGGTGAAGGGCGGTTGAGCTGTACTGTGAATGAGAGCGAGTTCTTGGGATCTGAAACTCTCATCGGCCTCGATCATGCGGATGCAGCGGGGCTTTGCGTTTTGAAACCTGGCCTGTCGATGATGCCTGAAGGCGATCAGATCGACATCACTTTTAGCGACGAACACCTGCACGTCTTTGACGCCGCAGGCCAACGGCTGGCGGGATAAATCACCGCACAGATAAAAACGACAACAACACCTAGGGAGAAAACCATGAAGCTATTTTCAACAACCGGATTGGCAACTGCGCTCGCAGTCGGGCTTATCACGTCCGCAAGCGCGGAAACTGAATTGACGATGTATTATCCCATCGCTGTTGGCGGAAAGCTGACCGAAGTTGTGGACGGTATCGTCGAAAAATTCGAAGCCGCGAACCCTGATATCAGCGTAAACGCCATTTATTCAGGCAACTACGATGACACACGCGTGCGCGCTTTGTCTGCGCTTGCCTCTGGCGAGCCTGCGCAATTGGCTGTGATGTTCTCTATCGATGCCTATGACCTGATCGAGCAGGACTTGGTCGTGCCATTTGAGGACGTCGCAACATCTGACGCCGACAAAGAATGGCTCGGCAGCTTTTACCCAGCTCTGATGGCCAATGGCCAAATCGAGGGCAAAACATGGGGCATCCCGTTCCAGCGCTCAACAATCGTTGCATATTACAACAAGGATTTGTTCCGCGCGGCCGGACTTGACCCAGAAGCGCCGCCAAAAACGTGGGATGAGATGATTTCCATGGGCAAGGTGCTCACCAAGGACGACACATACGGCCTGATGATCCCGTCCACAGGCTATCCATATTGGATGTTCCAAGCGCTTGCAATCCAAAATGGCAAGGAAGTCATGTCGGACGACGGTCTGACAACTTACTTCGACGATCAAGCCGTTGTGGATACGCTTGAATTCTGGAAATCGCTGTCGGGCGAGCATGGCATCATGCCAACAGGCACGGTTGAGTGGGGCACATTGCGCCAAGCCTTCCTTGAAGGTCAAACCGCGATGATGTGGCACTCCACTGGAAACCTGACGGCTGTTAAGAACAACGCTAAGTTTGATTTTGGCGTCGCTGAATTGCCTGCCAATGTACGTTTAGGTTCCCCGACAGGCGGCGGTAACTTCTACCTCTTCAAAGACACAACCGATGAAGAGAAAGCTGCCGCGCTCAAGTTGATGCAATTCATGACATCACCAGAGCAAGCCGCAGCATGGTCCATCGCGACAGGTTACATGGGTGTTTCCCCCGCCGCGTACGAGACAGAAGCGCTCAAGGCTTACACGGAAGAATTCCCGCCAGCTTTGGTTGCGCGTAATCAGCTTGAGAACGCTGTTGCAGAGTTCTCGACGTTTGAGACAGCGCGCGTGCGTGACGGTTTGAACAGCGCGATCCAGTCGGCGTTGACCGGTTCCAAAGAGGCTGCAGATGCCTTGGGTGAAGCGCAAGCCGCAGCAGTGCGTCTGCTACGCGACTACCAGTAAATAAATCCGTGAGGCCAGCGCTGTTTCGCGTTGGCCTTTCGACAACTAAACCGGAGACGATTGATGTCAGCACATGCCAATCTTGAACGCCGTAGACAGGCTATTTACGGCTGGCTTTTGCTGTCTCCTGCCGCCGTGTTGCTCACGGTATTTGCATTCTATCCGTCCATCGCGACCCTTTGGTCGAGCACGTTTTCGCGTGGCACGCGCCGCAAACCGACCGAGTTCGTTGGTAGCGAAAACTATATGGACCTCTTTGCCGATCCGATCTTTTGGCAGGTCGTCAAAAATAACTTGTTTTATGCGGGCATCACGATCCCTGTGTCGATTTTTATCGCACTAGCGATGGCACTTTGGGCCAACTCCAAAATTTCCGCGCGCGGTTTCGTGCGCACCGCCTATTTCACGCCAACAGTTCTACCAATGATCGCCGCCGCAAATCTATGGCTCTTCTTTTATACCCCTGGCTTAGGCGTGTTGGATCAAATCGGTAGTATGTTTGGTTTGCCTTCCGTCAATTGGCTTGGCCAACCCGAGACAGCATTGTGGGCAATTATTATCGTGACGATCTGGAAGGAAGCGGGCTTTTTCATGATCTTTTATCTCGCCGCCTTGCAAACGATCCCGGAGGATCTGAAAGAAGCCGCTGATATCGAAGGTACGAGCCGCTGGACTTACACGCGTCGCATCGTTCTGCCCCTCTTGATGCCGACCACATTGTTCATCGCCGTGAACGCCATGATCAATTCGGTCAAGCTGATCGATCACCTGTTCATTTTGACCAAAGGCGGGCCTTCGGACGCCTCCAAACTGATCTTGTATTACATCTGGGAGATGGCCTTCGCCTTTTTCGATGCACCGCACGCAGCAGCGATGACGATCCTTGTGATCGCAGTGCTCGGGATCGTGGCAGCCGTGCAGTTCTTCTACCTTGATAAGCGGACACACTACCAATGAAGAGCCTCACCAAATTCATGGATAGCTTTGGTGCGATCCTGTTGGCGATCATCTGGATCGCGCCGCTTTTGTTTGCTTTCTGGGCTGCAACGCATTCCACCTCTGATGCTGTGAACCTCAACCTGTTTTCACCTTGGACATTGGACAATTTCCGAGTGGCGTGGGACGGAGCGCCCTGGCTGAAGTATTTTATCAACACCTTCTTGCTGGTGACGGTGATCTTAATTGGTCAATTTGTCTTGACGACCCTTGCGGGCTTTGCCTTCGCACAGCTCCAATTTCCGGGTAAGGATTTCGTGTTCATCCTTGTACTTATGCAGCTCTTCATTCTACCCGAAGTCCTGATCGTCGAGAACTACGCAATGGTCTCACGCCTTGGCCTGTTCGATACAATTCTTGGTGTAGGCATGCCCTACATGGCCTCTGCATTTGGTATTTTCTTGATGCGTCAAGCGTTCAAAGGTGTGCCAATTGAGTTGCACGAGGCCGCACGGATTGAAGGCTGTGGTCTTCTTGGCATCTTGTGGCGGGTCTATGTGCCGCTCGCTAAGCCAACCTACCTCGCCTATGCACTGGTGTCTGTATCCACGCATTGGAACAATTTCTTGTGGCCCTTGATTGTCACAAATTCGCCTGAAACACGGCCGTTGACAGTTGGCTTATCGATCTTCGGCGCACCTGAGAACGGCGTAGATATCAGTATAATCTCCGCCGCCACGTTGATGTCAGTTGCGCCGCTTCTGATCGCCTTCTTGATCTTCCAGCGCCAATTCGTTCAAGCTTTTTTGCGTGCAGGTATAAAATGACAGCGATCCTTCAAATCACTGACACGCATATTGTAGCTGAAGGAGTGCTCGTATCTGGCAAACTCGACACCAGGGCTGCGTTAAAGCGACTGGTATCGCGTCTCTGCTCAATCCAAAATAAGATCGGCACAGTTGATGCGGTTCTGGTGAGCGGCGATCTGAGCGATGATGGCTCTTCAGAAAGCTATGAGCAGTTCAAGGCCTTGATAGCACCGCTTGGTCTGCCATTGCACATCATCCCGGGCAACCACGACGCGCGCGAACCGATGCGCGCTGCTTTTGCAGAACAATTGCCCGTTAAAGGCCCGCTGAATTGGCACGTGCAGATTGGCAAGGTTCACATGATTGGCCTTGATACGTTAGTCGAAGGACACCGGCACGGCACTTTAACGGACGAGACTCTGACTTATCTGCGCAATGCTTTGATCCGTGCAGACGGAGCTCCGGTCTTGTTGGCGCTGCATCACCCGCCATTCCTATCTGGGATCAGGTTCATGGATGACATCGGATTAACCAATCAAGGTGCCATCAAACAAGCGGTGTCGAGGTACTCCGGTAAGATGCACATCGTATGTGGCCACATCCACAGCATGATGCTGACGAACATCGCAGGCCACGTCGCGATCTCTGCGCCTTCGCCCAACAGCACTTTTGAATTCGACCAACGTGATGAAGCACCCGTTGGTTTTTTCACCCAAGAAGGCGGCTGCCTATTGCACCGTTGGAACGACGGTTTTCAAACTGTGCGCATTGGACCTGTCGCAGGTGCTGGTCCTTTTTCGTTCTAATCCAATAACTTGATAGAGAGCTTAACCCGTGAATGAACCGCAGGTGATCCAGACCCTTATTAGCATAGCCGGCGCTGCTGCTCTGCTGATCTGGGCTGTGCGGTTGGTGCGCACAGGTGTTGAGCGCGGTTTCGCGACGCCAATGCGTGTGTGGCTTCGACATTCAGCCAAAAACAGACTTCTCGCTGCTGGTACAGGCATGGGTGCGGCGATTTTGTTGCAAAGCGCCACTGCTGTTGCTGTTTTGATTTCAAATTTTGTGGCGAAAGGCAGTTTAACGACTGCCACAGGCTTGGCCATTCTATTAGGAGCAGATGTAGGATCAGCGATTGTCACGCAACTGTTGATGGTACGCCAACCTATATTGATCCCTTTGCTTATCTTGATTGGCGTGGCGGTCTTCTTGCGTGGCGAAGGAAGCAGTACGCGCCAAATTGGCCGCATCCTCATTGGTCTCGCTCTGATCTTTGTGTCGCTCGATATGATCCGAAGTGCCACAGAACCGATGATAGCGAACCCCGGCACACAAGCCGTAATGGGCTATCTCGGACGTGACCTGCTCACAGCGTTTGCCATTGGCGCAGTGTTTGCTTGGGGCGTGCATTCAAGCGTCGCTGCCGTGCTTTTGTTCGTCACCTTAGCCGGGCAAGGTATCTTACCCGTTCCTGCTGCAAGCGCGATGATCTTGGGTGCAAATCTCGGTGGTGCTTTCATCGCCTTCGTCCTAACCTTGGCTGCGCCCATTGCATCACGCCGGATGATCGTGGCCAATCTGGTACTGCGCGGTAGCGCGGCCATTTTGGCGACACTTCTTATCGCTACGATGCCGAGTCTATTGGAATACTTAGGAAGCTCCGCTGCCCGACAAACCATCAACTTACACCTTGCGTTCAACCTAATGCTCGCTCTTCCTGGCTTGTTCATTATCGGCCCGACGACTGCAGTTTTGCAGCGGTTGATGCAAGAGCCCGTTGCAACAGAACACTCCCTGAAAAGTCTCAGCGCGCTTGATCCCGCTTTGATCGATAAACCTCAACGCGGCCTTGATTGCGCGGCACGTGAACTACTCGGAATGGGTCAAAAGATCGAACGTATGCTCGCCGCCATCGAGCCACTCTATGACAAATGGGATCAAGCTGCTGCGCAATCCATCAGAAATGAAGACGCGACCATCAAGAAAATGCACGTTGAGATCAAACTCTACCTCGCGCGGACGGGCCAAAAAGGACTGGAAGAAGACCTAAGCCGTCGCTTGATGGACCTCGCGTCGATTTCTGCAAGTCTGGACTCCGCCTCGGATGCGATCACGCGGATCATGTTAGAATTGGCCAAACGCCTAGATGCACAAGATCTGCATTTTTCTCCAAAAGGGCGCGAGGAAATCAGCGCATTCTCCGATCGCGTTCAAAGCAACGTGCAGCTGGCTCTCAATGTGATGATGAACCAAAACCCTGCTGAGGCGCGTGAATTGGTGGCTGCAAAAGACAAAGTGCGCAAAGTCGAGCAAAAGCTGCAACGAAGCCACATCAGCCGCTTGCGTGAAGGTTTGTCAGAGAGCATCGAAACGAGCAACATCCACCAAGAAACCCTGCGTGCGCTGAAACAGATCAACACCGCTTTTTCAATGGTCGGATACCCGATCCTTTTGAAAACCGGGAACCTGCTAAAAAGCAGGCTTTCATAGCGTTTTGCATACCCCAAGAGCAGACCTTTTGCTAATCTGCAAAATTTGAATTCTTGGGCTCTTTGCTACCGTTAGATCGGTCGCAACATTGAATGATATGCTAGCTTGGTCAACATCGGGTTGTCGATGTGGGAGGGATTGGTGGATCGGAGGATCAGTCATGGAAACACCAAACTTAACCGCCATTCGCGCTTTGCGTCCCGCCTGGAACAAAGGACGCATTGTCGGTCAGAAGCGCCCACTGAAACCCAAACATGTTTGGGCCATCCGCGTAAGGCTCGAACTGGCTGACAACCATCGCGATCTCGCGCTTTTCAACCTTGCCTTCGACAGCAGGCTGCGCGGTTGCGATCTGGTCAAGATGAAAGTGGTCGATGTTATGGCGTCTGGCCAAATCAAAGAACAGGCGTCTGTGCTGCAAAGCAAAACCCAGAAACCCGTGCACTTCGAAATATCTGAGGTACCAGAGCTTCGCTTGCGAAATGGATGGAAGATCCGCTGATGGTCGGGTCCGAATATCTTTGGCCTGGACGCTTCCACGAGCGCTTGCATATCTCAACCCGTCAATATGCCCGTATTGTTAGGGACTGGGTTTCGTCGATCGGTTTAGAGGTAACAGCCTTTGGGAGACCCATTCGATGCGGCGCACTAAGGTCACCCAGATATACAAGAAAACAGGCAACTTGCGCGCAGTCCAGCTGCTGTTGGGTCATACCAAGATGGACAGCACAGTGCGTTATCTTGGCGTTGAGCTAGAAGACGCACTTGCAATCTCAGAAGCCATTCAAATATAGAAAAATGGGCCGCTGTTGCAGGCGGCTCGTTCCAGACGTTAGATCGATTGCAGCATTTTTAGTTTAGCCTTGTCAATGAATGACAGCTTTCCCATGCGGTCCGCGGAGATTTTGCAACCGCGGCGAACTTCCGCTTCCCGCCGATTGTGTTGAAAAACTCGTTGGTTTCAGCCTTTCGAAGTGGGTTATCACATTGATTTTACTTGGACGTCTGTATGTCGACCACGATGTTAGCCTTTGGCGGGCACCAACGGCTTGAGTTTTGCGAGTTTCCGAAGGTTTTGGGCGATTGCT
>NZ_MLCB01000002.1 GCF_001890925.1 Planktotalea frisia
GAAAACAACGTCAGATCAGGAAGTAGAACGACCGCAACAAGCGCCACTGCCGCGCAAGCGGCTTAGTCCAGGAGCCCATATTACCGATGCTGCGCTTTGTCCAAATGTCCACTGTGTTGGTTGTGGTCTAAAACCCTTCGAAAAAACTTTTGATCTATTCTTGCCACAAACGATCTCCGCCACACCCTAAGCGATAGTGTAATAACTATGGCCAATCTGCGTAGCTACCCACCTGTGCAGCCTTTTCTTCCCATCCTTGCTGTCTGCTTGCGCGCCGGAATGATCCAGGTGGAACCCCAACTTCAGCTTTGAAGAACGCGCTGAATTGTGAGGTGCTGCGAAACCCCAGATGGTCAGCAATCTGATCAAGTGTTTGATGAGAACGTTGCAGAAGTGCCTGCGCCTCGAACGTCAGGCGATCCCGGATAAGGCGCTGCGGAGGTTTTCCCAACGTACGCGTGCAAATGTCATGCAGTCGGTCCGGCGAAACATCTAATTCTGTCGCGAATCGATGTACGGGCCAGCGTTGGCGCAAATGTGCTTCTACAAGGTGGCGAAAGCGTTCAAGCGTCAAATTTGCAGACTTATAGCTCTGATCCTCTATCATTTCATTCACCCCAGCACGCCAAAGTGACACAAGCATGATCCGGATTTGCGCCTCTATCACGGTCTCCATGCCTGTTTGTCCAGCGTCCAATTCCTTAAAAATCGCATCAAAACAAGTCGAGATCGTTTGTGCGATGTTAGGTTTTGCGGTCAGGCCGAGCGTGAATTCCCGTGCGGACATGAGACGCAGGGCTGCTGCTTCTGGCTTGTGCCCGATCGCATTGCTGAGGGTCGCATCACCAAGCGTCATGATAATGCCGTTGCTCCCCGCTTTTGCTTTAATCCGAGTGTCAGACGATTTAGGCCCCCAATTGATTGCAGGCCCAACAATCATCTCTTCGCTGTCGGCCTTGATGCGAAGCGCATTGCCTGACAGCACCATGATACATTGAACCGTTCGGCCGGGAAAATCTACTAACCCCCCAACAAAGCGGTCGTCCAGACCACTGCGAAACACATCCGTATGGACCGTTGCGTGATGTGCTGTTGGGTGGGCAAGCTGATCAAACGTAACTCTCATTGCCAGATATTGACACTAAAATGCCAGATATCAATATTTTGTAGAAAATTCTTTTGGCTATAGTTCATTGGACGGGACGCAGAGCGCTCCGACTGCGTGGACTTCGGGAGGTTCGTTCACGCAGGAAAAAGGGGAGCTATTGTTGCAACTTCAGGCGTCAGAACTTAATCTGGTTTCCGGATCTGATCATTGGGCCATTGCAGTTGATAGTGCGGTGAACTCAGCAGCAGCGGCTTTCCCTGTTTGGTCACGTATGCCGGTCGCAGAGCGCGCTGTGATCCTGCGAACAATGATGGATGTACTGGATGCTCGTCGCGAAGAATTCTACGATCTGGCAGCGAAAGAAGTTGGCGCGTCACATGCATGGACGTCGTTTACGATTGATCTTGCGATTGGCATGCTTGCCCATGTTGTAAGCCTTGCCCCGGCGCTGGAGGATAGCGAAGTTGTTGATCCTCAGACAGGCAAACGCTCGATCATACGCCGCCAACCGGCTGGTGTGGTTTTGGGCATGGTGCCGTGGAACGCGCCGATTGTGCTCGGGGTGCGGGCTGTCGCAGGTGCTTTGATGTGCGGCAATACGGTTGTGATGAAGGGGTCGGAACATTGCCCCAAAACGCACCAGCATTTGGTGGATGTCCTCAATGGCGCAGGGCTGCCCGATGGTGTTCTCAAGTGTGTCGTCAGCGATCCGGAGGATGCGCACGACACAATGGCGCAACTGATTGCACATCCTTGCATTCGGCGGATCAACTTTACCGGCTCGACCCGTGTTGGCCGCGATGTTGCGATGGAGGCGGCGCGCTACCTGAAACCGGTGTTACTTGAGCTGTCCGGCAAAGCGCCCTTGATCGTTCTGGAGGACGCCGATCTGGATGCGGCTGTAGAGGCTGCTTGTTTCGGGGCCTTTTTCAATCAGGGCCAGATTTGCATGTCCACCGATTGGATTATTGTGGTTAAATCTGTCGCTGATGCATTTGTCGCCAAATTGCAGGCCCGGACGGCCCAAATTAAGGCAGCTGATCCGGTCGCGGAAATCGCCACTCTTGGGCGTTTGATTTCGGCAGATGCCGCCAAACGTGTGAATGACCTTATCGAAGATGCCGTTTCAAAGGGTGCGTGTCTTTTGGTTGGTGGGCAAATCGATGGCTGCGTGATGCAACCCGCATTGCTGGACGGCATTGCTGCAAATATGCGGCTTTATCGTGAAGAAACATTCGGTCCTTTGGCCAGCATCATGCGGGTTTATGACGCCGAAGAAGCCGTCTCAATCGCCAATGATTCTGAATTTGGCTTGAACGCTGCTGTGTTCACCCGCAATCTGGATCGCGCCCAAGCCATCGCTGATCGGCTTGAATACGGAGTTGTACAGATCAATGGACCGACCGTCCATGACGACCCTGCAATGCCTTTTGGTGGCATGAAGAATAGTGGCTATGGGCGCTTTGGCGGCGAACAGGCCATCAATGAGTTTACCGAACTGCGTTGGATCGCAACCCACCAAGCGGGACACACACCAACGCTTTGAGACCAGATGGGCATATGCCCAAACGACCAATTGCAAAATGGAGGAAACGCAATGAACCGCAGACCATTTTTGAAACTTGTCAGTGCTTTGACAATCGCAAGCGCCTTGGTGGCAAGTGCTGCCAGCGCTGATACAATCCGCATCGGTGCGGTTGCACCAAAGACTGGCCCGCTAGCTGGTGGTGCGACTGTCACGCAGTGGCCATCGATATATCTTTGGGTGGATCAGGTGAACAAAGCGGGCGGGCTCACCGTTGACGGCGAACAGATGATGATCGAACTGATTGAATATGACGATCAGACAAACCCTGGCGAGACGATCAAAGCCGTTCAGCGCCTTGCAACACAGGACGACGCGCACTTTATCATCGCCCCTTATGGCACGGGCCTGAACCTTGCTGCGGCGCCCTTGTTTGATCGCTATGGCTATCCCCAGATCGCGGTGTCTGCGATCACCGATCAGCAGGCCGATCTATCTGACAAATTCCCGAATATGTTCTTCACGCTGGGCACAACGACAGCGCTTGCGGCCGATGTCGTCAAAGTTTTGAGCGACATGCGCGATGCGGGCCAGATGGGCGATAAAGTTGCCATGGTAAACGTGGCGGATGCCTTTGGGATCGAACTGGCAACTGCTGCAAAACCTCTGTTCGAAGGAGCCGGCTTCGAAATCGTTTATGAAACATCCTACCCACTTGGCACGCAGGACTTGTCGCCTGTGATCAAAGGGGCGGCGGCGGCTGAACCTGATGCCTTCGTGGCATGGTCCTATCCGCCCGATACGTTTGGTCTGACCGAACAAGCGATGATTGAAAATCTCGACGTCAAAGCGTTCTATACAGCCGTTGCCACGCCATTCCCGGGCTATGGTGCCCGCTTTGGTGCTGCGGCTGAGGGCGTGTTGGGTGCCGGTGGCGTAAACCCTGAAAGCCCCGCTTTCATGGAATATGCAGCCGCACATGAGGCCGTCACAGGATCTAAGCCCGACTATTGGGCTTCTGCGACGACCTACGCGTCGCTTGAAATCCTCGCCCAATCAATCGAAGCAGTCGGTCTGGACCGAGCAGATGTAACGGCGCATCTCAAGGAAAGCACCTTTGAGACGATTCTGGGCCCGATCAGCTTTGACGAAAACAACTCCAACGCTGATTTCTGGACCGTGGGTCAGTGGCAAGGTGGCGTGTTCAAAGGTGTCGCATCTCGCGGCCGCGACGGCACGGTGCCTGTCATCTTGAAAGACGGCTGGGAGTAATCTCAAACGGGGCGGCATACCTGCCGCCCCAATCCATACGACAAAGGAACCACCCCCTTGGACATTCTGATCACAGGTATCTTGCTTGGCGGCACCTATGCGCTGATTGCGATGGGTCTAAACCTGCAATACGGCGTTGCGCGGATCATGAATCTGGCCAACGGCGAAATTCTGGTGGCAGGCGGGTACTTTGCGTTTATCGCTTATACTTCCACACAGCTTAGTCCGATCCTGACGATCTTTCTGGTCGCCCCTCTGGCCTTCGCGCTGAACTGGCTGATTTACCGCGTGATGCTTCAACCTTTGGTTAACCGTGCCAAAAACCGCGGGCAGTTGGAGACGGACAGTATTCTTGCCACTTTTGGACTGTCTTTCATCGGCGTTGGCCTGATGCTGAGCTTTTTTGGTGGAGACTACTTTTCATACAGTTTCATGGCCGTTCCTGTTGAATTACTTGGCAGTACTTACGGCGCGAACCGCGTGCTGTCATTTGTGATGGCCGTCCTGATGTGCGGTGCACTTTATGTATGGCTCAATTGGTCGCGCGCAGGTCTGTCGATCCGCGCGATTGCAACGGCCCCGGCGTCTGCGAGATTGGTCGGTATTGACGTCAAACACCTCTCGGCGCTGGCCTTCGCGCTTGGAGGCGCGGTGACGGCAGTGGGCGGTGCGCTGATCTCAACCTACTTGACACTGGATGCATCAACGGGCGTGGTCTTTACTCTTAAAGCGTTGATCATCGTGATCATGGGAGGTGTTGGCGACGTACGCGGTACCATCGTCGCCGCCTTATTACTTGGCATCCTAGAAACGGTTGTGGCCAGTCTGCTTGACCCCGGCCTGACGCTGGCTGCGGCCTACGTCATGTTCTTGGGCATTCTGTTGTTCCGCCCCCAAGGCCTGTTCGGAAAGAAACCGACATGAGCCTGACCGGAACAGATATCCGTAACCTTTTCCTTGCCGCTTTGGCTCTTACGATATGCGCTCTGCTACCGTTGGGCGACAACGGCTATTGGCTTGGACTTGGTGTGACCATTGCGATGTTTACGGCCCTTGCGACGTCATGGGCGTTGTTCTCGGGGCCAACCCATTACATCAGCCTTGCCACTGCCGCCTTCTTTGGCGTCGGAACCTATGTGACAGGCCTTGGCATCGACAACCTCCCATTCTGGTCCTTGGTCGGCCTTGCTGGTTTGATCGGAGCCATTCTTGCTGCACTTGTCGGTCTTGCAACGCTTCGCCTATCTGGCGTCTATTTCGTGATATTCACGCTAGGACTGGCTGAGCTGGTCAGACAAGTTATCACCTGGGTACAGAACAACACAGGCCAGAAAGGGCTTTATGTCCTGACCGATCTGGATGAGGCAGGCATCTATTGGTGGCTGCTCGGCCTTTGCGCAATCGTCTTTCTTGCGGGCTGGCTGATTGGACGCTCACGCCTTGGTTTTGCATTGCGGATTATCGGTGATGATGAAACCGTCGCCGCCCATTCGGGCATCAATACCGCCCGCGCCAAAGTGCTCCTGTTTATGGTGCCGGGGGCCGTGGCCGCTATGACAGGCGCGATCCTTGCGCCGCGATATGTCTATATTGAACCCTCGCTTGCCTTTGCGCCGATCCTTTCTTTCCAAGTCGTCATCATGGCACTTTTGGGCGGTGCCTCGCGGCTTTGGGGGCCACTCGTTGGGGTCATTCCTTTTACGTTCTTGCTAGAAGCTGTGTCATCCAATTTTCCAAACCAGACCACATTGGTGATCGGGGTCGCATTCTTGGTTATCGTTTACCTGCTGCCAGGTGGCTTTGTCGGATTACTGAATAAGATTATGCACCGCATCAACACAAGAGAGAGATTCTAGCATGGCAACGCCAGTCCTTTCCTTGCGCGGTGTAACCAAACGTTTTGGCGGCCTTGTCGCAGTGAACGCCATGGATTTTGACGTGGCCGAGCGCGAGGTCGTCGGATTGCTTGGACCAAACGGGTCCGGAAAATCAACCACGTTGAACCTAGTATCTGGTGCGCTGCCGCTGACCGCTGGTGATATCTCGCTTTGGGGGAACCGGATCTCAGGCCTGCCGGCTCAAACGATCAACCGGAAAGGCGTCAGCCGGACCTTCCAATTGGTGCGGCTCTTGCCGTCTATGAATGTGCGCGAAAACGTTGTTGCTGGTGCTGTTTTTGGACACCGCCGTCGTTGGGGGCACGAGGCGCATGACCATGCGGACCAGCTGTTGGAAAAAGTTGGACTTGGCGGCAAAGGCGACATGGCTTTGGGCCAACTCACCTATATTGACACCAAACGCGTCGAACTTGCCCGCACTCTTGCCAGCGATCCCAAAGTGCTTTTGCTAGACGAATGGCTGGCAGGTCTGAACCCGACCGAATTGCAGATCGGGATTACCCTGATCAAATCCCTGCGTGACGAAGGCCGCACCATTATTCTGGTAGAACACGTCATGGATGCGATCCGCTCCTTGTGTGATCGCTGTGTCGTCATGGCTGCGGGCACCAAAATCGCCGAAGGCACGCCGTCACAGGTGTTGTCCGACAAAGAAGTCATCCGCGCTTATCTGGGGGACGACGATGCTTGAACTCTCAAACATTACCGTGCGTTATGGCCAGCACCGCGCCTTGGAGAATGCCTCGGTCAAAGTGGAAAAAGGGGAGATCGTCGTCATCCTTGGGGCCAATGGGGCGGGAAAGTCGACACTGCTGAAGGCAGCTAGTGGCATTTGTGAAGGCGCGGTTGACGGCTACATTCGTCTTGATGGCACCAATCTTGCCGCGCTGTCTGCCAACAAGATCGTAGACGCGGGACTTGCGCTTGTTCCCGAAGGGCGCGGTGTTTTCCCCGATCTGACGGTGAGTGAAAACCTGACCCTAGGGGCTTATGCCTCGCGTGCCCGCGACGATGAAAAATCGACACTTGATCGTGTCTATAGCCTGTTTCCAAAACTCTCCGAGCGTACCAAACAAATCGTCGGCACCATGTCAGGCGGTGAACAGCAGATGGTCGCCATCGGGCGGGCAATGATGTCAAACCCGACGATCCTGACGCTGGATGAACCGTCGCTCGGGCTGTCGCCACTCTTGTCAAAAGAGCTGTTTCAAAATCTTGCGCGGGTCCGCGACCTTGGCATTGGGGTCTTGATGGTGGAACAAAACGCCAAGCAGTCGCTGGCCATTGCCGATCGCGGCTATCTCATCGAGAACGCCCATGTGGTGCATGAAGATACCGCCGAAAACTTAATGCGTGATCCAGCGGTTCAGGCGGCTTATCTGGGTGTTGGCAGTAGCGACGAGGCCACGCCAGAGTCAGAAGTAGAGATGCCCGAAACCGTGGTACAGACATTCGCAATCAAGCCGCGCAGTCAGAAAACGCAATCGGCTAATGCTATCTTGGGCCGATCAGTGGATGATCTGGTTGCTGCAGCCGCCAGTCAAAGCGTGCAAAGGCGCCCCTCTCCGACGCAGACCCCAAGCGCCTTCATTCCGCAAGATCGCCTTGCCGCCACACTGGTCGAGATTGAACGTAGCGCCGTGAATGCACGAAACCGCTCAAAGCCAAATCCACTTCAAAGTCAATATTCGGCTCCGCCCGCCGCTGACCGCGAAGCAGAACCAAAACCCCGCCCCATCATTGAAGTTTACCGCGCCCCGCGCGTCGAAGTGTACCGCCGCCAACCGGACGGCAGCGGTTTTGAAAGGAAATAGGATGCTTGATACGGCGACACAGATCAAAGGCATGTTTATTGGAGGGAACTGGATATCTTCAGGCTCTACGTTTGACGATATCAATCCATCAACGGGCGCCGTTTGGGCCCATATTCCCGAAGGTGGTCGCGCGGAAGCGCGCGAAGCCATTGCGGCTGCTCAATCTGCCTTTCCTGCATGGTCAAAATTGCATTTTCAGGACCGTGCTAAAATTTTACTTAAGGCCGCGGACGTTTGGGAAACCCGCAAAATGGACTATGTCGCCGCCGCCCAAGCCGAAGGCGGTGGGTGGTTTGGCAAGGGTATGTTTGAGGCGGGCTACGTGCCCGACGTGTTCCGCGCTGCAGCTGCCATGTGTTATAATGCTGTTGGTGAAATGCTGCCCTCGCAACATGGCAAAGTGTCGATGGTTGAACGCGTTCCCATGGGCGTTGTCAGTGTGATCAGCCCGTGGAATATGCCGGGTATTCTAACCGCGCGAGGCTTTGCCTTTCCGCTGGCTGCGGGCAACACAATCGTTCTGAAACCTTCTGAAGATACGCCCTATGCTGGCGGGCTGTATTTTGCTGAAATCATGGAAGAGGCAGGTATCCCAAAAGGGGTGTTCAACGTCGTGACCTGCTCACGCGACCGTGTGTCCGAGATGGGGGATGAACTGGTCGAGAACCCGATTGTGAAGGGCATCTCGTTCACAGGTTCGACCCCTGTTGGTCGCCAGATCGCGGCCAAGGCCGGAGCGCATCTGAAAAAAGCATGCGTTGAGCTTGGCGGGAAAGACAGCCTGATCGTTTTGGAAGACGCGGATATGGATCGCGCGACCTCAGCCGCGAGTTTTGGAAGCTTTATGCACCAAGGCCAGATATGTATGTCCGTCGAGAAGGTGCTGGTCCACGAAAGTATCTATCCCGACTTCCTGCGTCAGTTCGTTGCCCGTGCCGCGAAACTGAAAACCGGCGACACGGCGGATCAGGCCAATGTGATCGGACCGCTTATTAACGACAGGCAGGTCGAGCGGGTGAAGTTCCAAATTGAAGACGCACTCGCGAAAGGGGCAAAGGCTGTGCTGGGCGGGCGTGTTTGGGATCGTTTTGTGGAGCCCACGATTTTGACAAATATCACCCCTGACATGGCGGTCTGGCAGGATGAAACCTTTGGGCCTGTGGCGGTAGTCGTGCCTTTCAAAACCGATGCCGAGGCTATCGCGCTGAACAACGATACGGAATACGGGCTGAGTTCGGGTATCATCACAGCGGATGAAAATCGTGCGCTCGAGATGTCGCGCAAGCTCGAAACGGGGATGTGCCATGTGAATTGCTCGTCCGTGAATGACGAACCGCATGTGCCTTTTGGGGGCAGCAAAGCATCCGGCGTTGGTAAACATGGGGGCAAATGGTCGATGGAAACCTTTACCGAAACGCGCTGGATCACGCTTGACCGTGGTGGGCGCCCATTCCCACCAGTGTTTTAAGATGAGCTGGGAACGCGCACCCTTGTTGAAGGGCAAAACCATACTTGTTACTGGCTCCGCTTCGGGCATTGGCTTGGAAACAGCTCGGCTTTGCACGGCCATGGGCGCAAAGGTTTTGGGTGTCGATGTTACCAAGCGGTTTGACCACGTCGAGGAGTTCTACCGCGCTGATTTGACCGATGGAGCTACGATTGATGCGCTGATTGATGTCCTGCCCAAGGGGATCGACGGGATTGCAAATATCGCAGGGCTGCCACCGACGGCACCTGCCGATAAAGTGCTCGCTGTGAACCTTTTTGGACTGAAACACTTGACGCTTGGCCTGCTGCCAAAACTCAACGACGGGGCCAGCATTGTGAACTTGGCCTCGCTTGCTGGGTTTGGCTGGTCGGACGCAATTCCGGCTATCCTTGCCAGCGAAGGTGTTCATGTAGATGACGCTACGCGCTTTGCGGCTGAGCATCAGATCACGAATGCAGGCGGTCGCAGCTACTTTTTTTCCAAAGAAGCGCTGATTGCTTGGACGATGCAAAACCGCTGGACGTGGCGTGATCGGGGTATCCGGATGAACACGGTGAGCCCGGGCCCCGTCGATACGCCCATTTTAAGTGATTTCTTGGAAACGCTTGGCGCGCGGGCCGAAGAAGATGCGCGTATTATGGACCGCCCGGGCACACCGCAAGACCTTGCACCAATCGTTGCGTTCCTGCTGTCAGATATGACGACATGGATCCGCGGCACGAATATTCCCGCCGACGGCGGTATGTCATCAAACATCCTGTGCGAAATGCACGGGCTGTCATCATAAGGGAGGCCAAATCATGTCTGCACTGGCTTGGATTATAATTATTCTCATCGCCGCCGCGGTGATCATCGCTTTATCGGCGTCCTTTTATCAACGCGCAACGAACGAAGTTGCCCTCGTACGCACGGGCCTTGGCGGCAGGCGCGTTGTCATCGACGGTGGCACCTTGGCGATCCCTTTCTTTCACGAGATCAACCGCGTGAATATGCAAACTTTGCGCATGGATGTCGCTCGATCAGGGGAATCCTCATTGATTACCAAAGACCGGTTGCGGGTTGATGTAGGCGCGGAATTTTATGCTAGCGTGACGCCAAATGATGATGCGGTCACACGTGCAGCGCAGACCTTGGGCAAGCGGGTATTCCAACCTGATCAACTCAAAAGCTTGATAGACGGCATGATGATCGACGCACTGAGATCCGTCGCCGCGCAGATGACAATGGATGAACTACACGAAAACCGCGCTAGTTTCGTCAAACAGGTGCGTGATGCTTTGGCGGACACGCTTGCGAACTACGGGCTGCAATTGGACTCTGTATCCCTCACCGCGCTTGACCAGACACCTTTTGCGTCGCTGGATGAAAACAACGCGTTTAACGCTGTCGGAATGCGAAAACTGGCCGAGGTGATTGCAAAATCAAAGAGAGAGCGTGCTGAAATTGAAGGAGACAGTCAGGTCAGTGTCGCTCGCTCAGCAATGGAAGCCGAACGGCGCAAGCTAGAAATCAATCTTGATCAACGACGCGCTGAAATCGCTCAGACACAAGAAGTCGAAACTCTGTTGGCTGCCCAGCTATCCGAAATCGCCGCGCGAAAGGCAGATAGCGAGCGGTCTGCCGCCCACGCCCGCATTCAGATGGAACAGGACATCGCGTCTGCCGATATCGCCAAGGAGCAAGCGTTGCGCACGGCTGAAATTGCCCAAGCAAGCGCTCTAGAGGTGGCCGAACAAGACCGTGCGATTTCCTTTGCGGCAAAGTCGCAGGAAGAAAGCCGCGCCCATGCGGAAGCTGACACCGCCCGTCTTGATGCTGTCAAAGCATCTGAGGCCGTCCAAACTGCCCGCCAAATGGCCGAAGCCGAACGGCGCAAGGCCTTGGCGCTGATCGCAGCTCAAGAACAGGCCGAGGCGACAGCCGCGCGTGCCAAGATCACGGCGGCTAGCGACAAAGCGACAGCCGCGGACAAAACAGCCGCAAAACGCGAAGAAGCCCAAGCGTTCAAGGCTATGAAGCTTGCCGAAAGTGAAGCTAACCTTGCCCATATCGAAGCAGAAAATGCACGCTCTGAAGCACAGGTGGCTATGGAATTGGAACTGGCCCGTCTTCAGGCGCTTCCAAAAATTATTTCGGAAATAGTGAAGCCCGCTGAGAAGATCACTGGTATTTCCATCAATCAAATGAGCGGCCTGGATCGGGCAAGCGGAGGGGGGTCAACGTCGCCGGTCAATCAAACCGTTGATGCCATCATGGATATGGCCGTGTCTTTGCCTGCTCTGCAAAAACTCGGCGAAAGCATAGGTGTAAATGTTGATGCGACCTTGCCTAAAATGGCCCCAAAGCCAAAAGATGATCGATCTTGAAGCACCTAAAGAGCTAACCACAAGCAATGTTCACGATCTCATGCGGCCAGCAGAGTTGCACGGCGACCAAGACTTGTTGCGAAAGGCGTAGATCAGCGTTGCGAAACGCTTTTTGGATTGAACTTCCGTTTGCTCGCTTGCGACGAACCGGAACTTTGTCTCGCAAAGCCGATGGCACCTGCCATTAAACTGAAACCGAGCAATGGCCGTTTTGTTTAAGGTTTTTCGATGCGGGCCTGAGCGTGATTTCTCCTCTTGGTGCGACGGTGGCCCGCGTTGGGAAACATGACTAGGAGGAAGCCGTGGGGTCTGGGTTTGCCCTATGGGGAAAGCGCGAAGTCGGTTCTTCCGAGGGCACTTCGAATTGGTGGTCCTTTGCGTCATGCGCTGAGAATTGATGCGCTTGCGCTTGTTTTGTGGGGTGCTTTGTCTCAATTTCGAACGCACCAAGTGCTGTTACTGCCCGTTTATGCAAACCGATATCAGCGCTGAACGCGATGCCGTTCAGAGAATAGTCGTTGATTGGTGGCGTGCGTCTCGTCATGCGGCTGCCTTTCTGGGTGGTGCGCGAGATTGCGGTTTCTGGCCGCGCCGGAAAGTCTCGATGATGCGCATCGCGTCACCGCAATCGGGGCATGGTTCTCGCAGTGTGAGAGGGATGACCTCGGTGACTGGCGCGTCCGTTGGTTCAGGTGGCTGGACGCCGAGTAAGATCCGAACCTTTGCTATATTGGCCTTGCGGGTTGCACTGGCGAGCAGACCATAATGACGGATGCGGTGGAACCTGTCCGGCAGCACATGGATGAGAAAGCGGCGGATGAACTCAGATGTGGAAAGGCGCATGACGCATCGGCGGTCGCCGTTTTTGATGCGATAATCTTTCCACTGGAACGCGACGGTATTGGCATCGGCACTGATCAGGCGGCTATTTGAGATTGCGACGCGATGGGTATACCGGCTGAGATAAGCCAGCACGGCCTCGGGTCCACCGAAGGGTGGTTTGGCATAAACCACCCATTCTATTTTGCGGAATGGTGCCAGCCAGGCGATGAAGGTATCAGCTTCACTCAACCCAGCCAGATCGCCGTAGAAGCTGAGTTCACCCGCACGGTGCAAAGCCAGCAGCCCCTCAATGAACAGACGTCGGAACAATCGCGACAACACCCGAACGTGCAGAAAGAACCCAGGCTTGCACGCGATCCACGTCTTGCCATCGAGCGACAGCCCTCCGCCCGGAACGATCATATGAATGTGCGGATGATGAGTCAGCGCCGACCCCCAAGTGTGCAGAACGCTGGTCATGCCAACCTTCGCGCCGAGGCGTTTGGGATCGGCGGCGATGGTCGTCACTGTTTCTGCCGATGCCTTAAATAGCTGGCCATAGACGGCGCGCTTGTTCCAATATGCGATACGGGCG
>NZ_MLCB01000003.1 GCF_001890925.1 Planktotalea frisia
TTCGTGAATCATGACGACAAACCAGCATCAAGGCAATTAATGGGTCCTGAGCCTAACTGCCCCATCTCTGTCGTGGGTTTCGCGGACCCTACGCGGACAAATCCTAGATTTCCAGAAGCGGGTGCGGCAGGATTGAAAGAATTGTTTAGGTTTTGATTTTGGGAGACAGAATATGAAGACGCCATTTTTGATATTGGCCGCTTTTTTGTTGGTAAACGCTGCACATGCGCAAAGCGGTTTTGGATCAGCAGACGTGAGCAGCGGTGAGGGTGAAATCGGCGCGGATAGTTTTGATGTGAGTGATATGACGCCAGACGATCAAACGCCAACTGGCAAGTTTACAACGGCTGCCGAGGTTGGCCCGATCTTGCAAATGACTAAAGGCAACTGGGCCGCGGTGCGTGAATATGATGGACAAGACTTGGTGTATTGGAGCCACATCTTTAGTTGGCGTTGTGGTCTGAAAGGGGCGAAATATTCGATCAACGATGCGCCCTTGCAGGATTTGCCGATGCCGGAGTGTCACATGAAATATCAACAGCCCAACTCGATCCTGAATGACGAGGCTCTGATGACCTTCCATCGCCATGAATTAGGCAGCGTCAAATCTGTGCGCATTGATGTGTTGCTCGATAATCTGACGACGCAGTCGGTGACGCTTTTGCGTGAGAATATCTTGATCCCCTAGGGGTACATTTGAAAGGCGGGCAGGTAGGGGGCCAGCCCCCGTCGGCAAAGCCGAATCCCCCGAAGTTTATTTATAAAAGTGAAGGGGCCGCGCGCAAGTTGTTTGAGCGCGCGGGCCTGATGTTAAACAGAACGTGTGATGCCGCCATCAACGCGGATATTCTGACCCGTGATATAGGCCCCACCATCAGACGCAAGGAACGCAACAACGCTCGCGATCTCAGTCAGTGAATTGCCATAGCGCCCCATAGGGATCAGCGCGCGGAATTCATCCTTTTCAGGCAGGCTATCGATGAAGCCGGGCAGCACGTTGTTCATTCGCACATTTTCGGCGGCATATTTATCTGCGAACAACTTGCTAAATGCTGCAAGCCCTGCGCGCATCACACCAGATGTCGGGAACACGGCATTTGGTTCAAATGCGTCAAAGGTAGAGATGTTAATAATCGCGCCACCACCTTGTTTCAGCATTATGGGCGTCACCAAACGCGAGGCGCACACGGCCTTGAGGAAATAGACCTCCATCCCCTCATGTCAATCCGCGTCGGTAAGTTCCAAAACGGGCGCGCGCGGACCGTGACCTGCGGAGTTTACCAATACATCAACGCGGCCTCAGTGATCCATTGCGGCATCGACGAGTTTTTGAATGTCGCCCTCGGATTTGTTCGTGCCAGTGATACCAACACCGCCAAGTTCTTTGGCCAGCGCTTCGCCTTTGCCAGAAGAGGACAGGATGCCGACTTTGAAGCCATCAGCTGCCAAAGCACGCGCGCTATCTGCGCCCATGCCAGAGCCGCCAGCGGTGATCAGTGCTACTTTTACATCAGACATTTTGAAGTCTCCCGATTAGGTTTTCTTAGTATCGTCAACGATATCCATGGTCGCCATGCCACTATTGCCAAGTGCTACGCTCGCGAAGGGACCGCCGTGGCACATATCGCCCACGTCTTGCGGATTGGCGGGTTCCGCATTGGCAAGAATGTCGGCTGCAAACTGTTCTGCGTTGTCTTTGGGGCGATAGCCGAGGAAGTTGACTTGGCTGTTGTCCACAGGTGCGCGGTCGTTATCCGAGACACCATAGACCACAGAAAACCCGACAGTCGGGCTATCAATGCAGCGGGTCACAAGCTGGATAAGGTCATCATATGACAGCCAAGAGCCAAGCGCGCGCGGGCTGGTGACTTGCGCGCAGGAGAGAATACGCATGTGCACGCTTTCCAGACCGTGTTTGTCCCAATAGAGCGAGCCAAGATCTTCGGCAAAACACTTGGCAAGACCGTAGAAAGTATCAGGTCGGTGAGCGACGTTGGTGTCGATGAAGTCGCTTTTGGGGTGCATGCCAACCGCGTGGATAGAGCTGCCATAGATCACGCGCTTGAGGCCAAGGCGATGTGATGCTTCCCAAATGTTATAAGCGCCGACAAAGTTTGGGCCGAGCAGTTTCTCGAACGGACCTTCATCCGCATAGGCCCCCATATGCACAACCATATCCGCGCCATCCAGCACGCGCATCATATCGTCCATGCTGGCCAGATCGCCACTCATATAGCTCTCACCCGCGTAGAGCGTGCCGATGTCATCCGCGATATCAGTAGAGACCAACTCATCGCAAAGCTGCGTCAGTGGTTCGCGCAAGTAAGAGCCAAGCCGACCAGCCGCCCCCGTAAGTACAAGTTTTTTCATCGCTTTTGACCTTTATGCCAAGGTGAGTTTACTTACCGCAGCACCCAGTCGATCCATCGCAGTGGATAAAAGGTCCATTGAAGCCGCAGTTGAGATACGAAAGAATGGGGACAGCTCGTAAGCGCTGCCCGGAACGGCGGCGATGCTTGGCGCGCTTAGAATATAGGCGGTGATTTCTGCGTCGTTGCTGAGAATTTCCCCGCTTGGTGTTTTAGCACCGATGAGAGCGGCGCTGCCTATAAAGCCGTAGAACGCACCACCAGGCGGATCGAGCGTGAGACCATCGATCAAAGCGATCCGATCCACCACCAGATTGCGCCGTTCTTCAAAGGCCGCGCAAAACCGGCGCACGTCATCTTGCGGACCGCTCAACGCAACGGCAGCAGCGGCCTGCGCAATCGCGCAAGCACCAGAGCAAATCTGGCTTTGCACCTTGGTCATCGTCGCGATCAATGCCTGCGGTCCAGCGCAGTAGCCAATGCGCCAACCTGTCATTGCATAGGCCTTGGAGACGCCGTTTACAGTAAGTGTGCGGTCCTTCAGACTAGGATTTGCTACTGCGAAAGACTGGAATTTGCGGCCATCAAAAAGGATATGTTCGTAGATTTCATCTGACAGGATCAACACATCGGGATGCTTCGCCAAGACCGCGCCAAGCGCGCGCAGCTCAGCGTTTGAATAGACAGCACCCGCAGGATTAGAGGGCAAGTTCAACATGATCCAACGTGTCTCGCTGTTCAACGCTGCTTGATGTGCGGCCTCGATAATATGCGCGGGCGTGTCGAAATCAGGCTCACCAAGGCCGAGGTCAATCACATCTTCACCTGCCGCAATCGCCGCTTTGGCCGCTTGCGACACCCAAGCAGAAGCAGAGGGTTTTACCTGCGCAAGTCTGGACGCCGCAAATTTCATTTGAGTGCGTCTTTTACAGTGGCGAGTGCTGCATCAGAAGCTTTGGCAAGCAACATCGTGTCGGTGGCACAAGCAACAAACGTAAAACCGTCATTGAGCAGATCAGCCGCGAATGTGGTGTCATTTACGAGCGTGCCAACAGGAACGCCTTTGTCTATCAGCGCTTTTGCGGCGGGCTTGATGAGATCCCAAACATCTTTGTGCAAAGGTTGCCCAACAAGGCCAATGTCGGCTGCAATATCTGCGGGACCAAAGAAAATGCCGCTTACGCCATCCACAGTTCCAATCTCAACCGCAAGCTTGATCGCAGCGGCGGTTTCGAGTTGTAGAATGACTGTGGTTTCGTCCTCAATACGGGCCACGTAATCCTTGACGCGGCCAAATTTTGTAGCGCGCGTTCCGCCGGAAAAGCCACGAATGCCGTTTGGCGGATACCGCGTTGCGGCAACCGCCTGCTTCGCTTCCTCAACGCTTTGGATCATCGGAAACAAAAGCCCCTCGACTCCCATATCGAGCAAGCGTTTGACGATCACAGGATCATTCCACTCAGGACGCACAATCGCGGTGGTTTCGCTAGGCGCAAACGCCTGCAATTGGCCGAGAACACTAAAATAATCGTTTGGCGAATGCTCCATATCCACAAGCGCCCAATCGTAGCCTGAATGTGCTGTCACTTCGGCTGCGAAATTATTCGCGAGAGAGACCCATAAACCGATCTGTTTGTCTTGCGCCTTCAAGGCTTTCGTAAAGGGATTAGACGCCAGTTTCATTAGATAATCGCCTTTTCAATGATCGGTTTGTTCAATTCGATACGCTCATAGTTAAACGGGCTCATGTCGAGGGTTTTGTAGTGCCCATGCACCATGAGTTCCGCCGTGCCGCGCCCCATGGCAGGGCTTTGCTGAAGGCCGTGACCCGAGAAGCCATTGAGAAAAAGAAGTTTTCAACCGTCGTATGCGGCCCTAAAATCGCGTTGTGATCGAAGGTGTTATAGGCGTAATGCCCACCCCTTCCGATTGCACTTTGATCGCTTCAAACTGTGGAATGCGCGTGGCGAGGACGGGCCAGACGTGGTTTTCCCAGATTGAATGATCCATTTGGAAGTCATCGTAATCCACGGCTGGATCAATCTCTGAATGACCACCACACTGATACGTGCCACCGCCATTTTCACGCACGTGAATGCCCGAAGGATCAATGGTCAAAGGCAGATCACGATCGAGCGGCTTCTCTGCCGAGAAGATCCAAGAGAACCGTTTGCGCGGCTCAACAGGAACAGCGACACCCGCCATCTTCGCCGTTTCAATCGCGCGCGGGCCAGAGGCGTTAAGCACATGAGCGCAGGCAATCACTTCACCCGATTTCAGCTTCACATTTTCAACACGCGTTCCAGCTGCGTTCTTGGTCATAGCCACGACTTCGTTCTGCACATATTCCACACCCCGTTCGCGTGCGGAGCGGCGCCACCAATCGAACACGGCGGTGGCGTCCCAGAACCCTTCATCCACAAGGTTGATAGAACCGAGCACGATGTCATCGACGTTGTAGAACGGATAGGCCGCTTTGATCTGCTCGGGGCTCATCAACTGCGTGGCAGCACCCGCTGCAATTTGGGTTGCTTGGCTTTCGCGCAGGACATCCGCGAAATCGTCATTGTCCGCCAAATACATGTAGCCGAAGTTCTGAATCGATAGGTCCGGCACACGATCATCATTGCCCATGTAGCGCGGCAGGTTTTTGACGAAATCAGCGGCGAATTGCGAAATGCGCACATTTAGCTCGGTCGAGAATTGCTGCCGCATGCACGAATTGGTGTGCATGGTTGAGGAAAACTCGTAAGATGTATCACGCTCGACCACGAGGACCTTGCCGTCAAAATCTGGATCATCCGAAAGGAACCACGCGACAGAAGCGCCCATGATTGCGCCGCCAACAATGACCACGTCATAGCTGCTGTGATTTGGTGTTTGCGTTGCCATTAAACAGCCTCCCCATTTGCGATTGCAGTTTCAACTTCGGCGATGTCGCTCGCGCTCAGACCATAGTCATTCGATGCGGTCTCAGCTGAAATATATCCGCGCGCAAGGTCGCGTTTGACCAGATCGGCAGAGCGCTCTTTGGGGTCGCCGTAGCCTGCGCCACCGGGGAAGGCCATCATCACTTTGCGTCCATGTGCGACGAACTGTTTGCCTTTGCCATTCATCGGGGTGCCGTCGTCTTGCACAATGGTTGTGGCCGCTCCTGCGCCACCACCACGACGCCCTTGCGCTGGATGGTTGACGCGGTCGAACATGGCTTGGATGTCAAACTCATGCCCTTCGCGCGCGCCGACTTCCATGAACTGCCCGAGTCCGCCGCGCTGCTTACCCGAACCGCCCGAGTCAGGACGCAGCTCTTTGCGCCAGATGATCACAGGACCTGCATGTTCAGTCGCCTCCACTGGCATAGTCATCACGCCAGACGGGAAGGCAGTCGCGTTGAGGCCGTCATGTTCAGGACGTGCGCCGGAGCCGCCGGAGTTGAACGTCAGCACCTCCGAGCGGCGCGCATGTGCGGGCGCTGGCGCGTCTGTGCGTGGACGCAAAGAGACTTGGAAATTGCACAGGCATCCCGCGCCTTCGGCAGGAACCAATCCCGGCACGATCTTATCGAATGCATTGTAAACCGCGTCAGGCACGAAGTGCCCTACAATATGACGCAAAGCGACTGGGGCTGGGTGCACAGCGTTAACGATAGTGTTAACAGGCGCTTCGATCTCGAACGGGGCGAGCGAGGCCGCGTTGTTGGGAATTTCAGGCGCAATCGCGACTTTCAAAGCGTAGCATGCATAGGCCTTTGCGTAGACGAGCGGGCAGTTGATGCCCTTTTTGTCGAGATCTGAAGAGCCTGTAAAATCCGAAACGATACGGTCTTCATGCACGGTAACTTTCACTTTTAACGTTATCGGCGTGGCAAACCCATCGACCGTTAATTCACCGTCCGCAGAGCTGCGAGGCAGGGCAGCGATCCGCTCCAAAGTTGCGCGGCGAGAGTTGTCGAGGATGAACGTCGCAATGCCATTCAAGTCCGAAAGCTCGAATTCTGTCATCATTTCAACGAGGCGGCGATGGCCGATCTCGTTACACGTCGCAAGCGCATACATATCACCAATCAGCTGATCAGGCTCGCGCACGTTGCCGCGCACAATGCGCACAAGCGTCTCATCGACGGTACCACGATCTGCGAATTTCATGATCGGGATGTAGAGCCCTTCTTCGTACACGCTAGCAGCATCCGCACCAAAACCGCGCCCACCAATATCCACGACATGCGCGGTGCAGGCGAAGAACCCCACATGTTCACCACCATGAAAAGAAGGGGTAACCATGGTAATATCGTGCAGGTGGCCCGTACCTTCCCAAGGGTCGTTAGTGATGTAGACATCACCGTCACAAATGTTCGCGACGCCGATCCGACGTATGAAATGCGCGACAGCATCGGCCATGGCGTTGACGTGACCGGGTGTGCCTGTGACCGCCTGTGCGAGCATTTGACCGCTGACATCATAGACCCCAGCTGAAAGATCGCCCGCTTCACGCACAGAGGTGGAAAAGGCTGTGCGCACAAGGGCTTGCGCCTGTTCTTCGACAACCGAAATGAGGCGGTTCCACATGACTTGGTAAGCGACGTTGGACGGGGACTGGCTCATGATGCCGCTCCTTTGCTGTAGTCTTTGACGGGCGGTATGGTCGCATCGCTGGCGATGACCATATCGATACAGCCATCCGCCTGAACGACGGCGTGACGACTACTTGGGACAACGATGGTTGTTTCACGCTCAAAAATCAGGGCTCCACGATTGATGACGCGTCCTGCCTCCATCTTTGTGCGATCATACTTATACGTGTTTATGCGTTGGCCCGCGCCTGGGTCAAAGAAAGTACACTTGCCGTTCATCGTCGCTTTTTTCAGCTCCGTCACCTCTGTGACGCGCGCCACAGGTTGCGGCGGGGTTGTCGCGTTGACGGACCAAACGGTAATTTCGATATCCATGCCCTCAACCGGACGGCCGAAGAGCTTGGTGTAATCCTCGATAAACCGCGCTTCAAAGGTTGTGGCATCGGGGTTCATCGCCTGCTCTTTGGTCAGTGTGATTGGGATTTCCCAACCTTGGCCTGAGTAGCGCATGTAGACTTTGAACTCTGGCAAGATTTCACTTGTCGCATCACATGTGCGCACGAAACCAGTTGCTTCGTTTTGCAATTCGCTCAGCAATTCGCGGATCATATCTGGGTCAAAATCCGAAAGGCGTAAGTAAACAGAGCGGTTCGCTTCAAAGCTAAAAGGCGCGCGCAGGAAGCCGATGGCTGAGCCAACCCCGGCACCCGGCGGCACGAGGCAGCGATCAATGCCGAGCTTTTCGCACAAACGCCCGGCGTGCAGAGGGGCCGCGCCACCAAAAGCGATCATGGTATATTCAGAGAGGTCCTCACCATTTTCAACCGCGTGAACGCGCGCGGCATTGGCCATGTTTTCATCGACCACTTCGGCCACGCCGTAGGCCGCTTCACGTGCATCCATGTCAAGCGTGTCGCCAATCTGCGCGCTCAGCGCAGTTTTGGAGGCATCCTCGTGCAGTTGAATCGTGCCACCTGCGAAATTATCGCCGTCAAGCTTGCCCAGAACAAGGTCCGCATCGGTCACCGCAGGACGTGCACCACCGCGTCCATAACAGGCCGGACCCGGCTCGGAACCCGCGCTCTCGGGGCCGACGCGAATCTGACGCATCGCATCCACGTGCGCGAGCGATCCGCCACCAGCACCAATCTCAACCATATCAATCACAGGGATCGAAATTGGCATGCCAGATCCCTTTTTGAAACGATACGTGCGCGCAACTTCAAAGACGCGCGACGTTTTCGGGGTCTGATCCTTGATCAAACAAATCTTCGCTGTCGTGCCGCCCATATCAAACGACAACACCTTATCCAGACCATAGCGCGCCGCAATGTTGGCAGCAAAGACCGCACCGCCCGCAGGGCCGGATTCGACCAAACGCACCGGGAAATCAGCGGCGCTTTCAATAGAAATAATTCCGCCACCCGAATGCATTAAGAAGATGTTGCAATCGACACCTTCTTCGCGAAGACGTCCTTCAAGACGACCCAGATAGGACTTCATCAATGGTTTGATATAGGCGTTAGCGACGACTGTATTGAAGCGCTCGTATTCACGCATTTGCGGCGAGACTTCGCACGACAATGACACCATCGCATCAGGCATCAAATCGAGCAGAACCTCTCGTACCAGTTGTTCGTGGCTGTCGTCCAAATAAGAGTGGATCAAACCTACTGCGACACTCTCGTAGCCAGCCGCTTTAATTTGCTCGACGACAGGTTCGATGTCCGCGCGCGTCAGTGTTTTCAATTCATGTCCGCTCGCATCCATCCGGCCCGGAACGGTGAAGCGCATGTGCCGCGCGAGCAGGGGTTCGGGCAGGTTGAGGTTCAAATCATATTGCTCAAACCGGCTCTCCGTGCGCATCTCGATCACGTCGCGAAAACCCTCGGTGGTGATCAACGCCGTCTTCGCACCGCGTCGCTCGATCAGTGCGTTCGTTGCCAATGTTGTGCCGTGGATAATCTGAGTAATCTCTGACGATGCAATGCCAGCTTTGCCACAGACTTGTTGCAAGCCGTCAATAATCGCATTTTCTGGCGCGATGTAAGTCGTCAAAACCTTGGTGGAAAACGAATTCCCGCCAACTTCAAGAACCACATCCGTAAACGTGCCGCCGATATCAACGCCTAGACGCGCAGGTTGTTGTGTCATGTGAGGAACCCCGATTCATTTTGATCAAGGTGCGGCAGTTCGGGCATCGCTGCAAATTATTGTTTTGATTGGAGTGATCGAAAAAATTGATCTAGTGTGGTTCGAACTCTTTAGAGCATCTGTCTGCCAATAAGGCACAGTCGTTAATGAATTGTGCGCTGGTGTCTTCCCTGTATCGAGCCGCAAAGCGCAAAGGGGAGGGGAGCCAATCGACATCTATGATAGCAAGTGTATCGACGTCCAATTCACGCCGGACCAAGGCCTCTGGCAACAAAGAGACCCCCATCCCGTCCGCAGCCATCTGCACGCAGGACGCTAGGCTATTGGAGGCGATCATCTGTGCCGTCGGAATAGCATTTTTGCGCATGTGCGCGCTTAGTTCCATGTAGGCTTGGGTGTAACGCGCATGGGTCAGCACGCAGTGGGTGAGCAAGTCAGCAACGCTTTGCGGACCTTTCAGTTGTTGCGCGATACTTTGCTGTGCGACCCAAACATAGGGCGATTTTCCAAGCTCGACCTCACCATCCACGTCGCTCTCGAAGGGGGCTGTTTGCACGGTCAAATCCAAGCGGTTTGCGCTGAGGTCCGCATCAAGATTGCGCGAGAGATCCACAGTCAACTCAACATTGAGCGAAGGATAAGCGGCCTTGATCGCGCGCAGATAGCTGTGCAGCCATGTGTACGCGACCAGTTCGGTCACGCCAAGTCGCAAACGATCCGCGATCAAATCGGGGCGTTGCGCAATGTACACGATTTGCTCAGCATCGCGCAGCGTTTTACGCGCCATCGCAAGAATTTCAGCACCTTTGTCTGTCAGTTCGATATTGCCAGCACTGCGCGTCATCACGCCCAGCCCCAACGTCTTTTCCAGCCCTGCGATACGCGCTGAGATATTCGGCTGTGTTGTGTTCAGATGGTGCGCCGCCGCGCGAAAACTCCCCAGATCAGCCACCCATACGAGCGCTTCAAGTTGTTTCAGCGTGAGGACATTTCCAATCATTTACGAGCGGATGCGCGCGAACTCAGGGTCATACGGACCGGCCGCAATGATCTGTGCAGCCACCATGTCTCCGCACAAATCAAGCTGCATTGCCGTGCCCACTTCGGACACCGCAACATCAACAAACGCATACGCAAGGTTTTTGCCAATGCGGTGGCCCCAATCGCCAGAGGTAATCGTGCCGACGACAGCGCCTTCTTGCATCAAGGATGCGCCGCCGAGGGCAGGGGTCTTGTCTGTTGCTATCTCTAGGCTCACGAATTTTTTAGTCGGTTCCGCTTCTTTGCGTTTGAGCAAAGCGTCGCGACCAATGAAGTCAGGTTTGTCGAGCTTCACGAAACGATCAAGAGCGGTTTCAAACGGATCGAACTCGGTGATCAGGTCTGCTTTCCAATGAAGGAAGCCTTTCTCCATGCGCATCGATTCAACCGCACGCGCGCCAAAGAGCTTCAGGTCATGCGCCTTGCCCGCTTCGCGTAGCGCTGTGTAGGCGGCATAGAGCGACGCGTTTGGTACGTGAATTTCATAAGCCAACTCACCCGAGAAACTCACGCCCATGACTGTCGCAGGCGCAAACCCGATAAAGCACTCACGCACAGAAAGCCAAGGAAATGCCGCTTTGGACCAATCGCCACGCGAACAGGCGCTGAGCACATCGCGCGACTTTGGACCTGCCAGAACAAGGATCGTTTGATCATTGGTGATGCTGCGGATCTGCACGTCTTCATCCGCGTTCATATGCGCGCGCAACCAATCCATATCGTGGAACTCGGACGCCGCGGCGGAGCCATACCAAGCGCGCGCAGGTCCACGATCGGACGCAGGGATATTCGCAATCGTCGCTTCGCCCTTTACCATGCCAAAGTGATTAAGCAGATAGCCAAGCCCGACACGCCCGTCACGCTTGGTGACGTTGCCACAGAACATGCGATCCAAGAATACATGCCGATCCGTGCCAGTGATTTCGAAACGGTTAAAGCCGTTTACCTCACACAGGCCAACATTCTCTTGAACATTGCGCACTTCTGCGGCGATCACATCGAATGCTTCATCAAAGTCGAATGTCAGAGACGGATGAAAATCAGGCGTCGGCTTGATGTATTCCACGCGCTCCCATCCGTTAACGACGGTAAATTCTGCGCCCTCTGCTTCCAAAATCGGCGTGATCGGCGTGGTTTTCGCGCCGCGCCCTGCTGGGCGGTGCTCATGGGGGAAGTGGAAGCGGAATTCGTTCTGATAATCCTCAATCGCTTTGAGCGCGGTCAATTCGACATTTGTATGTCCCGTGAAACGACGCGGATCGATGCACCATGTGTCGTACTGCGCTTCGCCGTGCACGATTTGCTGCGCCAGGAGCCAACCGTGACCGCCGCCTTCGCCAACACCCGCTCGCAGGCCAATGATGCAGAACGCGTTACGCTTGCCGGGGATTTGTCCAACCAATGGCGCGCCATCAATCGTGTAGGTGATCGGGCCATTCACAACCCGCTTGATGCCCACTTCTGTCAGTGCTGGCATACGCTCGAACGCGCCCTCTAGCACATCCATCACGCGGTCCAGATCGTCCGGGCACAGATCATTGGCAAAGTTCGGGCTGATCCCGTCCATGCCCCAAGTTTTGCAGTCTTGCTCATAAAATCCGACGAGCAAGCCGTTCTTTTCCTGACGCGAATAGTAATCAGAAATCGGGCAACGCAGCAGGGGCATACGGTGCCCTGCTTCGACAATCCCGGGAATGTCTTCAGTGATGAAATATTGATGCTCCATCGACGCCACCGGGTGGTGCACACCCATCATCGCGCCAACTTCATTCACGCGGTAACCGCAGGCATTCACAACAATATCCGCGTCGATGCTGCCTTTATCGGTTCCAACCGTCCACGTATCATCCCTATGCTGGGTTAGGGACGTCACATTGGTGTGGCGGTAAACTTCTGCACCTGCTTTGCGTGCATGAAAAGCAAGCGCTTGGCTCAGTTGTGCAGGATCAATGTCGCCGTCTTCGCCGTCCCAAAGTCCGCCGAGTAAATTGTCTGTCGAGATAAGCGGATGGCGACGGGCGCATTCTTGTGCGTCGATGACCTCATACTCAACGCCCATGCCACGCGCCATGGAGGCGAAATGGCGATAGCCTTGCATTTGCGCCTCGGTATTAGCGAGACGAATGCCACCGTCGCCGTGGTGATAGCCAACCGGATACTCAGGGTCATCACGCAGTTTCTTGTAAAGCGCTACAGAATGGGATTTGAGACCAACCATCGTCTGGTTCATGCCAAAGTTCGTCACCTGCGCTGCGGAATGCCAAGTGGTGCCAGAAGTCAGCTCATCGCGTTCGATCAAGACCACATCTGACCACCCTTCTTGGGTCAAATGATAAAGTGTTGAGCATCCGGCGATGCCTCCGCCAATGACCACAACTTTGGTGCGTGATTTCATGATCGTTTTCCTGTTAATAATCGTCAGCATTTGCGAGCATTTTACATGCGCTGACAAGGGTGCAATGCGCTTTACTTAGAAATTTAGGTACAGAATGACCGCGACGGTTTTTCTATGAGAAAGCTGCGCCCTTTTGTAGCCTAGACAGACCCGCGGGACACTTGCGCGGCTACTGTAGCTTGTCTCTGAGAGCTTCGTAAGGGGTCTGGCCGTTATGCGCGCCGTGCGGTCTAG
>NZ_MLCB01000004.1 GCF_001890925.1 Planktotalea frisia
TACCCAAACACCTCTGATCAATACGGCGCGCCCACGGCCTTCGCCGAATGCTTACCTTTATTAGCATGTCTTTAAATGACATGCGGTTTGCCTCCGGCTGGGATATTTCTCAAGAGAGGGAACGAAAACTTAACCTAAACACGATCTAATCTATCCGCGGTACAGGCGGGGACGCCGATGATCGTAAGAGGGGAAGCATGGCTTTTTCGAGGGACGGTCCTATTCGGGCTGTCCCTTCCTCTCTTTCTAAATATCCTTGCCAAAGGCAATCTGCATGGGTTTACCCATGCTTTACCTGTGACGCGTTTTACGCGTCTCTATTTACTATCGGCATCAATCAGGCCGAGACCACGCAGGTATATGCCAATCGCGCTTTCCAATAGATCCTCTGGCGGAAAGGGGCTTTGTGTTCCGGGGCTATTGCGCGCGAAAAGTTCTACAACACCGTGACTCATTGCCCAGATATGCGCGCTGAACATCGATGCAGGGGGGCGTTTGTGTGCTGGAATATGTTGGTTCAAATCTTCCGCAGCTTTTTCTAAAACGCCGCGCGCGCGCATAGAGACTGCGGCAAGCTCTGGCGTTCTATTAACAGAAATCCCGCTTTCGAACATTGCAATGTAATGACCCGGGTACTTGCGCGCAAAGGCGAGATAGGCTCGGCCCGTCGCTTCAAATGCAGCAAGCGCGGAAGGTTGCCCTTTGTCATACGCGTATTGCATAACGTCGGCGAAAATCTCGTAGCCTTGGCGCGCGGCTTCTGCAATGAGGTCTTCGCGACCTTCAAAGTGGCGATAGACGGCAGCTGGAGTAACACCAGCTTGCTTTGCAGCTTCTGACAAAGTGAACCCTGTGGGGCCTTTGGAACGGATCAGTTCAAGCGCGGCTTCCACCAATGCTTGTCGCAAGTTTCCGTGGTGATAGCCCTGTTTAGGCATCCCAAATCTCCGGGCCAGCACAGACTTTTGGATCTAGTGTTCCCAGAGCTTTGGCATCTTTATAGTCATATTCAAATTGGTCGAGAACATGACGGATCGCATTCACGCGTGCACGGCGTTTGTCGTCAGAACGGATTACGGTCCAGGGCGCCGTGTGCGTATGGCTACGCTTCATATTCTCTTGAATTGCCTCGGAATATGCATCCCAACGGTTCAAACCCTCAACATCGATCCACGATAATTTCCATTGCTTTAAAGGATCGCTTTCGCGCTCCATAAAGCGGCGTAATTGTTCTTCTCGACCCACATTGAGCCAGAACTTAACGAGGGTAATGCCTTCTGATACGATCATATCTTCAAACTGCGTCACCTGTTTAAAGAAAACGTCACGTTGTTCAGGTGTGCAGAACTCGAATACATGCTCCACAACGCCACGATTGTACCAGCTGCGATCAAAGAAGGTGATCTCGCCGCCCGCTGGAAGGTGATCGATATAGCGTTGAAAGTACCATTGGCTTTGTTCACGCTCTGTCGGTTTTGAGAGTGCCACAACATTTGCCGAACGCGGGTTGAGGTTTTCACGAAACCGCTTGATCGTGCCACCTTTGCCAGCGGCATCGCGGCCCTCAAAAACAATTGCCACGCGCTGCCCAGTCTCACGTACCCAGTGTTGGAAACGCACCAGTTCGATTTGCAACGCGACCATCTCTTTTTCGTAGCGCTTGCGTTTCATACGCGCGTCGTACGGGTAGGTGGCGCTTAAGATGGAACCACTTTCACTGCTTTTTATCGCATCGCGCACATTATCGGGGGCTTTTTTGTTGTAAAAAGTACTGATGGCACCGTCGAAAGGCAGGTTCATGACACGCATTCCCATATTTGTTTGATTCACTATGACGGGCTGGAGAGCTTACCGCAATCCAGCGCGCACGGCAGCGCGATTGATCGCATCGATCACTTCGGGTTGGGACACATGCTGTGGCATATGACCGACGCCTTTTAGAACAGTCAGATTTGCACCTTTGATCTGATCGACAAGCAACGCGGAATGGATTGGCAGACCCACGATTGTGTCCACATCACCGTGCAGGATCTCGGTTGGCACATCAATGTCGCCGTAATGTGGCACCAAGGCTTTGATATCAGGGAGTAAATGAGTGCGTTGGCGCGCATTTGCGATCATTGTGTGACGCCGAAGCGTAACGCCGGGACCGAAGTAGTCGGCATAACCATCTGGCGCATCTTGCGGTTCGAACACTTCGGAGAACGCGTTGGCGACGTAAGAATTCGGCACGAACGCGGTAAGCAAAGGCACAAGGAATGTAGCACCCAGCTTGGAAGACGTGGCGCGATAGAGCGGATCAATCGGGGTGGTCCACGGGTTGGAAGGTGCTGCAAGCAATACCATCGCAGCCATCGTGTCAGGATGATTGACGGCCCAATTTAGTGCAACGGCACCGCCAAAAGAATGCCCCACAACGATTGGGTTCTGTGCGCCAAGCTCGCGTGCAGCATCAGAGAGTAGATCAGCCTGCTGCGTAAGTGTTTCGCCAGCTTTGGTGATGCGCGGCGTGTAGCCGAGGCCTGGCCGGTCCAAAGCGATCACGCGATAGTCTTGCTCAAGCTTTTCAACAAGTGAGAATGTTACATCACGCGTCGACCCTGAAGCGCCGTGGATCAAGATTAGATCAGGTCCAGAACCGCGCACGACGACGTGAACTTTTTGGCCATTCACATCGATGAATTGCCCCTCCGGCGGGTAGGCCGCCTCTGCTGCTGCTTCTCGCGCACTTGCGCGCCACAAAGTTACGGCGGCGAGCAAGACGAGTGCGACAAGAATATAGAGCAGGATTTTAAACACCAATCAGATCGCTTTCAAAAGGGGTGGTTTGGTATATCTCATTGATCCAATTGCCATAAAGCAAGTGTGCGTGACTGCGCCAACGGTTTTGAGGCGGTTGAGATGGATCATCATTCGGGTAGTAATTCATCGGCACGTTGATCGTTGTGCCCTCTGCAATATCGCGGTCGTACTCTTGTTTGAGCGTCCCCGAGTCATACTCGAAATGATTAAAGATATAGAGCCCGCGATGCTGTTGATCCTCAACAAGACAAGGACCAGCGCCTTCGCTTGAGAGCAAAGTGTTCAGGCCAATGTTGGCGTCAATCTCTGCTTGGTGCATTTCTGTCCAGCGACTGACTGGAATCACGCAATCATCTGAAAACCCTCGTAAATAAGGTGACGATGGTGCGAGATTTGAATGCCGGAAACAGCCAAACAGCTTTTGGTCCAACACGTGTTTCTTCACGTCATGGAAATAATTTATCATCGCCATACCGCCCCAGCACACACCTAGAGTCGAATGCACATGCGTTTGCGTCCACTCGAACACATCGCAAAGTTCCTCCCAATAGGTCACATCCTGAAACGGTAAATGTTCAATCGGGGCACCTGTGATGATCAAACCATCAAATTTTTCGGTCTTTACCTCGGAAAACGGGCGATAAAAACTCTCCATATGTTCGGCGGCCGTGTTGCGTGTTTGATGTTCGCTCATGCGGATCAGCGAGAGTTCGATCTGCAAAGGAGTCGCACCGATAAGGCGGGCAAACTGGTTCTCTGTCTGGATCTTCTTCGGCATCAGGTTGAGCAAAGCAATCCGCAAAGGACGGATGTCCTGACGCGCGGCTTCGTCCTCGGACACAAGCATCACGCCTTCACGCTGTAGCACATCATACGCAGGTAAATCGGCAGGGAGTTTTATCGGCATCGCACCGGACTTTCTATAGTTTGAAGTGCTGAGATAGGCTTATGTGTCACGCGCAGCAAGGGCGTCAGCGATCACATCTATGAATGCCGCTTCATTGCTTACATCCGCCATATCTGAGGCTTGAACGGTAATCCCAAAATTACGCGCCATCGCTTCGTAGCGTGGTTGGCGATGTGCAAGGGCTTGTGCATAGGTCCAGCGGATAAACTCGTCAGGATTAACATCACATCCTTGCACATTGTTATTGCTCAAATATTCAGCCCAAACACGTGCCAGAAACGCTGGTTGGTATGACATTGGCTTGGGCTCTTTATCAAAGCGCTCGATCAAGCTTTGGGTGTGTGCGTCGCTTCCTTTGATCCAGACCATCAAGCAATCTTGCGCCAAAGCGCTCAACAATGGGTCATTTGGGTCCTCGGGATCGACCCATTCGCAAATGGAGCCTCCGGTGTCGCAGATGAAATGCTTATAGCCATAGATGTCACGCGCGCGCTCAATAAAGCGTGCGGTGTCTCGGAGAGCCGCTATTTCGGCGTCTTTGAAGTGATCTTGACGGCGTTGATATTCGGCAATGTGCAAGCCACCAAGTTCGGGGTCGCCCGGTTTGCCCAGATAGGCTGCGACTGGCCGCAAGTCGTGGTCATGCACGTTCACGCCAAAGTGGATTAAATCATGCATCAACATTTCGCGCAGAAACGGGGTTTTCATAGCCTCACGTTTGAGGTTGTCGATAATGTGCTCACCCATATGACGCGTGCCGATACGGTAATCGACAGAGTAGTGAAACCAGTTGGCATCCTCTCGCTCGGTAAGCATTTCAGACACATGCGTCTTGCCCAAGCCAGACATCGCAAACAACAACACATGTTTTTGCGGCGCATCGCGCCATGCTTGCGCAGATTTATATAGCATTTGCCGCTCCTTCGCGTGCACTGAGTTTTCGCTTTGCTACTTGGCGCGGCGCAACGCGTCAACGGCACGTCCGTCAAGAATAATCAGTCCAAGCGCCAAAAGTGCAAAGCCTGCATAGGCGCGCGGATGCAGTGCCTCTCCAAGAACTACGGCACCGAGCACGATGGCGATTGGTGGCACAAGCAAAGTCACAAGCATCAGGTTCCCGCTGCCAGCGAGCGCAAGAATGCGGTAATAGAGCAGGTAGGCAAGGGCGGTCGCAATGATCACGTAGTATCCAATTGCCAGCCATGTGATCGGTTCCAGCGCCAGAGTGATGGGGCCTTCAAGGATCCACGCCGCTGGAAGCATGATCAGTGTTGAACCTGTTAGCATGCCTGCCGCTGCGATCTCTGGCGCAAGACCGCTCAGGCGTTTGCGCGCCCAAATACCTGCAAACGCGTAAGACAGTGTCCCTGCAATGATCGCCAATTGCGCAAGCGAGCGGATATCAAACGCGAGCAGATGCTCAATCCCGATTGCAATCGCGACGCCAAGAAACCCGATGATGACACCGACAAGTTTGCGCGCACTCAAGGTTTCATCGGCAAAAAAGAGCGAGGCAAGAACAACACCAAAGATCGCAGTCGTCGCATTGAGGATCGAGGTCAACCCGCTCTCAATCGTAAGCTGTCCCCATGCCATTAGCGAAAACGGAATAGCGTTGTTCAGCAAGCCCATGCCAAGAAATCCGACCCATATGCGCGGTTCTTTTGGGATGGGTAGGCCGCAATACCAAACATAAAGCCAGAGCAAACACATCGCCCAACCGGTGCGATGCGCGACAGAGGTCAGAAAGCCGACTTCGTTCAAAGCGATGCGGATCGACAAAAACGAGCCACCCCAAATCAAGCCAAGCAGCGCGAGCAAAACCCAAGCGAGCGGTGATATATCTTTGCTTTGTCTCATGTGAACGTCATGCGCCTATAGAGAGCAACGCTCAATCCGAAACCTGCGCTTTGCGTGTCTCAGACCAGATATTATAATAGTTGCCCGCAAAAATGAGCGCGGCCCCGACGAACACCCAAGGATCAAGTGCTTCGCCAAAGACCAGCATGCCAATAACCGCAATCATTGGCAATCGCGTGAAATCGATCGGCATCACGACAGTCGCAGGTGCAATGCTCAGCGCTTTGGTCAGGCAAAAATGCGCGATCAAACCCGCGACACCGACCATGCCCAACAAGGGTGCACTCTCTAACGTTGGCAATTTGATATCCCCATCATAGCCCGCGCAGATAATTCCAAAAACCGCTTGTGTGACAGTAAGATAGGCCAAGATCGAGGTCAGGCTCTCCGTTTTGGTCAAACGCTTGGTCAGCAGGCCCGTCAGCGCAAAACAAATTGCGGCAATTGCAGCGGTTACAATTCCGGCGTTAAGTGGCGTTGCACCGGGCCGTGTCACGATCAAAATGCCGATGAACCCCAAGACTGCCGCAATGATCCGCGGGCGCGTCATACGCTCACCCAAGAAGATGGGAGAAAGTATTAAAATCCAGATGGGTGAAGTGAACTCAAGCGCGAAAACCTGCGCCAATGGAATGACTGTGATTGCGTAAAACCACAGGTTTTGTCCGGCAAAGTGAAATGCGTTGCGAATGACATGAACACCGGAAGAACGCGTGGTGATTTCACCCAAGGTTCCAATCGCAGCGGCAACCGCAAAGACGATCAGGATCCCTGTGAGCGAGCGATAGAGCATGATCTCGAACGTATCATAGCCTTCGGCCAACCAACGCCCAGCCACTGCCATGAAAGAAAACGACAAGATTGAGCCGATCATCCAAAGCGCCGCGCGCAACTCGGGGGCCAACGTGTCCTTCATCTTTCCAAATAAACTTTCCCTGAAGGGCCGTTCATTCCCACTCAATCGTACCGGGAGGTTTGGACGTAATATCATAGGTCACGCGGTTTATCCCCGGCACCTCGTTAATTATCCGCGTGGCCGTCTCGCCGAGGAACTCATGACTAAACGGATAATAATCCGCTGTCATACCATCTACCGAATTTACCGCACGCAATGCGCAGGCAAAGTCGTAGGTGCGACCATCGCCCATTACACCGACGGTACGCACAGGAAGGATCGCGACAAAGGCCTGCCAAATCTCATCATATAGCCCATGCTTGCGGATCTGATCGATGTAGACCGCATCCGCTTCGCGCAGAATATCAAGCTTCGCACGGGTGATTTCACCGGGGCAACGAATAGCGAGGCCCGGGCCTGGAAAGGGATGACGTCCGATGAAAGAGGACGGAAGACCCAACTCGCGACCCAAGGCGCGCACTTCATCCTTGAACAACTCACGTAGCGGTTCGACCAGTTTCAGACCCATTTTTTCAGGCAGGCCGCCCACATTGTGATGCGACTTGATCGTTACGGACGGACCGCCAGAAAAGCTCACGCTTTCAATAACATCAGGGTAGAGCGTGCCTTGTGCAAGGAACTCTGCGCCTTCAATCTCGCCCGCGTATTTCTGGAACACATCAATAAACAAACGCCCAATAATTTTGCGCTTGGTCTCTGGGTCATCTTGGCCATCCAGCTCGCCCAGGAACAATTCTTGTTCTTCAGCGTGAATAAACTGCATGTTGTAATTGTCACGGAACATCGCGACGACTTCGTCGGATTCGCCTTTACGAAGCAAGCCATGATCAACGAAAACGCAGGTAAGCTGATCGCCAATCGCTTCGTGGATCAGCACAGCCGCAACAGAACTATCAACGCCACCGGACAGACCACAGATGACTTTCTTATCGCCCACCTGCGCGCGGATCGCTTCAATCGCTTGCTCGCGGTAGGCGTCCATTGTCCAGTCGCCGCTGAAACCAGCGAGCTTTACAAAATTCTCGTATAGTTTCGCGCCATTGGGCGTGTGATGCACTTCAGGATGGAACTGCACTGCATAGAAATTGCGCGAGGTATCAGCGGTGATCGCATAAGGCGCGTTGGGCGAGGTGCCATAGACCTCAAATCCGGGCGCGAGAGCAGAGACGTGATCGCCGTGGCTCATCCAGACTTGCTCTTTGCCATCCGCAAACCAACCATCAAGCAGGCCAAGCGTATTTTCAGGCGTGACAAACGCACGGCCAAATTCAGCTGTTCCGCCGCCGCCAGAAATCTTGCCGCCTTCGACCTTACCGCCGAGCTGCTGCATCATCACCTGCTGACCGTAACAAATGCCAAGCACAGGAACGCCAAAGGTAAACAGGCTCTCGGGTGCTCGCGGACTGCCGTCGCGCGTCACACTGTCAGGGCCACCAGAAAGAATCACGGCTTTCGGCGCGAAATCGGCCAAAAATGTATCCGTCACGTTCTGATACGGGTGAATTTCGCAATAGACATTCAGCTCGCGAAGTCGGCGCGCAATAAGCTGCGTTACTTGGCTACCAAAGTCGATAATGAGGAGGCGGTCGTGGGATATCTCTGTCATATCTGCGGTCTAGGGCAGGGCGTAGCAGAGGTCAATTCGCTCTAAGGTCAAACGAAGAACCAATGAACCATGACAAAGGTCGCTTTTCCCCCCCAAGGGCCGCAAACTTGCGCTTTTTTCGCAGCTTAGGCGCATAAGAAGGGGGCAACACAGCGCATGCACTTTTAACGTGGGGATCAGAAATTATGACCGAAGCAGCAGCACGCACACGTAGAACCCGTGGAGGTGGCGGCGCAGCGCGTCGTGCAGAGCGTACATCCGTCAGTTTTGACACTGCCAAGTATATAGAACGCAACATCCCAAATTACGAAGTGCTCTCAGAGGCAGCGCTCGACATGATCGAAGCAAACGCCGAGCAGATACTTGAAGAGGTAGGCGTTAATTTTGTAAATAACCCCACCGCGCTTGAACGGTGGCGAGAAGCAGGGGCAACTATCGAAGGCGAGCGCGTGCGCATCCCCAAGGGCCTTGCGCGTGAGCTATGTAAAACAGCACCAGCGAGTTTCACGCAACATGCGCGCAATCCTGAGCGCAATGTCGTTATAGGTGGCAACACGCTTGTCTGCGCGCCGGTCTATGGCCCGCCCTTCGTACGCGACGCGGCAGGTGGTCGTCGATATGCGACGATGGATGATTTTCAGAAATTCGTGAAACTTGGCTATATGTCCAAGTGGTTGCACCATTCTGGTGGCACTGTTTGCGAACCCACAGATGTTGCGGTGAACAAGCGTCACCTCGATATGTTACTCGCGCACATGACGCTAAGCGATAAGCCGTTTATGGGCTCTGTGACAGACCCAAGCCGCGCACAAGACAGCGTTGAGATGTGCGAAATTCTTTTTGGTAAAGAGTTTGTGCAGGAAAATACCGTGATGACGTCGCTCATCAACATCAATTCACCAATGACGTTTGATGACATCATGATGGGCGCTTTGGAAGTTTACGCACAAAACAATCAAGCCTGCATCATTTCGCCCTTTATCGTCGGCGGCGCGATGGCGCCTGTGTCTGTTGCAGGAACGCTCACTCAAGTTCTCGCCGAGTTGCTTGCGGGTGTTGCGTATAGCCAGTTGATCAAACCCGGTGCACCTGTGATTGCAGGTGCCTTTGTGACCTCGATCGATATGAATTCTGGCGCGCCGACCTTTGGCACCCCTGAGGCAAGCCACATTCTATACGGTGCAGGTCAACTTGCGCGGCGTTTGGGTCTGCCATTCCGCTCTGGTGGTGGTTTGTGTGGCTCTAAGTTGCCCGATGCGCAGTCTGCTTACGAAACGGCGCATACGCATAATGCCGCACTTTTGGGTGGCGTAAACTTTATGCTGCACGCGTGCGGTTGGCTTGAGGGCGGCCTTGTGTCCTCATTTGAGAAATTCGTGGTGGACGCGGATCAGCTCGGTATTCTGCATCATCTCGCGCGTGGCGTTGAGGTGGACGAGAACGCGCAAGCGATGGACGCGATCCGCGAAGTCGGGCCGGGTGGTCACTACCTCGGGTGTGAGCATACGCAGAAAAACTTTAAAACAGCATTCTGGCGCACAGATGTGTTCGATTACAAGCCGTTCGAAACATGGCATGACGAGGGCGCGCGCGACACTCAAACGCTCGCAAGTGCACGCGTTGAGCAGATGCTCGCGACCTATCAACAGCCTGCACTTGACCCAGAAATTGCAGCCAAGCTACAGGCCTATGTTGATGACAAAAAGGCCTCCATGCCGGACGCTTTTGTCTAAGGTTTAAAGCGATTGCTTATGCTGGTGTTCAGCGATGAGAGCGATCAGAACGTCCGTATGACGCGCGGCGCTGTAAGTAGCGTCGCGCGTTTTGCGTAGCGTGTTCTGATGATTCTCTAGATCGAAGAGCTGCATCAGAATCGCGCTGGCTTTGTTTGGGACTGCACCGCCCAAAACGCGTTTCAGATGTATCTTGCGGCGATAGTCCTTTTGCCCAAAGCGTGCAGCGTTCACCAAAAGCTTTGGTCGTTTTAGATTTGTAAGTTGCGACATAAGATCAAGCATTGTTCTTCCCCCAAACAGCTAATTTCGTTGAGTTAAATCTACTCAGCTTAGGGGTGTGTTGCTTTCTGAATGCAATCTGCGTGCGCCATGTTCAGAATTGTTTATCAAATCGAAACAATACTTAACGTACCGCTAACTGTTAACGAATACGTAACAATTAGCGACGAGGTTGTGGATAATTCTTTGGATAACTCGCTAATAACAGGGTCAGTACACGTGACAAATATTTATTCGAATGCACAAGGATCAATTCCAGCTTGGGTGCCCGAACCGGTTCAACGGTACTTGACCCATACGCAAGCAGGTTTGCCCATTCGCGAGGTCGCGCGAAGAGCAGGGTGTCATGCGTCAACGGTTTTGCGTCAAATTCGCAAGATCGAAGTGCGCCGTGATGATCCGCTTGTCGATCGCGCGTTGCATTCTTTGAGCTCCAGTTATTTCCACGGCACTCCCTCTTTTTGCGCCAAGGAGACGTCTAATATGAGTGAACTTCCCAAGACCAAAGGCTTCAGCAACGATGCAGCCAGCATGGACCAGCAGACTTTGCGTATTTTGCGCCGTTTGTGCGAGGCGGGTTCTGTTCTTGCCGTCGCCGAGGGCATGGATACGGCCGTTGTTGTGCGTGAAAATCAAAGTGGTGGAACAAACAAAACGGCCTCTGTGTCTGCGGAGTTCGTTGCTGTTCTGGCGCTGAATGCTTGGGTGGAATGCGCCAATCCGGGCCGTATTTCGCGCTACAAAATCACTGCAACGGGGCGCGCTAAGCTCGCGGAACTGTCAGAAGCAGGCATGACCCATCAGCTTGAGCAAGGCGGTAACTACGGCGAGAAAGTTATCGAAGATAACCGTTCCCGCCGCGTGCGCTATAACACGGCAGAAAGCCCTGTAGCCGCCCTTGCACGGCGAAAAGACAGAGACGGGACGCCCTTTTTAAGCGAAGCTTTGGTGACTGCCGCCGAGCGTTTGCGTGAAGATTTCGAATTGGCGCAAATGGGGCCGCGCGTGGCGCAAAACTGGGACAACTTTCTGACGGCGGGAAGTGATGTAAACAGCACGTCATCAAGTTCTGCGGGCGGTGCGCCAAGTGCGGCGCGTGAACGTGTCGCAAAAGCGCTGCGCTACCTCGGATCCGGGCTTGGGGATGTTGCTTTGCGTTGTTGTTGCTATCTTGAAGGGCTTGAGAGCGCGGAAAAACGCATGGGCTGGTCAGCGCGTTCAGGCAAAATCGTTCTGCGGATCGCTTTGCTGCGTTTACAGCAATTTTATGAGACGGAAATGGGCGACGTCTTGATCGGGTAAGGGGCATTTGAGCTATGACTGAATCTGGTGTTTGGGCGGTTTGAAGGTTGGCGGCGTATCTGGT
>NZ_MLCB01000005.1 GCF_001890925.1 Planktotalea frisia
TCTACGGTCAGACGTCAACCCGTCAAAAGTCGGGTGCTCGAGGACTCTGTGTATAAAGACATGCTGTTTGCAACACATCCGGTGGGGCGAGAATTTGAGGTGTGTGATGCTTATTCTGGCAAGTCTTTTGGGAATGTTCGCGATTGGGTCCATGATGTTTTTCGAGCCTTCTCAGGTTCAAACATCAGAGGATGACGATCCCTTTGCAGATGCGACTGTTTCAGAGATTGATACCGTCCAACTGGGCGACGTTTCCGGTGATCTGTTCTCTTTTATCGATGAAAACGGCGACACGCAGGTCGAGCCGAATGAAACAACCGGGGCTGATGACCTGTTGTTCGGCACCAACTCTGCGGATGAACTCTTTGGCGATGCTGGCGCGGATAACATCATGGCAGGCGGTGGCGATGATACCGTCAGCGGTGGTGCAGATCGCGATGTGTTGCACGGTAATGGCGGCGATGATGATCTGAGCGGCGACGATGGTTTTGACGAACTTTTTGGCGATCAGGGCGATGATGCACTCTTTGGTGGCGAAGGCGACGACACACTCAGCGGCAACGGGGATGACGACCACCTGAATGGTGGCGGCGGCAACGACAGTCTTTATGGCGGCGAAGGCGAGGATACGCTTTGGGGCGGCTTGGCGGATGACACGCTCATTGGCAGTTCCGGCGATGACCTCCTTGATGGCGGTGAAGGCAACGATTTACTTAATGGCGGCACCGGCAATGACGCCTTGAACGGCTGGGAAAGCGATGTGCAAAGCGCTGACTTTCTGAATGGCGGCGATGGGGATGACACGATTTTTGCAGGTGCGGGGGATGACGTTTCTGGCGGGTTTGGCGCGGATACTGTTGTGCTTGATAGCGCCGCTATTGGTAGTGCACAGATTTGGGATTTCGAAGCAGGCGAAGACACATTGGTGCTTTTCTATGATGGCGCTGAAGGCGTTCCAGAGATCAACATCACGCAGGATAACGCTGGGATTGGGCACTGGTTGGTCCAATCAAACGGCACGACTTTAGCAACTGTCACGGGCGATGCGCCGACGCTTTCCGACATCAGCTTGGTCGAGCGCACCTAAACTCCGTCGTTTTTCCTTTCTTTTGCGTACGATCTGACTTAACTGCGCGTGTCCGACCTTAAAACCGGACGATTCTCCATGGGCCTTGCTGGACGACATCCCGGCCTGCGCCATCAACCCTTAACCAATTAAAGGAGACCCCGATGTCGATTACACCTGAAGAAAAAGCACGTCTGATGAAAGAGTTCGCCACCAAAGAAGGCGATACAGGATCCCCAGAAGTACAAGTTGCTATCTTGTCGAGCCGCATCGCGACCTTGACAGAGCACTTCAAAACACACAAAAAAGACAACCACGGTCGTCGTGGTCTGCTGAAGATGGTCGCTCTGCGCCGGAAGCTGCTGGACTACACACGTGGCAAAGACGAAGCACGTTACCAAGACCTGATCAAGCGTCTCGGCCTGCGTCGCTAAACGCGAATTTTTTAGAAAATTCACACTTATTGAAGCACCCGTCTTGCAAAAGGCGGGTGTTTTCTTTTGCGAGCGGTTTGCTATGTTCTCGTTATGACCGCACCTGCAAAGCCCCGGATCGACACCATCAAAACCGGCTCAAAATTGAAGCAATGGTACTGGCTCAAGTCTGACCTTGCAGCCGAAGCGAAACGGTTTGGCCTGAAATCTACCGGTGCGAAGTTTGAAATATTGGATCGCATTGCCCATTTTTTGGACACAGGCGAGAGCGACAACATTGCCCCAAAGCCACGAACAAAACGGTCCAAGTTTGATTGGCACGCAGAGCCACTGACACCGGAAACACCCCTCACCAACAGTTACAAAAACACCCAGAATGTCAGGCGCTTTTTCAAAAAGCACCTCGGGGACAGCTTCAAATTCAATATAGAATTCATGGCTTGGATGAAATTTAACGAGGGCAAAACGCTCGCAGATGCCTGCGCTGAATATAAAGCGATGAAAAAGCGCGAAGCTGATCCAAGTTTTCAATCCAAGATCGAACCACACAACCAGTTCAATCAATACACACGCGATTTTCTGGCAGAACATCCGCAACTTGGTATGGACGATGTGCGCCGGATTTGGACTCTGAAAATTGCGCTTCCTTCAGAAACGGGACGACACGAGTACGACGCCTCAGATCTCGATTAGAACTAAAGGCGAAGCAAGTCTTGCAAGGCGCCGCGCGCGCTTGAAACATCCGCTAATGAATACCCATCCAACACAGCAAAAAACGCTTCTTGCGCCTCTTGCAAAGGGGTTCGCAAACCACAGGCTGGCAAAATCGCGCAAGATCCACCCGACGCAAAGCACTCCGCGACAGGCTCATCTTTCTTGAGCGCGCGCAAAACATGGCCAATCGAAATGTCGCAAGCAGGCTTCGCCAAGGTCAGCCCACCACCTCTGCCACGTTCGGACACCACATACCCCGCCTTCGCCAGAGCCGTTGCTATCTTGGCGAGGTGGTTCTCGGACACATCATACATCTTGGCAATTTGCGATGTAGCAAGCTTGCTCGGCGCATGCGCCGCAAGAGCGACCAAAATGCGTAGGGCGTAGTCAGAAAATTTATCTAGTTGCATGACACTATAAATAGCATTTGCAATGCGCATTTAAAACATCTATTTAATACGCATACGGAATACTGATTTAAGGACAGCGCAATGAGCATCGCAGACATGATCCTTTGGCCCGGCACGAAAATTTGTGAGCGTATGGGGGTCGATCCGACTTCTGACGCGGGTCTCATTCGCTGGATGGTCAATACGCTGATCTATCTCGTGCTCTCTCTCGTTTTGGTTTGGATCATCGTCGCTTAAGTGCTTGCGCGATTTGACATCACGGCGGCTGAAATCGACCGCGTCACCACTGCATTTTATGCAAAAGTACGTGTGCACGACACGCTTGGCCCTGTCTTTGCCAAGCACGTGGAAAAGTGGCCAAACCACGAAGCAAAGATCGCCGGCTTTTGGCGCAATGCGATCCTTTTGGAGCGCACATACAACGGCAATCCGATGCAAATCCACAAAGCCGCTGGCAATGTGCACGCCACACATTTCCCCATCTGGCTAGACCTTTTCGATCAAGTACTTGCAGAAAACTTGACCCCCGATATCGCGCAAAGTTGGTCCGCTCTCGCTCATCGCATTGGACGCGGACTAAGCATGGGCCTGACACCCGCCACCAAAACAAGCGATGCGCCGCCTTCGCTCTTGTAGCCAGTTCGCAAACCCCTTCCCAAACAGCGCAAATTACTGTAAGCGCGCGCTATCTGAGACGTGATGCTTTGGCCTAGGCGCACACATGATGAAATGGGCCGGTGGCAATGGGGCCACTAATTGAACGGAAGACCCGGAACGCCGGGAGTGCTTCCAACTAGGAAACGATACATGTTTAACGTTACGAAAAAATCAATTGAGTGGGGCGAAGACACGCTGACACTCGAAACGGGCAAAGTTGCACGTCAGGCTGATGGCTGCGTCATCGCCACACTTGGTGAAACATCGGTAATGGCCGCTGTTACATTCGCCAAGAAACAAAAGCCTGGTCAGGATTTCTTTCCTTTGACCGTACACTACCAAGAGAAATATTACGCGGCGGGTAAAGTTCCCGGCGGTTTCTTCAAGCGCGAAGCACGTCCTTCCGAAAAAGAAACACTAACAGCACGTTTAATCGACCGTCCGATCCGTCCGCTGTTCGTCCCTGGCTTCAAAAACGAAGTTTTGGTGATGTGTACAGTTCTGTCACACGACCTCGACAATGACCCAGACATCCTTGCGATGATCGCGGCGTCTGCGGCGCTGACGATTTCCGGCGCTCCTTTCATGGGACCAATCGCCTGTGCACGCGTTGGTTTCGTTGATGGTGAATATACGCTGAACCCGACTGTCGATGACATGCAGGACCTGCGTTTGAACCCTGAGCAGCGTCTCGACCTTGTTGTTGCTGGCACAAAAGACGCCGTAATGATGGTTGAATCCGAAGCGTATGAGCTGTCTGAGGCAGAAATGCTCGGTGCTGTAAACTTCGCGCACAAAGCGATCCAGCCTGTGATCGACTTGATCGTTGATCTGGCCGAAGATTGTGCGAAAGAGCCGTTTGATTTCCAACCTGCTGACTACTCTGACCTTTCCGCCGCTGTAAAAGCTGCAGGCGAAACAGAAATGCGCGCAGCGTTTGCGATCACGGACAAGCAAGAGCGCACAACAGCCGTTGCTGCCGCACGTGCAACGATCCAAGCCGCTTTGACAGAAGAGCAGCTTGCCGATGCGAACCTAGGTTCCGCGATGAAGGGCCTCGAGGCTGGCATCCTTCGTGGCGACGTTGTTAAAACGGGCAAGCGTATCGACGGTCGTGACACAACAACGATCCGTCCAATCGTTTCCGAGACAGGCATCCTGCCACGTACACACGGTTCTGCCCTGTTTACACGCGGTGAGACGCAAGGCTTGGTCGTAACGACATTGGGTACCGGAGACGACGAGCAGTTCATCGACGCGCTGCACGGCAACTTCAAATCCAACTTCCTGTTGCACTACAACTTCCCTCCCTATTCTGTGGGTGAAGCTGGTCGTGTGGGCCCTCCCGGTCGTCGTGAAATCGGTCACGGTAAACTGGCTTGGCGCGCGCTTCAGGCGGTTCTGCCGGCGGCAACTGATTTCCCATACACAGTTCGCGTTGTGTCCGAGATCACAGAATCCAACGGGTCGTCTTCCATGGCGTCTGTTTGTGGTGGCTCCCTGTCGATGATGGATGCGGGTGTTCCGCTCAAGTCCGCGGTTGCTGGTGTTGCGATGGGTCTCATCATGGAAGAAGACGGTTCCTACGCGATCCTGTCCGACATCCTTGGCGACGAAGATCACCTCGGCGATATGGACTTCAAAGTGGCGGGTACCGAGAACGGAATCACCTCTTTGCAGATGGACATCAAGATTGCGGGCATCACGCCTGACATCATGGAAAAAGCTCTGGCACAGGCCAAAGACGGCCGTATGCATATCTTGGGCGAAATGGGCAAAGCCATCTCTGGCGCGCAGGAATTCTCTGTGCACGCTCCTCGCATCGAGACAATGCAGGTTCCAACAGACAAAATCCGTGAAGTCATCGGTTCTGGCGGTAAAGTTATCCGTGAGATCGTTGAAGTCTCTGGCGCGAAAGTGGACATCAACGACGAAGGCATCATCAAGATTGCTTCGCCAAATGGCGAATCCATCAAGAAAGCCTACGACATGATCTGGTCCATCGTTGCTGAGCCTGAAGAGGGTATGGTCTACGACGGCAAAGTTGTGAAAATCGTCGACTTCGGCGCCTTCGTTAACTTCTTTGGCAAGCGCGATGGTCTGGTCCACGTTTCTCAAATCGAGAACCGTCGCTTGAACCACCCATCCGACGTTCTCAAAGAAGGTCAAGACGTTAAGGTCAAGCTTTTGGGCTTTGATGATCGTGGCAAGGTACGCCTGTCCATGAAAGTTGTTGACCAAGCAACTGGCGAAGAAGTTAAGCCAGAAGCGGCTGAAAAGTCTGACGACTAAACTTTCTTTGAATTGAATTAGAAAAGCCCCGGTGGAAACATCGGGGCTTTTTTGATGGGTTTATTCCCCGTTCGAACACGTAGTTTTACGTCTAAGTGTCCCCTCACATAAAAACAAAGGGACACGACATGAGAAAACCTCTCGCAGAATTTATCGGCACATTCACACTCGTACTTTTCGGGTGTGGCGCAGCTGTCATCGCTGGTGGCGACATTGGCCTCACAGGAATCAGTTTTGCATTCGGCCTTGCGTTGATTGGCATGGCATATGGCATCGGCTCTGTTTCGGGCTGCCACATTAACCCGGCAGTTACGCTCGGTGTTGTAGCATCGGGTCGTATGAGCGTCGCAGAAGCTGTGCCCTACATCATCGCGCAAGTTGCGGGCGGTATCGCAGGTGCGCTTGTTCTGATGATCATCGCATCGGGTAAAGCAGATTACACCGTTGCAGCAAACGGACTTGGCCAAAACGGTTGGGGCGCAGGTTATTTGGGCGAATACACAATGACCGCTGCTTTCGTATTTGAAGTTGTGGCGACTTTCTTGTTCCTCGTCGTCATCCTTGGCGCGACGGGCGCAGGCGCGCCATCTGCAATGGCAGGTCTCGCGATTGGTCTCGCGCTGGTTGTGATCCACTTGGTTGGTATCAACGTTACAGGCGTTTCTGTGAACCCTGCGCGCTCTATCGGGCCAGCACTTTTCGTCGGTGGCACAGCTATCGCACAACTGTGGTTGTTCATCGTTGCACCCATCATTGGCGCAATCGCTGCGGGCATCTTGTTCCGCTCCGGCTTGCTCGACGCAGAATAAATCAAGCGGGGCAAAAGCACATCTTTTTCCCCGTTTTTAAAGGCCCAAGACAGGGCATGTGTAAAACATTACCGGTGCCTTCACTCACGGATAGTACCGCGAAGCCCTCGCCACATTTCCCTCGTGGCGGGGGTTTTCCCGTCAAAAGTGTTGCAGTCCCGCGTCAACTCTCACTCTGCTTGCACAGCATGATTGACCCCAAAAATCTGGCGCGGCTAAGTGCATTGATTGTTTAGAGTTGGAGATTATGATGAAATTTATGTTAACAGCCGCCTCCGCGATTGCACTAATGGCAAGCGGCGCATTCGCCCAAGACAGCGGCATGCGTTTTGGCCTCGGCCTTTCAACCCTTGGTGCAAACCTTGAAGGTGCATATCGCATTAATCAAAACTGGGGCGTTCGTGGCGTGCTTTCAGGCGGCATCAGCACCAAAAACCTAGGCGGCGGTGGCACACAAACGATTGACGGTGTGACATATAACACCAGCGGCCAACTCGGCGGTTTCGCATTGCTTGGCGATTATTACACAGGCAGCTCCGGCTTTCGCGTTTCTGGCGGTGCTTTTGTGTCCAACACAAACTTCTCCGGATCCACGACTGCTAGCCTTTCAAATCCAATTACCATTGGCGGGACTACGTTGACAGGCGGTCAAACCGCAAACGCATCTGTTGAGTTCAAACGCAAAATCTCGCCAATGCTTTCTGTTGGGTACGATTGGAACATTGGCCGTAGCTTCACACTCAGCGGTGAAGTCGGCGCGATTGGAATGGGTGGCTTGAACGTTGCTTTGTCCGCACCTGCGGCGCCAGCAGATGACGTTGCGAGTGAAATTCAGAACATCAACGATGAGCTGTCGAAATTCGGCGTCTACCCTTATATCGCCATCACAGCCAGCTATCGTTTCTAAACGATCTGAACTTTAGACCAAGGGCCTCGCAATTTTGCTGGGCCCTTAGTTGTTTCCAGCACTAGCTCGGAACTTGCGCCTTACGCAAATACGGCAAAACCGTTTCATACTCACCGAACTTCGCCAAAGCATCTTCATTCGAAACCGTCGCAGGAATAATCACATCCTGCCCCAACTCCCAATTCGCAGGCGTCGCGACACTGTGCTTTGCTGAGGTCTGCAATGCATCCAACGCGCGCAAGATCTCCGCGAAATTGCGACCCACTGTCATCGGATAGGTCATCGACAGTTTCAACTGCTTGTCTGGCCCAATGATAAACACAGACCGCACAGTCGCACTATCCGCAGGCGTGCGCCCATCGGGCATATACGCCTCAGCGGGCAGCATATCGAACGCTTTGGACACAGCGAGACCTTCATCCGCGATAATGGGAAAACCAGCGCTCGTGCCAGCGACAATTTCAATATCGCCCTTCCACTTCTTGTGATCTTCTACACCGTCTACAGACACACCAATCACCTTGGTCCCACGCGCTTCCCACTCAGCCGAAAGCTGCGCAACTGCGCCAAACTCGGTGGTGCAAACAGGCGTAAAATCTTTGGGATGCGAAAACAGGATCGCCCAGCTCTCACCGATCCAATCGTGGAACTGAATCGTGCCTTGATCCGTTTCTGCGGTGAAATTCGGAACAACCTCATTGATACGAAGACTCATTTTGTGACCTTTCATGTCGCTCTTGGACTCTGACTAGACGTAACTTAGGCACTCTCGCTTTAGCTTACATCCCCTCCCTTGCGCGAAAGCGCGCGCGGTGACAAAGTACCGCTGATTTGCGAGGCCAAACCCCGCATACATGGAATTCAATGGGAGCATTCCAATGCAAGAACACCGTCAGTTTTACATCAATGGCGCATGGGTTGACCCCGCTGTTGCAAACGATTTCGACGTCATCAACCCCTCTAATGAGGAAACATGCGCAGTCATTTCTCTAGGTGGACAAGCCGACACAGACGCTGCCGTCGCCGCTGCGAAGGATGCATTTGCGAGCTGGTCCCAGACCTCCAAAGAAGAGCGCCTCGTGCTGCTCGAAAAGCTGCTCGAAATCTACAACGCACGCGCTGAAGAAATGGCGCAAGCCATGTCTATGGAAATGGGTGCGCCTCAGGACCTCGCGCGCGCGCAGCAAGTTGGCGCAGGCAGCTGGCACCTTGATGGTTTCATCAAAGCCTTCCGCGATTTCGAATTCGATTCTGAGTACACAAAAACAGAGATGACACTCAAAGAGCCGATCGGCGTTGTCGCATGCATTACGCCATGGAACTGGCCCATGAACCAGATCGTTCTGAAGGCAGTTCCAGCAATCGCGACGGGCTGCACAGTGGTGCTGAAACCTTCCGAGATTGCCCCGCTCTCCGGCCTGTTGTTCGCTGAATTCATGCATGAAGCGGGCTTCCCAGCAGGCGTGTTCAACATGCTTAATGGCGACGGTGTTGGTGTTGGTTCGCAGCTTTCCGTGCACCCTGATGTGGATATGGTCAGCTTCACAGGCTCGTCTCGCGCAGGCATTCTGATCTCCAAAGCGGCGGCGGATTCCTTGAAGCGCGTCAGCCTTGAGCTTGGCGGCAAAGGCGCGAACATCATCTTCGCTGACGCTGGTGAGCGCGCAATGAAATACGGCGCAGACCGTTGCTTCCGCAACTCTGGCCAGTCGTGCAACGCACCTACGCGTATGCTTGTTGAGCGTTCCGTTTATGACCGCGCTGTTGAGGTGGTCACAGAGGCTGCACAGAACACACATGTTGGTCCTGCCTCTGAAGAGGGCAAGCACATCGGCCCCGTCGTCTCCAAAGCGCAGTTCGACAAAATCCAAGGTCTGATCGAAGTCGGCATGGGCGAAGCCAAGCTCGTCGCAGGTGGCCTTGGTCGTCCGGACGGGTTGAACCGTGGCTACTACGTCAAACCAACGGTCTTTGCAGATGCAACCAATGACATGCGCATCGCACAGGAAGAGATCTTTGGCCCAGTGCTCGCGATGATCCCCTTCGACACCGAAGAAGAAGCCATCGCAATCGCCAACGACACGCCCTATGGCTTGACCAATTACGTACAAACGCCAGACGATGAAAAGCGTCGCCGCGTGGCACGTCGTCTACGCTCAGGCATGGTTGAAACCAACGCACAGGGCTTTGCGCAAGGTTCCCCATTCGGTGGTTACAAGCAGTCCGGTAACGGACGCGAGGGCGGTATCTTTGGTCTCGAAGAGTTCTTGGAAATCAAGGCAGTCTCTGGCTGGAACGGCAAAAGCTAAGTCATCTGACCTCCTGAAAAAGAAATGCGCCGGACCTGTTCTGGCGCATTTTTCTTTGCCTAATGCAGATATCCTAATTTTGTACGAATGAACTCCGCTTCCACGCTCTTCTGCGTATGCTCAAGCGCCAAACAAAGCGCGTCTTTCGCATCAAGAGTGCGCCCAAGCTTGCCTAATACTTCTGCCCGCGCGAGATGATATGGCACGTAACTTTCCATACCCTCCAAAGCAGACAGCACTTCCAAAGCGCGCTCAGGCGTACCCGCCATCGACATCGCGACTGCTTGATTTAGCTGAACAACTGGCGTGTTCTCAAAACACAGAAGGGCCGCATAAAGTTCAACAATCTGCGCCCAATCCGTGCTTTTCCAATCGACACTGTGCGCGTGAACCCCGCTTATCGCGGCTTGGATCTGATACGGGCCAGTGCGTCCAAGCGGCAAACACGCCTGCAAGATCGCGGTCCCTTCCTCAATCTTGGCACGGTTCCAGCGCGCACGGTTTTGATGCTTTAGCGTGACGACTTCGCCGTTGCCCCCAACACGCGTAGAGCGACGGGAATCATGCAATAACATCAGCGCCAACAAGCCTTGAACCTCGCATTCATCCAGCATCAAATGCGCAGTAATCCGCGCCAAACGGATCGCCTCATTAGACAGATCAACGCGCGTCAAAGCCTCGCCAGAACTCGCTGAATAGCCTTCGTTGAAAATCAGATAAAGTGTGCGCAAAACCGATGCCAAACGCTCTGGCAGGTCCTCAACTTCAGGCACTTTATAGGCAATCCCAGCGCCTTTTATCTTGATCTTCGCCCGTGTGATCCGACGCTGCATTGCCTCGCCCGTATCAAGGAAAGCGGCAGCGATTTGATCCGTACTCAACCCCCCAAGTGAACGAAGCGTTAAGGCAACGCGCGACTTTTCGGCCAAGGCGGGATGGCAACAAATAAAGATCATTTGCAAACGCTCATCGGAAATCACGCCGCCCTCCTCCACGTCATCGACGCTGTTTTCCAACTCATAAAGATAGGTCAATTCGGGAAGTTTCGCCGCGAAACCTCTGTCGCGCCTGATCCGATCAATCGCTTTGCGCCGCGCGACTTTCAGCAGCCAAGCAGCAGGGGATCGCGGCAGGCCAGAGCGCTCCCAATGCTCAAAGGCACTGATTAGCGCGTCTTGCAGGCAATCTTCGGCCAGTTGAAAATCGCCGAGCGTTTTGACCAAACTGGCCAAAATGCGCCCCCACTCTTCCCGAACAACACGTTCGATCTCGTCCTTAGACGTCCGTGAAAGGGCCATTTCGCAGCGAAACCCCTAGTTGTCTCAAACAACAACAGGGCGAACCTCGATCCGACCGAACTTTGCCGTCGGGATCATCGCCGCCGTCTTAATCGCGTCATCCAGATCAGCGCATTCGAGAAGATAATACCCGCCCAGCACTTCTTTCGTTTCCATGAATGGACCGTCCATCGTTTCGGTCTTTTCGCTGCGCACAGACACGGTCGTCGCCGTCTCTGTCCCTTGCAAAGCATCGCCGGATACGAACTTAGCTGTGTCCTGCACGTGTTTGGTGAACGCACCGTACCCCTGCATCATTTCGCCAAACTCTGGCGTTCCATGGGCAGGCTCGTTAACGGGATCAGAAGTAAGCATTCGGCGAAGGCCGTGGGCGCGCCGTATTGATCAGAGGTGTTTGGGTA
>NZ_MLCB01000006.1 GCF_001890925.1 Planktotalea frisia
CGATGGTTGAGCAAACTCTACATTAAACTGAGGGAAGTTTCGGGGGGCAGGTCACCATCAATCTCAACCGCGCGAAACAGCGTCGGAAGGCATGCTGAAGCAAGCAAAGCGTTGGGGCCAATTTCTGCGTCCTTGAATACTTTGACTTTACCACTGCGCACATTCGTCGCTCCGATAAACAAGTCCGGTCCTTCGGGTGCGCAGACGTCGCCGTAATCCAAACAGTCAACGATAGATTGCAGTGGATGATTGTAAAACGGGCCAGATGCATAGGGTGAGGTCATGCGGTTGATCGCGTCGGCAAAGGCGTACATCGGTGAGAGCTCGAGCGCTTTGCTCATTATCGAGGGTGAGAACAAGTCTTGCGCGAACCACTGGCTCATGCCCGCGGAAGAGTTATGCGCGACCTCGGCCCACAGCGCGTCTAATGCAGCGCGCCCACCCTCATGACCACCGCCAAGCATGCCTGATTTGAGCGCGGCCGCGTTCAAAGCTCCCGCCGAGGTGCCAGCGATCGCCGCGATCTCCAGATCATCCTCTTGCAAGAGCCTATCTAAAACGCCCCAAGTAAACGCCCCGTGCGCCCCGCCCCCTTGAAGGGCGAGGTTGATACGCAGTTTTGTCATTTCGATTTATCTCGCTTTGAACAGACCACCCAGGATGCCACGTACAATGCGCCGTCCTGTGGTCCCTTTGAGTTCTTTGATCACAACCTGCGCCATCGCGCTGCCGAAACTGTCGCTCTTGGCGCGGCCGCGGCTGGTCGAACGACTTACACGTGTGCCGTTGTAGCGGCGTGCAGATTTGTATTCGCGCTCTGCGATTTCCATTTCTTCCTCTTTGGCCTCCGCTTCCGCAGCCGCTTTCGCAGCTTGATCCGCGCGGCCCATCAGGATTTCATAAGCGGATTGACGGTCAATCTTGTTCTCGTACTTGCCCGCGATATGCGAGTTCGCGATAACCTGCGCACGCTCTGACTTGCTTAAAGGACCAAGTTGCGAGCTAGGTGGGCGGATTAATGTACGTTCAACAACACCCGGAATGCCCTTCTTTTGCAGCATTGACGTTACCGCTTCGCCTACACCCACTTCGCGTATCGCTTCGCCCGTGTCGAAACGCGGATTGTCGCGGTAGGTTTCTGCCGCTTCTTTCAGCTGACGACGATCCCGAGCGGTAAAGGCGCGCAAAGCGTGCTGAATGCGGTTGCCAAGCTGGCCAAGAATATCCTCGGGCACATCCGAGGGCCGCTGCGTGACGAAATAAATACCGACCCCTTTGGAGCGGATCAAACGGGCAACTTGCTCGACCTTATCCACCAGCGGTTTTGGTGCGCCGTCAAAGAGCAAATGCGCCTCGTCAAAGAAGAAGACGAGCTTGGGTTTGTCAGGGTCGCCGATCTCAGGCAGTTCTTCAAACAACTCAGAGAGCAGCCACAACAAGAACGTCGCATAAAGACGCGGCGCGCCCATGAGTTTGTCAGATGCGAGGATGTTTATGCGGCCACGGCCATCACTCGCAGTGGAAATAATGTCGCTAAGCGCAAGTGCAGGTTCACCGAAAAGCTGCGCACCCCCTTGGTTTTCGAGCACGAGCAGGCGACGCTGAATCGCGCCGATTGAGCCGGTTGAGACGTTGCCATAGCGCAAAGTTAGTTCTTCTCGGTGCTCTCCAACCCAGACCAGCAATGCTTGCAGGTCTTTGAGATCCAAAAGCGCCATGCCTTGCTCATCCGCCACACGAAAGGCGATGTTGACGACACCCTCTTGTGGCTCGGAGAGTTCTAAAAGGCGCGACACCAACAATGGCCCCATCTCTGCAACAGTTGTGCGCACAGGGTGACCTTGCTCACCGAACAGATCCCAGAAAGTGACGGGAAAACGACTATAGGCATAATCCTCAAAACCGATCTTTTCGGCACGCGATGTAAATGCCTCGTGCAGTTTGAACGTCTCAGAACCGATGCCCGCAAGACCTGAAAGGTCGCCCTTCACATCTGTCAAAAACACAGGCACGCCCGCATTCGAGAAATTCTCAGCCAGAATTTGCAGCGTAACAGTTTTACCCGTACCCGTTGCCCCTGCAATCAGACCATGACGATTGGCATATTTCAGGTTGAGCCACTGTTTGTCCGTATATTCAGGGCCGCCGCCACCGACGAAAATATGATGTTCCATTGCGTACTCCTGAATTTACGTAAAATTTTGTTGCCAAAGCGAGCTTAGCGAAACGGCACGTTAACTTATTAATGTCACAGTGCAATCGTTCACAGCCAAGTGTCCTTCTTGTTGTGGACGGCCTTCCTCCCTGTCAGACTGGCCGCGTCCTAAGCGACGCGGTCTTTTTTGTCCAGCTCGCGCATGTTGATATGCATAACAACAATTAACAACCCAAAGCGGTAGGTCGGATCGCTTGTTGTGCGACATTTTGTCGATTTGCTGTTGACGCTTCGGAAGCCCAGCAATATTATGTTTTTAATAAGTCGGCCAGTCCGACAGGGAGAAGAATAGAAAAGGAAGACCCGCAGAGGTCTTCCTTTTTTATGGGCAATCGTGTATGTTTCGCGCCTATCCCCAAAGCTCATCTGTGTTGTTTGAGGGACTTGCCAAGCAGTCCAGTTTAAGCAAGATAAGCGTAATATCGCCGCTCTGATGTGTCCAAAGCGCTGACAGTTCTTTTTGCACATGCTAGGCACTCAAAAAACGACCCTAACTTAGGACGAATTTCTATGTTCACTCGTATGACCGCGCTTGCAGCGCTTGCATGTTTTGCCCTTAGTGGAGCCGCAATGGCGCAGGAGACTGCGACGCAAGAAGAAACACCCAACACAGTTCCAACGAGCGAAGGCGATCTGAGCCTTGGCGAGGATACATCTGTTCCACAAGTTGGTCAGACCTACGTGCGCGAAGTTGTGCAGGATTGGGAGATTCAGTGTGTGAAGACTGAAACAGGCGAAGACGAGCCTTGCCAGATGTATCAGTTGTTGCAGAACGAAGCAGGCAACCCTTTGGCTGAGGTCAGCCTCTTTAAGCTACCGCAGGGTGGTCAGGCAGTAGCAGGTGCAACTGTCATCGTGCCTTTGGAAACCGCTTTGCAGGCGCAATTGCGCATTGCCGTCGATGGCGCGCAGAGCAAGCGCTACCCCTACTCGCTGTGCAACCAGATCGGTTGTTTTGCACGGATCGGACTGACGAACAGCGACCTCAACGGTTTCAAGCGCGGCGCGAAAGCAGTTGTAACGATTGTGCCATTTGTTGCGCAAGATCAGCAGATCCAATTGGAAATGTCGCTCAACGGCTTTACGGCAAGCTTTGACAAGACAACGGTTGCGCGTCAGTAATAACGCTTCAATTTGAGATTTCGGAAAGCGCGCCTTCGGGCGCGTTTTTTGTTAGCTGAACTTGCGCAGCGCAAGCACCGCGTTCAAACCACCAAAGGCAAAGGCATTGCTAAGGGCAACGTCAACATTCGCTTCTCGCGCAACATTCGGAACCACATCCAGCGCACATTCGGGATCGGCTTCTTCATAGCCAATCGTCGGCGCAATCACCCCATCGCGCAGCGCCATGATGCAGGCGAGCAATTCCACAGCACCTGTCCCGCCAATCAAATGCCCATGCATCGACTTGGTTGAGCTGATCATCAAATCATCCGCGTGCGGTCCAAACACATCCGCGACTGCCGCGCATTCGGTCTTGTCATTCGCCGCCGTGCCTGTGCCATGCGCGTTGATGTAGCCCACTTCCGAGCGATCAATCCCAGCGTCCTGCAAAGCACCCGCAATCGCACGCGCAGCGCCCTGTTTGGAGGGCATAACAATATCAGCGGCATCTGACGACATCGCAAAGCCAGCGACTTCGCACAGGATATCCGCGCCGCGCGCTTTTGCGTGCTCCATTTCCTCAAAGACGAACACGCCTGCCCCCTCACCTTGCACCATGCCGTTGCGATTGGCTGAAAACGGACGGCACGCGTCTTTAGACATGACGCGCAAGCCTTCCCACGCTTTGACACCACCGAAACATAGCATGGATTCTGAGCCACCTGTGATCATCACTTCGGCCATGCCCGTGCGCACCATCGCAAAGGCTTGTGACATCGCATGGTTGGATGAGGCGCAAGCGGTAGAAACCGTAAAGCTCGGCCCCTTGAGATTGTGCTGCATAGAGACGTGCGAACAGGCTGCATTGTTCATCAGTTTGGGAACTACAAAAGGATGCACGCGGTTTTTACCGTCCTCATAAACAGAGCGGTAATTGTCATCCCACGTGCTCACCCCGCCGCCCGCCGTGCCAAGCACAACGCCAGAGCGCGCAGAGAGTTCGCCAGTAAATTCAAGGCCAGATTGATCAATCGCTTCGCGTGCCGCACAGAGCGTGAATTGGGTGAACCGATCATAAAGCGTCATTTGTTGACGGTTGAACAAGCCCTCAGCTTCAAATCCTTTGACCTGCCCACCGATCTGGATCGAAAGCCGCTCTACATCGCGAAACTCGAGCGGTCCAATCCCGCATTTGCCTTCGCGCATTGCGGCCATTGTTGCCTCTGCGCTATGCCCCAACGCGCTAATCGCGCCAGCACCAGTGATGACAACGCGTCTCACGATTTTGCAGCAACCAGACCTTCGATGCCGGCCACAATGCTCTCAACCGAAGAGATGTCGAAGTCACTTTTATCAGGCTCATTGGCATTAAAGGGGATGCTTACGTCAAACTCTTCCTCAATCGCGAAGATGCTCTCGACAAGGCCAAGACTATCAATGCCAAGGCTTTCCAGCGTGCTATCCGCAGTCACATCACTCACGTCGAGCATGGCTTGCTCAGCAATAATCTCGAAGACTTTTTCACGAACGCTCATGGACGTACCCTTTGTGCATAATCCGATAAGCTCGATCTAGTCACTGTCGCCCGGTTTTGAAACACCCTTTTGCAGGGTTGCGACATCCTTGAACAGGCGCGGCAAGCGGCGCAGCAGTTTGTGCAGCTCAATCTGCTTGTCCATTTTGACCGCCGGATAGCCCAGCATCACACGTCCCGCGGGCACATTAGAGAGCACTTTAGTCGCACCACCGGTGATGACATTGTCACCAATAAAGACGTTGTCGCTGACACCCGTTTGTCCGCCAAGAACGACGTTGTTGCCGATGCGCGTGGAGCCCGCAACCCCCACTTGCGCGCAGATAAGACAGTCGTTGCCAATCACCACGTTGTGGCCAATCTGCGCGAGATTATCGAACTTGCAACCATTGCCAATAACCGTATCGCGCACATTGCCACGATCCACACAGCAGTTTGCGCCCAACTCAACATCATCACCGATCTGCACAGCGCCAAGTGAGTGAATACGCGCCCAGCTTTGCGCTTTTGCCTCGTCTTGATCACCAAGGCTATCGCGCACGCGCTCGACTGCACCTTGCTCAGGCGTGACGAAAGAAAAGCCATCACCCCCAACGGTAGCCCCCGGCTGCGCGATGAAACGCGCGCCGATACGCGTGCGCGCCCCGATCCTGACGCCTTCACGCAGGTGTGCGTTTTCGCCAATCATCGCAGCGCGCCCGATAAAAACCTGTGCGCTGATGCGACTGCCAGCACCAATATTTGCACCCGCTTCAATCACGCAGAGCGGACCGACAGAGACGCGCTCCCCCAAGATCGCATCAGGATGGATCACGGCAGAGGGATGTATGCCAACTTCGCCGCCTGTACCGGGATCCATCATCGCGCTCAAACCGGCCATCGCAAAACGTGGGCGTGGTGCTAATATGGCCGCACTCAACCCATAGCTTTGCCAATCCGCTTCGGCCCAAAGCATCGCAGCTTTGGCATCACCGTCGGCCAAAGTTTTTGCAAACTCGGGTTTCAAAGCAAGGGCCAGTTGATCCGCAGTCGCGCTCGCGGGTTCAGCGATGGATTGAATGACAGTATTCACGTCGCCCACAGCTTCGGCCCCGAGCGCATCCGCGATTTGCTTGATTGTATATGTCATTTGAGACCTCATCGCGGCGATTGCGTTGGACACGCGATACCACGGTGCTGAAACGAAAAAAAGCCGAGGTTGCCCCCGGCTTTCTCAATTCTTAATCTAGGATGCTGTTAGCCGTCGACGGCACGCAGCTGCACGCCTGCTTTGACCAGTGCAGAAAAGATCTTCGCATCGCGACCATAAATGTCACGACGGAAGTTCACATTGCCCTTCGCAGTGACATAAGCGGTGCGATATACGATGTGCACAGGCACAGGTTCGTTCAAGTTCACACGCGCCTCGGCGCCTGTTTTCAATTTCGCTTGGAAGAAACCCTCAGGATCATTCGTCTGCTTTGCAAGCAAAGCGTAAGCGAAGTCAAACGGCTGGTGCAAACGAATGCAGCCGTGGGAGTACGCGCGCACTTCGCGGCTGAACAGGTTCTTTGCTGGCGTGTCATGCAAGTAGATGTTGTGACGGTTCGGGAACATGAACTTTACCAGACCCAACGCGTTGCCACGGCTTGGTGGTTGCTTGAGGCTAAATGGGAAGGTCTTCGCCGAATACGAAGCAAAGTTGACAGAAGAGCGCGAAACACTGCGACCCTTGCTATCGATCACCTGCAAGTGGCTCACGGCGTTACGGTTCTTTTGCATCAATGGCAGGTACTCTTTCGTGGTGATCGAGCGTGGCACGTACCAAGATGGGTTGATCACCATGAATTCCATTACATCGGAAAACTCAGGGCTGCGGCGATCGCTTTGATTTTTGCCGATGACAGAGCGCGTGCGGAACGTCTCTTTGTCATTGTCCATGATCACTGCGGAGAAATCCGTGAGGTTTACCCAGATGTGACGCTTGCCACGTGGACGGTTCATCCAGCGTTCCCGCTCCATTGCGACCATGACGGCCTGTAAATGGGCCTCAATCGGGCGGTTGATCTCTGTCATCGTGCCCGGACCCGCAACACCGTCAGGGTTCAAACCGCGAGACATCTGGAATTGCTGAACCGCAGATTGCATTGCGCCGTCATAGGTTTGCGCAGAAGAGCGCTGAAGGTAGCCCATAGTCTGCAAACGGTTGCGCATAATAACGACCGCGTTGCCAGATTGTCCGGGCTTGAGCGATTTCGCGGGAACCTTTTGACCCCAACCACCTTTGGCGAGCTGGCGCTCCATCAAAAGCTTTGCCTTCATCAGGCGCGCATATTCAGGTGCAGTAGGTGCCAGCGCTTGCAAGAAACGCTTGGGCGATGACTTGGAAAAGTTTGTGAGATAAGACACGCGATCCCGCAGTGGTACTTGGCGCACAATCTCGCTGTCAATCTTGGACGGTGTCAGAACACCAGTCTGCAAATCGCGGGCATACTGAAGGAAAATCCGGCTCATCTCGACCTCAACCGCGCCACGATCTCGTGGGCTGCGCGCTTGTTTCAGAACCGCTTTAAGCTGCTCTGGATTATAACGGCTGACTGGCAGGCCGTGATCTGCGGCATTGGTTACCGCGTTCAGAAGTGCGTCGCGGCGTTGACGGTCTTTGTTGCCCCGCCCTGTCCAGATCGATTTGTATTTGTTGGCTTGATAAAAAGCCGCGATGTCTTTGTCTTTCGCAGCGGCTTCTGCAACGGCCTGTTTAAAGGCTGTGACCTGAGCATCCGCAGGCGTTGCAATAAAGCTGACGAGCATGAGTGCGAGCGCTACAAAAAGCGCTTTAAATAAAATAACTGTCTGACTGCGAAGCATCTGCATCGTGGCCCCCCGATATGTAACAATAGCCGCGCCGGCAGAGCGCGTTCTTATGATCTAGGTCTTCCTTCACCCGACGCGCACGAGTCCATTCACATTTTCGAAAGATCGCACAAAACACACAGTGTGGTGCAGGCTTGCACCGAAGCTGCGTCCCGATCTGTCGCATCAGAGTCAGCGTAATGATATATTTACACAATTGAGCAAAAAAATGCCGAAATTAGTTGTTAAAACTTGGTTTGTGAAATCGATGCTTGGTTGGCGATTCGAACTATGTAATAGAGATACCACTGCGGGGATGAATAGGCAGAGTATTCGTAACATCGGATGCGAACAGGTAAGAACGGGACGAAAAAAGTGACTACAGATAGCAAAAGTACCGGCGTAACGCGCCGTGGCCTGCTTCGCGCTTTTGCAGCGACAGCGGTCATAGCAGCACCGACCTACTCGAACGCAGCTGGCTTTTTGCGCGGCGGCGGCGATATCCGACGCATCAAGATGTACTCTGGCCGTACAGGCGAGCGTATCGACATGATTTACTGGGTCGAAGGCAAGTACATCAAAGAATCTGTGCAAGAAGTGCACCGGTTTATGCGCGACTGGCGCACGAATGATGTGAAGTTCATCGACCTGCGCACCATCGACGTGATGGCAGCGGCACATAACTTGTTGGATTCAAGCGAGCCTTACATGCTCCTTTCCGGTTATCGTAGCCCTAAGACGAACAACATGTTGCGCGCCCGCTCCAAAGGCGTGGCAAAGAATTCACTGCACATGAAGGGCCAAGCGGCCGATTTGCGTTTGTCATCTCGCTCTGTGAGCCAAGTTTCTCGCGCAGCGGCAGCTTGCAAAGGTGGTGGCGTTGGGCGTTACTCAGGTTCCAACTTTGTGCATATGGATTGCGGTCCAGTTCGGGTGTGGGGTCGCTAAGAATCCTTGCTAAAGTGAACAGTTCAATCAGCCCGGTCACTCGACTGGGCCTTTTTTTGTTCAAGCGGACCGTAGATCAATCACATAAGTGTGGATCGAAAAAACCACAGCTTGAGATTTCGGGAGACGGATCAAACATTGGCGTTCTGATCGCAAGAAATCTCGTGAAGCCTCCAAGTCAGTCGGTTCATAGTCCTTTTCTAAGCGCGGTTGAAACAAACTCGCCCCCGCATAGGCACGATTGAAACGCCACAATGGGCGATCAACTTTCACGCCATCAAATAGACGCTGCACACGGCGACGGATATTTTCATCATAATCCGCGACCGGTTCATGAATGCGCCCCATCGGCTTGCCGATCTTTTCGCTCAACGTCCAATGAGATGGAAAACACAAGATCGCAGCGCTTAAGATATGCTCGTCCGAGCCCCTTGGTTTTTCTAGGATGCAGATATCTTCTTGGATTAAGTGCCCCATGACATACAACGGATCCCCCGTCAGATCGACAAGTCGCCCATCTGGACAGCGCATTTGACCACCATCAAAATGGAAACCCTCAAGGGTTTGAATTTGCTTGATAGTCAGATCCAGTGTTTCTTGAATTGCCGCTTCGCTGCCTTGAACAGCAGCACGTACCGCGTGGCCTTTGCCCGTCATCAATTTTGACCGCATACGCATTTGAGCCGCATATGCATCATCCACGCGTAGCCAATCAGACATTTCAAGCGGTTGAATGCCTGGCAAAGCGCGTTCAATACGCATTTCCGCTGGCAGCTCACTTTGAAAAATATTGCTCATGCTGGATCTAGTAACAAAGCGCCCCTGCCCCGTCACCTGCTCATTATCGCTTGAAAACGACGTATGTTGAGGTCGCAGCCGCGCGCGCCAAAGCGAGAACCGATGCTCATTCTTGTTCGTATTGGGAGGCCATCACATGAACCAACATTACCGCGAAACGCGCAAAATTGACCCGAACCAAGGCGCAACCCTTGGCGATGGCACGCCCAATGACAACAACCGGATCGAAATTGGCCCAACCCAGCTTGCCTTTGGCGAATGGCGCGCGGCGGGGTTAGAATTGCCAAACCTTGCACGCATGCGCGAATATCGATGGAAGCGTTTGACCCAACACATCGTGGATCGCGGCTATGGCGGTCTCTTAATGTTTGACCCGCTCAACATTCGTTACGCCACCGACAGCACGAATATGCAGCTTTGGAATACCCACAATCCATTTCGCGCTGTTCTGCTATGCGCGGATGGCTACATGGTGATTTGGGATTACAAAAACTCACCTTTTCTCAGCGAATTCAATCCATTGGTCCGTGAGCAACGCTCTGGTGCAGACCTGTTTTACTTTGATCGCGGCGACAAAGTGGATGTTGCAGCAGATGTTTTGTCCAACGAAATTCGCGTGTTGATCGAAGAGCATGGCGGTGCCAACAAGCGCCTCGCTGTTGATAAAATCATGCTTCACGGCCTGCGCAGCCTCGAAGCGCAGGGCTTTGAGATCAAAGATGGTGAAGAGGTCACCGAAAAATCCCGCGCGATCAAAGGGCCGGATGAAATTCTCGCCATGCGCTGTGCCAATCATGCCTGCGAAACTGCATGTGCCGAAATGGAAGCATTTGCGCGGGCCAACGTGCCGAATGGAGCCACATCTGAGGATGATATTTGGGCGATTTTACACGCTGAAAACATCAAACGTGGCGGCGAATGGATCGAGACCCGCTTGCTCGCATCCGGGCAACGCACAAATCCGTGGTTTCAAGAATGCGGCCCCCGGATCACGCAAAACAATGAGATTATCGCCTTTGATACCGACCTTATTGGCTCTTACGGCATATGCATCGATATTTCCCGAACTTGGTGGATCGGCGATCAAAAACCACGCCAAGATATGATCGACACGATGCGCCATTCGCATGATTTTATCATGCACAACATGTCACTCCTTAAGCCCGGCGTAATGATCCCTGAATTGATTGATCAGTGCATGGAGCATCCGGCAAAGTTCAAAGCGCAGCAATATGGGTGCATGATGCACGGCGTCGGGTTATGTGATGAATGGCCGTTGATTGCTCATAAAGATCAATACGTTCCCGGATCTTTCGAATACCCGTTAGAGCCGGGGATGGTGCTCTGTGTTGAAGCGGCATGTGGTGAAGTCGGTGGTGATTTTTCAATCAAGCTGGAAGATCAGGTACTGATCACCGAGGATGGGTGCGAGAACTTAACGACTTACCCGTTTGATGACGCTCTTATGGGGCGATAGCACAACTGCCTAAAACTTGAGCAAACCGTGCTGCATCGCGATTATCAAAGCTTGCTCACGGGTCGCTGCGCGTAGCTTTTGGCGCGCTGTTCTAAAGTGTTTGCTGACGGTTATTTCCGCCAAACCTGTTTTTTCAGCGATACGTCCGGTCTGCATACCTGTCGCCAAAAGGCTCAGAACTTCTGTTTCGCGCGCGCTTAGCTCTGGCTTGGCAAAGGCGAAAACGTCCTGATCAGTTTTCGCTGTCTGAAGTGGTCCTACTAATTCGGACAGGTTTGTGGCTCAGCTAAGATGTAATCGG
>NZ_MLCB01000007.1 GCF_001890925.1 Planktotalea frisia
GTCAGCGATCGCCCTCGCTGCAACCGTCATATTCTGGTTATGAGTCCTGAACCTAAGGAAAGTTTCTACATAGCAATACCACCCGCCTTTATGGGGCGCGCGGTATTGCAAGTGTTTGGTTTTCTCCGCTTACTTCTTTTTTTTCGGCGGCATGAGATCCGTGATTGTACCTTCGAACATTTCGGCGGCGAAGTTGACGGTTTCCGACAATGTGGGATGTGCGTGGATGGTGTGGCCTAGATCGACCGCATCGGCGCCCATTTCGATAGCGAGGCCAACTTCAGCGATCAGATCACCGGCGTTGATACCCACGATGCAGCCGCCAATGACGCGTTGATCTTCAGGGTTGAACAGCAGCTTGGTGATGCCTTCTGACCGGCCGTTCGAGAGGGCTTTGCCCGAAGCGGCCCATGGGAACACGCCTTTCTCGTAAGGAATGCCTTTGGCTTTGGCCTCGGTTTCGGTGACGCCGCACCATGCGACTTCGGGGTCGGTATAGGCCACAGAGGGGATCAGTTTGGCATCAAAGTGACGCTTATGACCGGCGCAAACTTCGGCGGCGACTTTGCCCTCGTGCACAGCCTTGTGCGCGAGCATCGGCTGGCCCACCAGATCACCAATCGCGAAGATATGCGGCACACCTGTGCGCTGCTGGCTGTCCACGGCGATAAAACCGCGCTCATCCACAGCAACACCTGCCGCAGCCGCGTTAACCTTGCCACCATTCGGCGTGCGCCCGACTGCGACAAGAACCTTATCAAACGTATCCGTCGTCATCTCACCCTTAGCATCCTCGAACGTCACTTTGAGACCCTTCTTTAGGGCCTCCATCCCGGTGACTTTGGTCTTCAAAAGGATGTTCTCGTAACGGCCTTTGATGCGGGTGTGCAAAGGTTTGATGATGTCTTTGTCAGCGCCCGGAATGATTTGATCCATCAGTTCTACGATGGTCACGTTGGAGCCAAGCGCGTCGTAAACGCAGGCCATTTCCAGACCGATGATCCCACCGCCCAGAACCAACATACGCTTAGGTATGTCTTTGAGTTCCAACGCACCGGTTGAATCAATCACACGTTCGTCGTCATGCGGTAGGAACGGCAGGTTCACAGGTTCGGACCCAGCCGCGATGATGCACTGATCAAAGCTGACGGTCGTTGTTTTGCCACCCTCAGTGATTTCGATCATGTTCGCTCCGGTGAACTGGCCTGTGCCCTTTACGGTCTTCACTTTGCGTGCTTTCGCAAGCCCTGTAAGACCGCCCGTGAGTTGACCGACAACACTGTCCTTAAAACTGCGCAACTCATCCAGATCGATCTGGGGTTTTGCAAAAGTGACACCATGCGCGCCCATTTCTTCGGCCTCAGTGATCACCTTCGCGACGTGCAGCAATGCTTTAGACGGGATACAGCCGACGTTCAAACACACACCGCCCAAAGTCGGGTTCTTCTCAATGAGAACAACCTTCTTGCCCAAGTCCGCCGCGCGGAACGCAGCGGTGTAGCCACCGGGACCAGAGCCAAGAACAACCACTTCGGCGTGGATATCACCCGCGCCGCGCGCCGTGCCAGTCGCAACCACTTGCGTCGGGGCAGGTGCAGGGGCTTCCTCGGCCCGTTTCGGGGCCTCCTCAGCGCCAGCGCCTTCAAACACCATAATTACAGTGCCCATAGAGACTTTGTCGCCTTCGGCCACTTTGATCTCTTTGACGGTACCACCCACAGGGGCCGGCACTTCCATTGTGGCTTTGTCAGATTCCAGCTCGATCAAAGCATCTTCCGCGGCGACAGTGTCACCAACAGAGACCAAAACAGAGACGACAGGAATGTCATTAAAATCACCAATATCGGGTACTTGGATTTCCATCAGACTATCTCCCCCTACCACATCAACTTGCGCATATCGCCAAGCAACGTCTTGAGTGTCACGGCAAAGCGTGCGGCCAAAGCGCCATCGACAGCACGGTGATCGTAGGACAATGAGAGCGGCTGCATCAGGCGCGGCACGAACTCTTCGCCGTTCCAAACAGGCGCCATCTTTGAGCGCGTGAGGCCGAGAATTGCCACTTCTGGCGCATTCACAATCGGCGTGAAGCTCGTGCCACCAATGCCGCCCAAGGACGAGATGGTGAAGGTCGCGCCTTGCATATCCGCCCCTTTGAGCTTGCCTTCGCGCGCAGCCGCGGACAGGCTCATCAGTTCTTTGGAGATCTCGACAAGACCTTTCTTATCCGCATCCTTGATCACTGGCACCATCAGGCCAACAGGTGTGTCAGCTGCAAAACCAATGTTGTAAAAGTCCTTCTTGATCAGCTTGTCGCCATCGGGATGGATCGAGGAATTGAACTCCCAATGCTCTTTCAGCGCCGACACAGAGGCTTTGATCACAAAGCTTAGCAAAGTGACGCGGTAGCCTTGTTCCTTGGCCATCGTGTCCATCTCTTTACGGTATACATCCAGATCCGTGATGTCCGCTTCGTCGTTATGCGTCACATGCGGAATGTTGAGCCAAGAACGGTGCAGCGCCGGGCCGCTGAGCTTCTTGATGCGTGGCATCTCGACATTTTCCACAGGGCCGAACTTGGAAAAATCGACGACTGGGATCGGTGGAATGCCCATGCCCCCCGCCGCGCCGCTTGTTGATGCGGGAACGGAGGTGGCTTTGAATGCCTTGGTGATGTCTTCGCGCAAGATGCGGCCTTTGCGGCCTGTGCCGTTCACTTTGGCCAGATCAATCTCAAGCGTGCGCGCAAAGGCCCGCACCGATGGGCTGGCATGAGCTTTGCCAAACCCTGCATCCATGACCGGGGCCACAGAAGCCGCTGCTGGTGCAGGCGTGGGTGCCGCTGCCGGAGCCGGAGCTGCCTCTGCTTTCGGAGCGTCAACAGGAACCGCCGCAGCGCCCTCACCCTCCAAGATCAGGATCAAGGATCCCATAGAGACAGTGTCGCCCTCTGCCACCTTGATCTCTTTCACCACGCCCGCCGCCGAGGATGGCACTTCCATCGTCGCCTTGTCGCTCTCGAGTTCAACGATCGGATCTTCAACCGCTACCGTATCGCCCACGCTGACTAGAACGGTCACCACTGGAATGTCGTTAAAATCGCCGATGTCAGGGACTGTTACTTCAATAGCCATGTTATTCTCTCCTTCCCCAATTAAACCAAGCGGGGGTTCGGCTTTGCGCCGTCAATGTCATATTTAGAAAGCGCGGATGTCAGATCCTTCTCGGAGATCACCCCCTCCTTGAAGAGCTGCACCATCGCCGCCGCCGCAATGTGGTTCGCGTCCACTTCAAAGAAGCGGCGCAGGTTCACACGGCTGTCCGAGCGCCCGTAGCCATCCGTTCCAAGCACTACAAACTCTTGCGGCACATAAGCGCGGATCTGCTCTGCGTAGTTCTTCATGTAATCGGTCGCACAAATCACAGGGCCTTTCGCCCCGCTCAAGACTTGCGTCACATAAGGCATCTGCGCGTCCGCCAACGGGTTCAAACGGTTGTGACGTGTCGCATCCTGACCATCTCGGGCCAGCTCGTTAAAGCTGGTCGCAGACCAGATATCAGAGGTGACACCAAAGTCTTCCTTCAGCATTTTCGCCGCCTCCATCGCCTGCACCAAAATCGTGCCAGAGCCCATCAGGTTCACATGCTTTTTCGCAGGTTTCGCTGTTTTGCTGAGACGATAAAGACCTCTGATGATCCCCTCTTCCGCACCCATCGGCATTTCTGGATGTGCGTAGTTCTCGTTCATAAGTGTCAGATAAAAGTACACATCTTCTTGATCCACAAACATACGCTGCAAGCCGTGATGCACCAGAACCGCAACCTCAAAGCTGAATGTGGGGTCATAAGAGATACAGTTCGGGATCGTGCTCGCGAGGATATGGCTATGCCCGTCCTCATGCTGCAAGCCTTCGCCGTTCAAGGTCGTGCGTCCCGCCGTGCCTCCCAGCATAAAGCCGCGCGCACGACTGTCGCCCGCCGCCCAAGCCAGATCGCCAATGCGTTGGAAACCGAACATGGAATAGTAGATAAAGAACGGCACCATCGGCACGCCGTGGTTGGAATAAGACGTCGCCGCCGCAATCCAATCCGCCATCGCGCCCGCCTCGTTGATGCCCTCTTGCAGAACCTGACCGTCGGTGGATTCCTTGTAGTAAGACATCTGATCGCGGTCTTCGGGCGTGTAGTTCTGCCCCATCGGATTGTAGATACCAACCGAGCGGAACAGCCCTTCCATACCAAACGTGCGGCTCTCGTCCGGCACAATCGGAACCACTTGCTTGCCCATATTCTTGTCGCGCAAAAGCGTCGTCAGAATGCGCACGAACGCCATCGTGGTCGAGATTTCGCGATCCCCAGTGCTTTTTAGTTGAGCATCAAACTTTTCCAACGGTGGGATTTCCAGCTTGGGCGCATCGCGCCACTCACGCTTGGGGAATTCCCCGCCCAATTCCTTGCGCTTCTCTAGCAAATACGCTTTTTGTTGATTATTCAGCGACACAAACGGCGCCTTCGGCAGGTCCTCATCACTTATCGGGATTTGAAAGCGGTCGCGGAACGCGCGCAGCTGATCCTCGGCCATTTTCTTTTGCTGGTGCGTGGTGTTTTGCCCTTCACCCGCTGTGCCCATGCCATACCCTTTGACCGTTTTGATCAACAGACAGGTCGGCTGACCCTTGGTCTCTGTCGCACGTTTAAAGGCTGTATAGACTTTCTTGGGCTCATGCCCACCACGGCGTAGCGCCCAGATTTGCTCGTCCGACCAGTCCTCAACCAGTGCTGCTGTCTCGGGGTATTTCCCAAAAAAGTGCTTGCGGATATACGCCCCGTCTTTCGATTTGAACGTTTGATAATCGCCGTCCACTGTCTCGTCCATCAGCTGGCGCAAACGCCCGCTCGTGTCCTTTTCCAGCAGCGCATCCCAGCCTTTGCCCCAAAGCAGCTTGATCACGTTCCAACCGGCCCCGCGGAAGTCACCCTCAAGCTCTTGCACAATCTTGCCGTTGCCGCGCACAGGGCCGTCAAGACGTTGCAAGTTGCAGTTCACCACGAAGATCAAATTGTCGAGCCCTTCGCGCGCAGCCAAGTCAATCGCGCCACGCGATTCCGGCTCGTCCATCTCGCCATCGCCCAAGAAGACCCAGACCTTACGGTCGCTCATATCGATATGCCCACGGTTGTGCATATACTTCATAAAGCGCGCTTGATAGATTGCCATCAATGGCCCTAAGCCCATGGAAACAGTGGGAAACTGCCAATAATCCGGCATCAACCAAGGGTGCGGGTAAGAGCTCAGACCGCCGCCATTCACCTCAGAGCGGAAGTTGTCCATCTGTTCTTCTGTGAGACGCCCTTCCATGAAGGAACGCGCATAAATCCCCGGGATCACGTGGCCCTGAAAGAACACCAGATCGCCGCCGTGGATCGCAGATTTGGAACGCCAGAAGTGGTTCAAACCGATGTCATACATAACGGCCGAGGACGCGAATGACGCGATGTGACCACCGTATTCACTGCTGACTTTATTGCGCCGCACAACCGTCGCCATCGCGTTCCAACGATTGATCGTGCGAATGCGCCACTCCATGTCCAGATCACCCGGAACATCAATCTCGTCATCCACAGGAATCGTATTCTGATACGGTGTCGTCGCCGAAAACGGCAAAGTCGCACCCGCCGCACGCGCCTGCTGAACAGCCCTATCCAACAAATAATGCGCCCGATCCGCACCATCTTGCTCAATCACATCCAATATCGCATCCTGCCACTCTCGAGACTCAACAGGATCTAGGTCTTTCATCTCTTCGCTCATACGTCCCTCTTCCCTTAAACGTTCTCGCTATTGGATTTTAGTTTAACTCAAAACTAAAATTTCAGCAGCGCAAAATTGGCTGATTAAGACGCAGCATTGTATTCTAAAATTTGAGAATGGCGCACGCATCTTCTTTTGGCGCGTGATTAACAGAGCTTGTTTACCTTAGGTAGAGCTCACAACGAATAGCGCCATGCGCTCAGTGCATGGCGTATAATTTAACACTAAATTAAATTAAAACACTCGGGGTCTAAAACCAACATTCGGCCCAAACCACAGACGACACAGGTGTTACAACAGACCCGCTAGCGCCAATCACCTGTAAAATCTTTGGGAACCAGCAAAACATCTTGATCAAGTTCACTGATCTTGCGTTTTCCGCATAGCGCCATCGAGATATCAAGTTCTTTGTGGATAACCTCAAGCGCCTTGCTCACGCCAGCCTGTCCCATCGCACCAAGCCCGTATATGTACGCACGGCCGATGTAAGTGCCCTTCGCGCCCATCGCCACTGCCTTCAAGACATCTTGGCCAGAGCGAATACCGCTATCGAGATGCACTTCGATCTGATCACCCACCGCATCCAAGATAGACGGCAACATCTTAATTGAACTCATCGCCCCATCCAGCTGACGCCCACCGTGGTTGGAGACGATAATCGCATCGGCACCGACCTTTAGCGCCATTTTCGCGTCTTCCGCATCAAGGATCCCTTTCAAGATGACCTTGCCGCCCCACATCTCTTTGATCTTGGCAATCTTACCCCAATCCAATGAAGGATCAAATTGCTCCGCGGTCCAAGCCCCCAACTGGGAGGTGTCGGAAATGCCATCTACATGCCCGACGATATTGCCAAACTCACGGTTTTTGGTGCCCAACATTTGCAAGCCCCACGTCCACTTGGTCATCAGGTTAACAATCGTCTTCGGTGTCAATTTAGGTGGCGCAGACAAACCGTTTTTCAGGTCTTTATGCCGTTGCCCTAAGATTTGCAGATCCAGTGTTATCACCAACGCAGAACACTTCGCCGCCTTTGCCCGCTCTATCAAACGGCGCACATAGCCTTCGTCCTTCATAGTATAGAGCTGGAACCAAAACGGCTTACTGGTCTTCTCCGCAACGGCCTCAATCGAGCAAATCGACATCGTTGACAGCGTAAACGGCACATCAAATTCTTCCGCCGCCTTCGCCGCCTTAATCTCTCCGTCCGCATGCTGCATTCCGGTCAAGCCGACAGGCGCTAATGCGACAGGCATCGCAACTTCTTGGCCAATCATTTCGCTTGTCGTGGAACGTCCAGTCATGTCCACGGCCACGCGTTGACGCAGTCGGAGTTGATCAAAATCGGATGTGTTTTCGCGAAAGGTCTGCTCTGTCCAACTGCCGCTTTCAGCATAGTCATAAAACATCCGCGGCACACGACGCTCGTAGATACGCTTCAAGTCTTTGATCTCAGTAATCACGGCCATCACGTCATCCTCGCAATAATTGGTAAAATTAATTTACCGCCCAACACTTGAACGTGCAATTAAAAAAGGCGCGCCCCTTTTGGCACGCCCTCGTCAAAACAGTTTTATGTCTGAACTAGGCGCTGTGCGCCCCATCCGACAAAGTTTTCACAAAGGCCAAAACGTCACTAGGACTGTCACCTGCTGCGATACGCTCAACAATCGCAGAACCAACGACCGCGCCATCAGAAATCGCTGCAATCTCACGCGACTTTTCTGGTGTTTTGATCCCAAAGCCTACGATCACAGGCAAGTCCGTCTGTGATTTAATCCGTGCAACCTCAGGACCGACATCAGCGCCCTCTGCATTAGCGGCCCCCGTGATCCCTGTAATCGAGACGTAATACACAAAACCCGATGTGTTCTGCAAAACACGCGGCAAACGCGCATCATCTGTTGTCGGCGTGGCCAAACGAATGAAATTAAGACCCGCAGCCTGCGCCGGAATGCAAAGCTCTGCATCCTCTTCTGGTGGCAAATCCACTACGATCAAACCATCGATCCCCGCATCTTTCGCATCAGTCAAAAATGCATCGACACCGCGCGAATAAATCGGGTTGTAATAGCCCATCAATACGATCGGTGTCGTGTCATCGCTCTGGCGGAATGCTCGTGCCATATCGAGCGTTTTTTGCAACGTCATCCCACTTTCAAGCGCCCGCTGCCCAGCAAGCTGGATCGTCGCGCCATCGGCCATTGGATCAGTAAACGGCAAACCAAGCTCGATAATATCAACGCCCGCCTCTGGTAGACCCTTCATGATTTCCAGCGAAACCGCTGCGTCAGGATCACCCGCCATAATGTAGGAGACAAAAGCTTTCTTGCCACGCGCGCGCAAGCTCTCAAATTTGGCATCAATCCGGGTCATGTCGGTGTCCTTCTACAAACCATGAGTGCATGTGCCGCGAAAGCACGCCCTTTCGCAAGTCCTTCACTTAAAAAAGCCACACGTCTAAAGGCACAACGCGCGTCCTCTCTTCACAAATATCCCTGCCAGAGGCACTGGCACGCCCACAGGCGTGCTCAAACATGCGCGCGCATGCGCTCCTTTAACCAGCGCCTAAGTCAATCATCCAGCCAACGCCAAAACGATCACGACACATGCCAAAGAGCTCTGCCCAGTCTGTTTTCGCCAGTGGCATCGTCACCATGCCCCCTTCGGACATCACACCAAACAACGTTTCCGCTTCCGCTACATTTGCGCAGGTCACACTCATCGCGACACCCTCGACACCATTGTAGTCACTTTCATCAAACACATCAGACGCAAACAATTGGCTGCCCTCGCCCAGATCCAGCGTCATATGCGCTATCTTTTCACCCAAACCCTCTGGCGCGCCTTCGCCCATCATCTCGGCAAAGGTCATGGACATCGTGATCTTACCGCTCAACGCGCTTGCGTAAAACGTCATGGCCTCTTCGCAATGACCCGCAAATGTTAAATATGGTGTTACTTTCATCAACTTCCCTCCTATTTTCGCGCGACCATAGTACAGCATCGCCTTGCACGGCGCTAAAAACCTGCCATATGGAAGCGGATCGCGCGATTGGGCCGAAAAAGGAGAGTGTCATGGGTTTCAAAATGGGTATCGTCGGACTGCCAAACGTTGGTAAATCCACGCTCTTTAACGCATTAACCAAGACTGCCGCCGCGCAAGCTGCGAATTTCCCGTTCTGCACAATTGAGCCCAACGTGGGCGACGTTGCCGTGCCTGATGCACGTCTCGACACATTGGCCGAGATCGCAGGGTCCAAACAGATCATCCCAACACGTATGACGTTCGTGGACATCGCGGGCCTCGTTAAAGGCGCGTCCAAGGGCGAAGGGCTCGGCAACCAGTTCCTTGCCAACATTCGCGAAACCGACGCCATCGCCCATGTGCTACGTTGTTTTGAAGACGGCGACGTCACCCATGTAGATGGTCGCGTCAATCCGGTCGAGGACGCAGAAACCATCGAAACAGAGCTGATGCTCGCGGACCTTGAGAGCGTCGAAAAGCGTCGCCAAGGTTTGACACGCAAAACGCGTGGTGGCGACAAGGAAGCGATCCAACAGGACCGCCTTCTGGAAGCCGCTCAAAAAGCGCTCGAAGACGGACAGCCAGCTCGCACCGTTTCTGTTGATGAAGACGATTTGAAAGCATGGACACTCCTCCAGCTTCTCACTTCCAAACCTGTTCTCTACGTCTGTAACGTCGGCGAATCCGAGAGCGCGACAGGGAATGCGCACTCCGAAGCGGTCGCCGCGATGGCTGCCGCGCAAGGTAATTCACACGTGATTATCTCTGCACAGATCGAAGAAGAGATCAGCCAGCTCGACGCCGAAGAAGCCCAAATGTTCCTTGAGGAAATGGGCCTGGAAGAAGCCGGTCTCGACCGTCTTATCCGCGCAGGCTACGATCTATTGCATCTTGAGACATATTTCACAGTCGGACCAAAAGAAGCGCGCGCATGGACGATCCAGACAGGAACCAGCGCGCCCAAAGCCGCAGGTGTGATCCACGGCGACTTTGAAAAAGGCTTCATTCGCGCAGAAACCATCGCCTATGACGACTACATCGCGAACAATGGCGAGCAAGGTAGCAAAGAAGCCGGTAAGATGCGCGCAGAGGGCAAGGCCTACACCGTTAAAGACGGCGATGTGCTGCACTTCTTGTTCAACACTTAATCCACGGTTTGATCGCTCAGCAACTGCTGCAAAGCAGGATGCGGAAAACGGCGTGGCAAGGTAACAGCGTAGAACGGCTCGGAAATTCCTAGATCAAAGGGCGCAGTGGCCAGACGGCCGCTGTCGATCTCATCGGCGAGCACAACTCTGGGCGCAATCGCAAGCCCAACACCTTCGCGCGCAAGCAAACGCACCATCGCCATATCATCCACATGCGCCACGACGTTGGGCCGAATCCCCAGTCGCGCTACGAGGTTTTCGAACCCTGTACGAATGACATTTTCTGTCGGAACGATCAGCGGTTCGTGCGCCAAAAGCTGCGCGAGCGTTTGGTGCTTAAGGCGCTCAGGCGCACCATGTACCAGCACAGGCTGCTGCGCGATCAGCTGCGCCGCAAAGCTACTGCCCATATCATTTTCAGGCACATGGGTGCTGAGAACCACATCAAGGCCTAGGGTCTCCAACTCTTCAAAAAGCGCCTGCCCCTGCCCTGATTTCAACGAAAACGTATAGTCATCAGTACCAAGCAAAGGGCGCAAAAACTGAAGCTGGAAGTTACGAGACAGCGTGGAAATTGCCCCAATGCGCAAGACCGGTCTGGCGGTGCTGGATTGCTGCAATGTGGCCAGCAACTCATCCCCCGCTTTGAAAAATCTGGTCGGCGTGATCAAGTACGATGCGCCCCTCTTCGGTCAGCACCAATTTGCGTGCAACCCTTTCGAACAATGCAAAGCCAAGGCGCTCTTCGAGTTGGCGGATTTGCACTGACAGCGCAGATTGTGCCACGTTCAAGCGCGCCGCAGCTTGGCCAAGGTGCCCCTCTATTGCGACCTCTCGGAAATAGCGCAGGTGGTGATATACCGCTGCTACCCCAAAACCCGAATTTTTTCATGGGTTATGACGCGGAAATTGTCTGA
>NZ_MLCB01000008.1 GCF_001890925.1 Planktotalea frisia
CCGATTACATCTTAGCTGAGCCACAAACCTGTCCGAATTAGTAGGACCACTTCAGATCTCCTTCTTGTTGTAGATCAGCAGACTACAAATCGTAGCTTACGTCAGTGTCCGAATTTCGGGGGTAGCTCACATTGTCCGCTACTTTAACAGCTTGAGGCATCATTCACTGTCAGTGCACTGACGCTATGATCTCGCTGAAGTTAACCCAAAACGAAACAGACATAGATTATTTTAGTATGTACCTGTGCCTTTCGGAGACAGTGTCGTAAATCAATTTCTTGCGGCACGCGTGGAAACAGAAAGTTGCTCATCGGAGCACTGTTTAAACAAAACTCGACCCATAGAAAGCGCTTACGGCAAGCGTGTAGATCGCCAAAACGACGACGTTTCTTGGATTTCCAGATAGCTTTGGTGTTTTGATTTGCGAAACGTTTAGTATCGCAAGAGACAGACCGCAGATGGCGAGAACTATCGCAAAGAGCGGACGCTCGAAATAACCTGCAAACATAAAGATGAAAACAAGCGAAATGCTGTTATTATCAATCGCTAGCCCTGTGTATTTCGCATCACCTGACAAGCCAAACGTGCTGAAGTAACTCAGTCGGATCGCCCCAAAGACGAGCATGATGAACGCAACGGGCAAGAAGGCTGGGTGAAAATTTGCATAGCTTAGGATCAACAGCGCAGGCGTGACGCCGTAACTGACAATATCAATGAGCAGATCCAGCTGGCCGCCAAACTTGCTATCCGCCCCAGTGCGTCCCTTCATGCGGCGGGCGATCAGCCCATCAGCCCAATCGAATGCAACGGCCCAGATCATTCCGATCATTGCAGCAGCGTAAACGCCTGTGATGATGAAATAGATCGCAAGCAGCGTACAGCCGAGGCCCGCAAGCGAGCATAAATTGGGAAGATCCTTAATATAGGACAGGATCGGGCGGGTCGGCAGATCGAGCGCATTCGCGTTTTCGGTTGTCATAACGGGTTCCTTGAGTTAGAGCAGCGTAGCCCTTGTCAATGTTGACAGGCACTCTCTGCCTCCCATTCTGTGTGCATTTGAAACGTGTAGTTTTCAAAGCACCAATCGACTCCAGACTTTAAAAAGTCCGGAGAGCTATCGGCTTAATTGTCTGAAACTACTGAATAAAAAATACGTTAGCGTGCATTCAGATGCCGTTGGCTATCACAGGTCTGTGGGCAGGTAAAAGGATAAAGCGAAGAATGATCGTTTATACCGTTGGTACTTTTGATTTACTTCATGTTGGCCACCTTGCTCTGCTGAACCACTGCAAGTCACTTGGGGATACACTCGCTGTGGGCGTGGCCTCTGACGAGGTGGTCAACCTCTATAAGCCCAATGTCCCTGTTGTACCGTTAGAGCAGCGTGTTGAAATGTTGCAAGCGCTCAGCTGCGTGGACATCGTGCGTCCCTATCATGCTTTGGAATACGTCTCTGGGTGCAAGGCCGTGAATGCCGATATCTTCGTGATCGGCGAAGATTGGGGCAGCAACACCCATAATTTGGATGTGAATGCCTATTTGAAACAAATGGGCAAAGAGATTGCGCAGGTGCGTTACAATCCCCGCACATCCTCAACCAAAATAAAACAGATGGTTTTGGCGCAATTCAATGCGCCAAGGAACCTACACTAGATTTTGATAACGCAAAGGTTGCGCACCCCTCGCGAACCTTTGTTACAATCCATTAAACCACGCCCTAATGGCCCTCTTCTTGTGATCGCGCCTTATCAACGCGGTGCTTTTCGGGATGCTTTCATGCTTCGAAAAAGGAACAAGATATGTTGGCTCTTCACACCATTCCCGATGCGTTCAGTATTGTAGAATGCAAACATATTGTTGCGGCACTCGCCGATGTTGCGCGCCAAGATGCATTGCTGGTAGGCCAGACCCAAAGCCACGAACTGCGCAAAGCCGAACTCGTGTGGATCGACGACGTTGCGGAACTCGACTGGGTGATGGATCGCTTGATTGATGTGGTGCGCAGGTGTAACAGCGCCACCTTCGATTTCGATTTACGCGAATTTGCAGAAAGCCCACAGGTCGCGACATACAAAGCCACAAACAACGGACATTTTGGCTGGCATTCTGATATCGGTGCAGGCCAAGCAGCAAGTAAGCGCAAGCTTACCTTGGTTCTACAACTGAGCGAAGCGAGCAGCTATGCAGGTGGTGATCTAGAAATTATGCCCACCGCTCAGGTCGTTTTGGCCAGCCGCGCGCAAGGATGCGTCAGCATATTCCCAAGCTTTTCGCTGCACCACGTGACGCCTATTCAAACTGGTACAAGGCACTCGCTAACAGTTTGGGCGCATGGACCAGCGTTTCGATTCCTGAGCTTGCTGAGCACGATCAGGAATCGTCGTCAGGCACGTTTCCAAGACGGACAATGAAGTTTGGTGCACTTACTTCACCAGAGCCTGCATCCTCGATAATCATATAGGCATCTGCGCCCGCGCAGCCTTCACGTTGGCTTTCGCGTTCTGCGCGATTTTGAGCGTCAGCTTCGCTGGTGTATTGGAACTGTTTGTCGACCTTCAGACCAGCAGGCCCCCCTCTTGCGCCTTTGGTTTCGACGTAGGTTTGGCAAATATAGTGAATTTTTTCAGCGTTATCGGGAGCATCTGACATCGCGCATTCCTTTAATGAAATTCAATGTTTTGCAAAGCATTTAGAGAAGGAACTCTCGATAAGGCAGAAACATCTTTGAAGCTATATCAGGTCTGCGCCATTCGGGCGCAATATGCAAAGGACTGTCCACCGTACCTAAGATTGGCACGATGGACGTTATCTAGAGCTTATGTCGCGTCTAAGCCGAGCTCTTCCATGCAAGCTGCAGCCAAATCGCGGTTTGGCTTTTCAGCGCCAGGAAGAGTTGCCCAACCAGTGTCCATAACCGCATCGCGCCGCTTGAAACGTGTGGCTTGATTGATGATTGCAAGCTTCTCTACACGCTCTGCGTCCGCTTTGGAGGCGCTCAGGCAGATAGGCACCATGGCCGTTGTCACCGCTTCATCTGCAAGGTCCTGTGCCATTTTTTCAGCGGTCCCGCCTGTCGTCCATCCACCCCAATTAAAGCCAACAATCGCGAGGATAATTGCACCAACAATTGCGCCATAGATGCCTGGTTTAGTCCATTCTGGAAGAGTCATATTTGATCCTTAAGACGGAGAAAGCGCCGCCACACTGTTTTTTGTTTTCAACGCCAATTAGGCGAGGAAAACCCGTTAGCTCACTTTTTTTCCAGCAATCGCGATGCCAGGTTTTCCGCCAGCTGAGCCCGCGGTTGCAGAGACTTTCGCCTTTTCCTGCTTAGGTTTTTTCGCTTCTTTTTTGCTGTTTTTGCCCTTGGCCATGTTCTTTCCTTTAGTTGGTTAGCATCTCCGTCACACAGTTGTGGCAGGCTGCGAATTTGAGTGAATGGGCGCAGATCTCAGGCCCGTCGAGAAGAGTTAGACTTGAGCTTCGATCGCCGCGAAACTCATTGAGCTTTGCAAACGATTTTGCGTGAATTTATTTCGATAGAGAACAGGGACCTGCGGGTCTGAAGCGTCAACAAAAGTCCGTATGAAGTAGGTTCAGAAGGACTATCCGTAGGTGTTCTGCAAATGAGAACACAAACGAAAAACCTGCTTAAAACCGGAAAATCTGTTGTTAGAAAGAATGACGATCAATGGCTTCCAGCCACTTTTTCAAGCAGAGAGCTCCGCCAGATATGATCAACGGCCTTTGACTGCGTCAGACCTATCTCAATGAGTATGCTTTATATCATAAATAGCAAGGCCAAGATCTGGCGATGCTAGCTATTACAGAAAAATACAGGGTCGTATCGGTACTAGCTCTTCAGAACCGATGAAGATCGACGCCTGATCTCACGATCGAGATGGGACCGTCGCACTTAAAAACCGCGATCATGAGTAAGTGCTGTATCAGCCATATTTGAAGTCATATTATTGAGCTTTGGCCTGCTATCCTGTCTCCCGCGGCGTTAAATTATTATTCTAAGATCAAAGCTCTGTTTAAGGGAAGCTGCCACGCAACACCTTAAGCTTGAGCCAACTTCCGCAAGGGCCGAATATTATGGCGGATAGCAAAAAGTAGAACATCGTTTCAAGAACCTGTAGATGATACAATCACTCAAAGTGCCTCACCAGCGGGCTGGCTGAGCGAAAGATGTTAGTCAATTGCTCAATCACGTCGTCTTCTAGCAAAAGCGCATCTGGCAGGTCCTTGCGGCAGCCTAAGCCGACCATTTTCAAATACTTCGCAGCTGGATCGTTATTGTCAAAACCATCAGGAACAGTCTTTAGCGCTTTGCGTGTAACAATTCCGTCAGGAAACGCCTCTTTGAAATCCAGATCGTTTACGAGGTTTTTAATCCCATTCGGATCGTCGACCAGACGCGACCGCAGGACGGCAAGTGCGGCCTTTGAGGGGTGGAAAAGCCCAGCCCCAGCGTGGCAATTCCCGGGCTCGATATGGAGATAATAGCCGACATCCTCAGATGGATTACCAGCGTTCGCAAACACATCAATATCCGTGCGGTACAGGCCGGGCCCAACGCGATCACGCGCTTCCTGAAAGAACTTGGAATAACTTTGCTTTGGTTTGATCCGTGCCGCAGCCACGTTGTGGTCAAACCGATCCGCATAATCATGAAGTGTCGTCGCAATGCCCGTAAAGTTGCGCAGAGCATCGTCACGTTCCTCGCGGTGTGCATCCATCCAGACCTTGCGGTTGTTCGCTGCAAGATCTGCAAGGAACGTAAATGTCTCTGGCTCAACCAAATCGGCCACTCCTGAATTGCAGCTCTTACGAAGCGTGTCTGCGTTTCCGTCACGCCATTGTAGAGCCGTTCACGATCAACCGCTATGAGTTTGTAGACGCTGCCCCATACTTGAAAACCGCTGATTAGAAATCGACAAGAATTCGAACGTCAGCTAAGTGTTTTGGGAACAAACGCTAACGTGTCTCGAAAAGTGCACCTTTAGTCTTAATCCACCACGCGGCGCAGGCCTGAGGTCACATCAAATATATGTGCACTACCCTGTTCGATGCGAAAACTGCGCGTATCGCTGTCCAAAGAGGATTGGTGCACACCTTGCAAACTAACCGTAAAGGTATCGCTAGAACCCTCAATGGTGCCATGCAAAAGAGTGTTGGCGCCGAGCGGCTCTGCCAGTTTCACAGAAACCTTCAAAGCACCCTCGTCATCAGGCACTAGATGTTCAGGTCTGACGCCTAGTTTCACCGCTCCATCAGCGCCAATGGCTGGCGCGACTGCTTGTCCTTGAAAAAACACCTGCCCCTCTTTCACCTCTGCGTCGACGATGTTCATCGCGGGGCTACCAATGAACTGCGCGGCAAACAGCGTGCGCGGTGTCTCGTAGACTTCTAGCGGCGTGCCAATCTGCTCTGCAACGCCAGCATTCATCACAATCATTCGATCCGCCATCGTCATCGCCTCGACCTGATCGTGGGTCACATAAAGCGAAGTGATCCCCAGCTTTGATTGCAGCTCTTTGATCTCCAGACGCATCTGAACACGCAGTTTTGCATCAAGGTTCGACAGTGGCTCATCAAACAAAAAGACCGCAGGTTCACGCACAATCGCGCGACCCATTGCAACGCGTTGACGTTGACCGCCGGACAGTTGCTTTGGCTTGCGGTCCAGCAAAGCTTCGAGCTGCAACAGCTTGGCGGCTGCGACGACTTTAGCCTCGATTTCGTCCTTGGGCAGTTTGGCGATCTTCAGGCCATACCCCATGTTCTGGCGCACAGACATATGCGGATAAAGCGCGTAGTTTTGGAAAACCATCGCAATGTCGCGATCCATCGGCTCTTTATCATTTGCAAGATCACCGCCGATCAACACATCCCCCGCCGACAACGTCTCTAGCCCCGCAACCAGCCGCAGCAACGTAGACTTGCCGCATCCGGACGGGCCGACGATCACAATGAACTCGCCATCTTCGATTTCGGTCGTGATCCCGTGGATCACATGTGTCGCGCCGAAACTCTTTTTGACGTCCTTGAGGGAAACCGTTGCCATATTTTATTTCTCGCTATCGACGAGGCCGCGGATAAACAGCCGTTGCATACTGACCACGACGATCACCGGAGGGATCATCGCAAGGATGGAGGTCGCCATAATCACGGGCCAATCCGCCGTGTCATCGCCCGAAGGAAACATCTGTTTGATGCCCATAACGATCGTATTCATCTCTGGATCGGTGGTGATGAGCAGCGGCCAGAGATATTGGTTCCAGCCGTAAATGAACAGAATGACGAACAAGGCCGCGACATTGGTGCGGCTCATCGGAACAACGATATCCCAGAAAAACCGCATCGGACTTGCGCCATCCACTCGCGCGGCCTCGGCCAACTCGTCGGGAATGGTCAAAAAGAACTGGCGGAACAGGAAAGTCGCTGTGGCGGACGCAATCAACGGGAAGATCAATCCGCCGTAGCTGTTGAGCATGCCAAAGCCTGCGACCACTTCGTAAGTTGGGACAATGCGCACTTCGACAGGCAGCATAAGCGTCAAAAAGATCATCCAAAAGAAAACCATGCGGCCCGGAAAGCGGAAATAGACGATCGCAAAGGCGGACAGCAACGAGATCACAATCTTGCCCACGGCAATCCCGATTGCCATGACAAGACTGTTAAACAGCATTGTCGCCACTGGAACATTCACGCCTGAAAACAGCGCCTTAGAATAGTTTTCCCAAAACTGATCGCCGGGCAATAGCGGCATCGGTGGTTTGACGATTTCAGGTTGGGTGACGGTAGAGGCCACAAAAGCCAGCCAGATCGGAAAGAAAATAACAAGCACGCCAAGGATCATAAAAACATGGGTCAACCACAGGCCCGCGCCGCGTTTCTCAACCATTCCATGGATTTCGCGCGCCATCAGTAATGCACCCTTTTCTCAACGAATTTGAATTGGATGATGGTCAGCAACCCGACGACAAAGAGCAAGATCACAGATTGCGCGGAGGACGATCCAAGGTCTTGGCCCACGAAACCGTCCGAGAAAACTTTATATACCAAAATCGTCGTAGATTGCTGCGGCCCGCCCGAAGTGATCGTGTGGATCACACCAAAGGTTTCAAAGAAGGAATAGACCACGTTGACGACCAGCAAGAAGAAGGTGGTTGGCGAGAGCAAAGGCAACACGATGGTCCAGAACCGCTTCCAAAAACGTGCGCCGTCGATGGCGGCCGCCTCAATAACCGAGCGCGGAACCGCTTGAAGGGCTGCAAAAAAGAACAAGAAATTATAGCTGATCCGCCCCCATGCAGAGGCTACGACAACAAGCCCCATCGCCTCGCCGCCGTTGAGCACATGGTTCCAATCATAGCCAAGATTGCCGAGATACCAAGACACCACGCCGACGCGGGTGTTAAACATAAAGAGCCACAATACGCCTGCAATTGCGGGGGCCACTGCATAGGGCCAGATCAGCATTGTGCGGTACACGCCCGAGCCTTTGATCAAGCGATCCGCGATCACGGCAAGAAACAGCGCGGGAATCATGGAGCACAGCGTGACAAGTATGGAAAAGATGGCAGTCGTCAAAAACGAGGCGCGGTAATATCGGTCGCCCAAAAGATATTCAAAATTGCCCAGTCCGACGAATTGGGACGACAGACCAAAGGGATCGGGGATGAACAGAGATTGCCAGATCGCTTGACCTGCAGGGTAGAAAAAGAACACTGCCGAAATCAAAACCTGCGGTGCAATCAGCAATGCAGGCAGCCACCAGCCACGAAATGTTACCCGTTTTTCCATTTTCGCCCCCGAATGAAAGAGACAGGCCCAGTTCAGGGCCTGCCTTTTAGAACCTAGCGGTTCGCAGCTTCAAAGCGGCGTAGCAACGCATCGCCACGCTCTTTGGCGCTGTCCATTGCTTCTTGCGCAGACTTATCGCCTGCCCAGATCGCTTCCAGCTCTTCGTCGATGATACCACGGATCTGATCAAACGAGCCAAGGCGCAAGCCGTTGGAGTTGGCCGTTGTGTCATTCGCAGTCATCTGGATCACAGCGATGTCCGTGCCCGGGTTCGCCTCATAAAAGCCCGCAGCTTTGGTGGCTTCGCTCGCTTCTGCGGTAATCGGTAGATAGCCTGTGTCCTGATGCCATTTGGCTTGAACTGCCGAGGACGACAAGTAGTTCAGGAACGCGCCTGCGCCTTTGTACTCAGCATCGTCATGACCTTCCATGACCCACAAAGACGCGCCACCGATGATGGTGTTTTGAGGCGCATTACCAACGCCTTCCCAATACGGAAGTGGGCGCACTTCAAAGTCAAACTCGGCCTCGGAACTGATGCCCGCATAGCCAGCAGAGCTTTCCGTGAACAAAGCACAATCGCCCGAGCGGAAGTTTGCACCACCCTCATTGCGACGACCCGTATAGATGAACTTGCCGTCCTGCGCCCATTGGCCCATCGCCGTCAGGTGCGCAACCTGCGCTTCGCCATTTAGCATCAGCTCAGTGTCCGTACCCGCAAATCCGTTGTCTTTGGAGGCAAACGGAACATCGTGGTACGCCGAGAAGTTCTCGAGGTGAATCCAGCTTTGCCAAGCGGTGACCAACGGGCATTCTTCGCCGCCCGCTTTGAGGGCTGTCAGCGCTGCATCTACGTTCTGCCATGTGGAGAGATCCGTGTCAGGATCAACGCCCGCTGCTTGCATCGCATCACGGTTGACCCAAAGAACGGGCGTGGATGCGTTGAAAGGCAAGGACAGCATGTCGCCCTCTGTAGATGTATAATACCCTTTGACCGCGCCAATATAGCTGTCTTGATCAAGCGCGCCGCCTGCTGCTGCCATGATTTCATGCGCCGGACGCACCGCGCCTTTTGCGGCCATCATCGTGGCTGTGCCGACTTCGAATACCATCAAGATATGCGGTTGCTCACCCGCGCGGAACGCTGCGATGCCAGCATTGAGCGTTTCTGAATAGTTGCCCTTGTGGCTTTGCACGACAACATAGTCGCTTTGACTTGCGTTGAATTCTTCAACTTGTGCGGCGACAAGTTCGCCAAGGCGGCCCGTAAAGGCGTGCCAAAACTGCACTTCGGTTTGCGCGGACGCCGCGATTGGCGTCAACATTGTGGATAACGCGAGAGCGCCGATTAGTGAATTTTTCATAGTTTCCTCCCAGAGCACTTTTGTAGTGCGTTGCCAATTTAACGAACCGGGCACTGCCCGTTTCGCAAGTTCAGACATCAAAACGATACACCGCCACATCTATAATACAAGACAGCAAAATGAGGAAAAAATATAACATTGCATTATGGATTTTTACGGATGCGCATGCCATGAACCCCTATGAAACAAAAACTACGACTGCGCCAATTCGAAGCTTTGATGGCCGTTATTCAACACAGCACCGTCACGCTTGCGGCAAAGGAAATGGGCATCAGCCAACCTGCAGTCAGTCGTTTACTTGCTGATCTGGGGCAAACTTTGGGTTTCTCGCTCTTTGATCGCAGAGGTGGTCGGCTCGTTCCAACACAAGAAGTGCGCTTTCTCCAAGCTGATATCCAACGGGTTCTGGACCTGATGGGTCAAATCGGTGAAGTCAGTCAAAGCATAACCGAACGCAAGGCAGGCCACATTAGAATCGCGTGCTTACCTGGTTTTGCGACCAGTCATCTTCCCTCTGTTATCGCGCATTTTCTAAAAGATCGCCCCGGAGTCAGTTTTACGATCGAACCCGATCGACCTGAACGTATCTTAGAGTGGATGATCGACGAGCAATTCGACTTTGGAATAACAGATGGGTTTCGCGGGCATTCGTCCGTTCTCAGTCAGGATATCCATGTGCGGACGGTGTGTATCTTTCCCAAGAACCATCACCTAGAGCGCTACGCAGAGATTACGCCGACTTTGCTGGCTGGCGAAAAGATCATCCACACCCGCCGCGATAGCGATTTCTTTAAAAGTCTTGAAAGTGCTTTTCTCGACGAAAACACAACTTTGAAAACGCTCGTGGAAACGAGGCAATTCACAGCCGCGTGCGAGTTGGTTGCCAATGGTTTAGGGGTCGCAATCGTCAGTGAATTGGATGCTATGAAATTTGTGGGTCAGAATATTCAGATCAGACCTTTTTCGCCCCTTATTGCACACAGGCTTTCCTTGGTGCGCCCTACCCTAAAGCGTCCATCTGCGATCACACTGGAATTCATCGACGCCTTTGCCGCTAGTCTTGAGCCATTCCAAATACAGATTTCTGCGTTGGGGAAAAAGAGCTAAGACAGATGTATTTCATTGATTTTTTGGGCAAAGATCTTGCCACAGACCTACCAAATTACTCAAAATTGGTCCAAGAATTTTACGCTTAGCGATTTTTTAATCGGCGGTCGGGTTATTTGTGACCTGGACCCGCACGCATTCTGGAAAAAGGAATGCGACCCGGACGCCTTGACCGAACGGCCAGCAAACGCATGGTTGCGTTCTTGGCGGATGATTGCATCGATTGAAGGCTCTTTGATTCCATGCTGTGACCGTAAAGTTTTCGATGCGACGGGCAAGAGTAAACCAGCGTTTTACGGCAGCGCGTCCAAGAGAGAGGAAACCGAATAGGCGTGAGCCCTGTTTAGCAGCCTTGATCTTGCAAAATGACACCAAAGCCGACTTTCGTGCGACTTGCAGCATCGGTCAAGTTGGGCTGATTGTGTTGAAAAACTCGTTGTTTTTGGCCCATTGATGCTGGTGATTACGTTGATTTCATTTGGCTGTTCGTAACCACCCTGCCTTTCACCCTGCGGCTGGTCCCATCGGCTTGAGCTTAGCGAGTTTCCGGAGGTTTTGGGCGGTTGCT
>NZ_MLCB01000009.1 GCF_001890925.1 Planktotalea frisia
TGACCAGATCGCTGCATGACCAACAATCCTCAAACACCAGATTTGACAATAACTCCCCCATCCAACGTAGTCGCGATAGTGAGACGGTTCTTGTTCCAAGCGGCGAAATTGTCGCTTGGCCGAGATAGGTCATTTGGCGGTTGGAAACACATTGGCCCCCAAGGCGGTTGCGCCTGAGGGCGCGGTAGACACCATAGTCTAAGATTTTGATGCCGTAATCGCGTGCCGAATAGCAAGCAATTCTGATTGGTCCGAGGTGATATTTACGCCGCATATAAGGTGCTTTTTCTACGCTCTCATTTGACGTTTGATTGGGAGGGTTTTTCGGGATTGATATGGTGTTTTTCAAATCAGCTACACCATCCTTTTGGTATGCATCACGCCATGTATAAAAACTGGACCGGCCGATCCCGAAATGTCGGTAGGCTTTGTGGTCATAACCGGTCTTTTCGGCGTGCTGGAGCACTCTAAGTATGGGTTGAATGTCGCGTTCTTCGTTCGTCATCAATACTCCCTAGATCCCAAATTAGGGAATTTACAGGAAGTGTACCAAGAGTCCGTGCGTATCTAGATTATCAAAAAACGCACGATTCGTACGGCGCATTTTCCAAATAAATAGCAAGTTTCAAGATGTCAGCAACTTAGCAAGCAGCCATCGATCTTTTCGAGGTATTTTCAGATATTCGTTCGCAGCAAAACCTCAACCCGGATGCGTTCTTGGGAGCCCTTTGCGACAAGCCTGTCCGTGATCGCTTTGAGCTTTCGCACTGCGCTGCGGACTAAGTGGCCGGGATCTTGTGCGATGACGCCGTCCAAGTCTCCGTTTCTTAAGGCGGCCTCAGTAAAGGGAGTGCGCTCATGGGAAATCTTGATCAAGTGATCGGAGTTCATTGTATCGTTCAAGATCGTCAGCGGCACGCGAGCTTCGGAGGACAACACATATGCACCGATAAGGTCCGGATTGTTGTTGACCGAATTATGAATAATGCGTTCTGCACGTTCTTCATCGCCATAGGTTTCCAAGGAGGGGAGCGTACGCAATCCCGGAAAATGTTTGTTCATCTCGGCATCAAAGCCGATACGTCGTTCAAGGCTATCGCGTGACCTCATGCTTTCCGAGACGACCAGTACGGATCCTTCAGACGCGTGGCTAAAACGACCAATCAGCGTAGCAGCGGTCGCACCGGCGGCATGGTGATCCGTTCCGACCCAGTGTTCTTCCATTGCAGATTGGTCTGCGATGAAGGGCAGTGCCGCCACACCACGCTCTTGCAATCGAAAGATCGCGTCGCGCACTTGTGGAGATTCAGGGGCCATAATCGCAACGCCAGTCGTCTCGTTCGGGTCGAGTGTTCCAAGAAAGGCCGAGATGCTGTGTGGATCATTTTCGTCAATATGCACCACGTCGCACCAAACGAGGTCAGTCGCAAATGTCTCGCTGGCTTCGTCAATATGGCGCACAATTTCCTTTAGAAACAGATCGCCGGAGCGGGGTAGGGCGAAAACAAATCGGTATCTTTGGGATCGTGCAAGGTTCGCCGCTTGGATATTGCGCACGAATCCGAGTTCTTTGATCGCAAGGTTCACGCGATCCACTGTATTTTTCTTCACGCCTTCGCGTCCGTTTAAGACCCGATCGACTGTTGCACGACTAACGCCCGCCGCTTTTGCAAGATCTTTTGTGGTGGGTCTCAACATTATTTCTCTGACGCTCAGCATTGCAGATTTCATCACCTTATCAGACCTTTGCGCTGTCGCAACTGCATCATTTTGTGTCCCGTTTTGGGGCGTGTTTAGTAGACAATAGCCATTTTTGAGGCACGTGCATCATAAATATCTTGCATTGACGCACGTGCCTCAATTAGCAATGTATAGAGCGTGAGGCGTGGCGGGGAGCCATGTCCCGCCATAACTGGGAGGAGTTACCCTTATGAAAAAGACCCTATTCACTTCTGCAGCAGCGGGTGCGATCGTTGCATCCGGGCTCGCGAGCTCTGCGATGGCCGATGGTCATGCGACTGATCTGACACTGTGCTGGGCGGCCTGGGATCCTGCAAATTCATTGATCGAATTGAGCAAGGATTTCGAAAAGCAGTCCGGCCATACGATGAACTTTGAATTCGTACCTTGGACAAGCTTTGCCGACCGCATGTTGAACGAATTGAACTCGGGCGGTCAGCTGTGTGATCTCATGATTGGCGACAGCCAATGGATCGGTGGCGGCGCGGAGAACGGTCACTACGTTAAGCTAAACGAATTCTTTGACGCCAACGGCATCTCGATGGATGACTTCCTGCCAGCTACAGTAACGGGCTACGCTGAATGGCCAAAGAACACGCCAAACTACTATGCGCTTCCCGCCTATGCGGACGTTGTGGGTTGGACATATCGCAAGGATTGGTTCGAACGCCCTGAGCTGCAAAAAGCGTTCATGGAAAAGCATGGTCGTACACTTGACGTGCCTGCATCGCTGGAAGAGTTGCGCGACATTGCTGCCTTTTTCCAAGGTCGCGACATTGACGGCACAACAGTTTACGGCGCTGCGATCTACACAGAGCGTGGCTCTGAAGGCATCACAATGGGCGTCACAAACGCGCTTTATAACTACGGGTTCGAGTATGAAAACCCGGACAAGCCCTACGATCTTGAGGGTTTTGTAAACTCCGACGGCGCGGTTGCAGGTCTTGAACTTTATAAAGAGCTTTATGACACGGGCACACCTCCGGGGTCGTCCAACTGGTACATGGGCGAAAATATCGACGCGTTCCGTTCTGGCCAAGTTGCTATGCAGATGAACTTTGCGTTCATTTGGCCCGGTGTTGAAGCCGACGAAAACGTAGGTGGCGGCAATTCCGGCTACTTCCCGAACCCAGCAGGCCCAACAGGCCAGTTTGCACAGCTTGGTGGCCAAGGTATTTCGGTCGTTGCTTATTCTGAAAAGCAGGACGCAGCGCTTGAGTATATCCAGTGGTTTGCACAGCCTGAAATTCAGCAGCGTTGGTGGGATCTCGGCGGTGCGCCTGCACTGCGCGCGGTTGTTGAAGCGGATGATTTTGCGGGAAGCCAGCCCTATGCGCAGGCCTTCCTTGATAGCATGGCAATCGTGAAAGATTTCTGGGCAGAGCCTGCCTATGCAGACCTTCTGATCGCGATGCAGGAACGTATGCACAACTACGTCATCGCTGGCGAAGGCACTGCAAAAGAAGCTCTGGACGGTTTGGTTCGTGATTGGACCGAAGTGTTCGAGGACGAAGGCAAGCTCTAACGATCCTCCCTGTTGGACCCTCTTCCTAGAAGACGGTCAGACAAACGCTCCAGCCAGTCTTCGGGTTGGCTGGGGCATCTTTCTTTGACGTTTGCGCGACCAGTTCGCCGACGAGGACCCACACAATGACCCTTTCCCCTATGGAGACGGCGGCTGCGAAAACGCCCGCCCCGTTGGCTAAACGGATCCGCGGATTGTCAGATCGGACAATTGCTTGGATATTTGTAGCTCCGACGATTTTCCTGCTGCTTGCGGTGAACATCTTTCCGCTGATCTGGACGATCCGGCTTAGTTTTACCAATTTCCGCGTCAATCGCCCGAACAATGATGTAGAGTGGGTTGGCCTGCGCAATTACCAACGCATCCTGAGCGATCCAGACGTCTGGAACACGATGCAAGCAACGGCGCATTTCCTGATTTGGACAATCACGTTGCAAGTGCTGATCGGCTTTGCGCTCGCTTTTCTGATCAACAAGAAATTCAAAGGCAATGACATGTGGACGACGATCATCGTTTTCCCAATGATGCTGTCCCCAGCTGTTGTCGGCAATTTCTGGACCTTCCTATATCAGCCGCAAATCGGACTGTTCAACTATGTGATCGCGTTTTTTACGGGTGCTGATCCGGCTAGTTTTTCGATGATTGGTGATGTGCATCTCGCACCTTGGGCAATCGTGATTGCCGACACATGGATGTGGACGCCCTTTGTGATGCTGATCTGTCTAGCGGGTCTGCGATCTATTCCTGACAGCATCTATGAGGCCGCTGAATGTGACCGCGCCAGCAAATGGCGTCAGTTCTGGACGATCACCATTCCAATGGCGCTGCCGTTCTTGATGTTGGCCGTGCTGTTTCGCGGGATCGAAAACTTCAAGATGTTTGATCTGGTAGTGCAGCTGACAGGCGGCGGACCGGGAAACACCACCACGCTGACTTCGATTGATTTGAAACGAGAGGCCTTTGAAAAATGGCGCACGGGCTATTCCTCTGCCTACGCTGTGATCCTCTTTGTGACCGTCTTTGGCCTTGCCTCGATCTACGTCAAAGCCCTGAATAAGGTAAAAGAAAGATGAGTTTTTCAGTCACAGAACCGAGCAAGGGAACCAAGTGGCTCGCGGGGGCTTTGGTGATTGGCTATGCTTGCATTACCCTCGTTCCACTCCTTTGGATCATTGCCACGGGGTTCAAATCCCCTACGGATTCAATTGCATACCCCCCCGTGGTCGTATTTGAGCCTACGCTTGAGGGATATGTAAACCTGTTTACAGAGCGCACCCGCGCCACGCCGGATATGTTAGAGGCCGCAGGTGAGCCGCAGACATGGTACGATGAAATCGTTCGCGAACGAGGCACCGTTATTTCCGGCCCCTCTCGCTATGGCGAGCGGTTCCTTAACTCTGTCATAATCGGATTTGGATCGACCTTCCTGTGTATGGTCCTCGGCACTATGGCGGCCTATGCGTTTAGCCGTTTCAAGGTTCCCCTAAAGGATGATTTGCTGTTCTTCATCCTCTCCACGCGGATGATGCCCCCCATCGCAGTTGCGATCCCGATCTTCTTGATGTTCCGCAATCTGGGTTTGAACGATACGCACCTTGGGATGATCCTGCTCTACACGGCAGTGAACCTGTCGCTCTCGGTCTGGCTGCTTAAAGGGTTTATCGACGAGATACCCATTGAATACGAAGAAGCGGCCCTAATCGACGGCTACACGCGGTTCCAAGCCTTCTACAAAGTGGTTCTGCCACAAGCAGCTACAGGCATCGCATCAACCGCAATCTTTTGTCTGATCTTTGCGTGGAATGAATACGCATTTGCGGTCCTGCTCACGTCGGGCACGGCTCAAACGGCACCACCCTTTATCCCGACAATCATTGGAACCAGCGGCAAAGATTGGCCAGCGGTGGCGGCGGGCGCGACGATCTTCCTCGTGCCGGTCATGGTCTTCACCATCCTTTTGCGCAAACACCTGCTGCGCGGGATTACATTTGGGGCAGTTCGCAAATGATGAACATACTTAGCGGCTTGCTGCGGTTTCGCCGTGGCCCATGGGAAATGCTGGCGACCATTCTGATCGCACTTGGGGTGGTCATGTTGATGCAACCCTTCGCGATTGGCCTCTACAGCTATTCCTTCATTGTAACCCTTGTCGGCACGGTGATGTTCATCATCGTCAGCCATTTTCCGGAGTAGATCATGGCACAGATACGAATTGAAAACGTGCGCAAGGATTTCGGATCGTTCAACGCGGTGAAGTCCTCGACGTTCACAATTGAGGACGGCGAATTCTTCATGCTGCTTGGACCTTCGGGTTGCGGCAAGACCACGACGCTGCGCATGATGGCTGGCTTGGAGTTGCCCACATCAGGTGAAATCTACATCGACGGCGAAGAAGTGGGGATGAAGCCGGCTTCGCAGCGCGATATTGCCTTCGTGTTCCAGATGTTCGCGCTCTATCCGCACATGAATGTGGGCAAAAACATCAGCTATCCTTTGCGCAGTCAGGGCATGCCATCGGCGCAGGTCAAAAAGAAGGTGGGTGAAATTGCCGAAATTCTGGGAATTACGGACATCCTGAACAAGCCCGTCGGTGGCTTGTCCGGCGGAGATCGTCAGCGTGTTGCCCTTGGCCGCGCGATTGTGCGCGATCCCAAGGCGTTTTTCATGGACGAGCCGCTGGGCGCGCTGGACGCAGAATTCCGTGAACATATGTCCGAAGAATTGCGCGCGCTGCATGATCGCATGAACGCGACGACGGTCTACGTGACCCACGATCAGCTTGAGGCCATGCAAATGGGCGACAAGATAGTGGTGATGAACCACGGATCGGTTGAACAGTTTGGTGTTCCGCAGGATATCTATGACTGGCCAGCAACGAAGTTTGTGGCGCAATTCATCGGCTCGCCCTCAATGAACTTTCTCGATTTCAACGGGATGATTGGCAAAGGCGGTAATGAAGTCAGCCTCAATGATGTCGCGCTGAACATTCCCAAAAGCATCGATGGCGCGAATGGGGCGTTGTCCTTCGGGGTGCGCCCTGAGCATGTGAGGCTTGATGACGCGGCGGCCTATCGTGGGCGCGTGAAGGCGACGGAATATCTCGGCACGACCCAAATCGTGACATTGGAAACCGCTAATGGCGATGTCAAAGCGCGCGTTGCCAGCTCGGATGCCGTGAATGTTGGCGATCAAACGGGCCTATCCTTTGATGCGCGCACGATCACGCTTTTCGATGCTGAAACAGGTCAGGCGTTACGCTCACAAGCTAATGAAGGAGTGCTGAACCATGGCTGAAGTAGCCCTAACAGGGATTTCTAAATCCTTTGGTGATGAGGTCGTTCTTGATGATGTCACGATGACCATTCCTGATGGTGCGTTTGTCGTACTGCTTGGACCTACGGGTGCTGGCAAAACCACAACATTGCGAATGGTCTCGGGCTTGGACAAGCCAGACACAGGTACGATTACAATTGGGGGGCGCGATGTTGCGTCCTACACACCTGCGCAGCGGGATGTGGCGATGGTGTTCCAGCAGTACTCCCTTTACCCGCACCTAACCGTGCGCCAAAACCTTGAGTTCCCTTTGAAATCACCGATCCTGCAAACGCCGCAAGCGGAGATTAACCAGAAGGTGAGCGCTGTCGCCGAGGTTTTGCAGATCAGCCACAAGCTGGACAACAAAGCAACAGCCTTGTCAGGTGGTGAAATGCAGCGCGTGTCGATTGGGCGTGCCTTGGTGCGCCAACCATCAGTCTATCTGATGGATGAACCGTTGAGCTCGCTCGATGCAAAACTGCGTTCTGATTTGCGCATTGAGCTGAAAAGCATTCAGGCGGATTCTGGGGCGACGATGCTCTATGTGACCCATGATCAAACCGAAGCGATGACGATGGCGACGCATGTGGGTGTTCTCGACAACGGGAAGCTGGTTCAATTTGGCAGCCCGCGCGAAATCTATGAAGATCCAATCAGCATCTATGCTGCCAGCCGTTTAGGTCAGCCGCGCATTAACGTACTGCCCTCGGATGTCTTTGGCGGTGCCCCAAACAAGGCCACACATATCGGACTTCGCCCAGAACAAATCAAGCAAGGCGAGGGGGAGGACAGTTTCGTGCAACGCGTCGAACACCTTGGCGATCAAACCCGCCTGCATCTTTCTTTCAAGTCGCACGATCTTATCACTGTGACTGACGCGCATACCGATCTCAAAGAAGGCGACATCATCCAGATCCGCCCTGACAAGCCATTCTTTTTTGACGCCTCTGGCGCACGTATTTCGTAGGAGAGACACCATGAAACAGTTTATCAATGCCAAGCAGGACATGGTGACCGAAGCGATTGATGGCACGATTGCCGCATCGGGTGGGACACTGACACGTCTGGACGGCTATCCGCATATTCGCGTTGTTTTGCGCGCTGATTGGGACAAATCAAAGGTCGCTTTGGTGTCTGGCGGTGGTTCAGGTCATGAACCTGCGCATGCGGGTTTTGTTGGAGAGGGCATGTTGACAGCGGCGGTTTGTGGCGATGTATTTGCATCGCCTTCGGTGGATGCTGTGTTGGCGGCAATTTTGGCAGTCACAGGTCCGGCGGGATGCCTTTTGATTGTGAAAAACTACACGGGTGATCGTCTGAACTTCGGCCTTGCGGCGGAACGCGCACGTGCCTTTGGTCATAAAGTCAGCGTTGTGATCGTGGATGATGACATCGCCTTGCCCGATCTGCCCCAAGCACGCGGCCTTGCTGGTACACTGTTCGTGCACAAGATTGCAGGTGCCATGGCGGCAAGTGGCGCCAATCTTGACGCCTGTACGATTGCGGCAAAACGGGTGATTGCTTCGACACGTAGCATTGGCTTGTCGCTCGACACCTGTTCGGTGCCTGGCTCCTTGAAGGAAGACCGTATCCCACCAGGCATGGCGGAACTCGGCCTTGGCATTCACGGTGAAGCAGGCGTTGAACAAGTTGCGTCCGCAGGCGCAGTAGATGCAATTGCAAAGGTGACGGACAAGCTAAGCGTCGATATGCCAAGAACGCCCCATGTCGTTCTGATCAACAATCTGGGTGGGGCGTCCTGCCTGGAGATGGCGATCCTGACGGACAGCCTTTTGTCGTCCGACTTTGGTCAGTACATTCGTCTTGTCGTCGGTCCTAGCGCGATGATGACCGCGCTTGATATGCATGGGTTCTCGATATCACTCTGCGAACTTGCGGACGGAGACGAAAAATTTCTCAAAGAAGCGAGCAATGTGCTCGCTTGGCCTGGCTGTCGTTCGGTCTCAAGTCCTGCGGTCTTGCCGCTTCCCGATGGTTTGACGCCAATCCGTGCACCTGCATCTGCACATGAACCAACCAAGGCATTTTTGACGAATTGCTGTACGGTGCTGATTGCCGCTGAGGGTGATTTGAACTTGCTTGATGCTAAATCCGGAGATGGCGATACAGGCTCCACTCTGGCTGGTGCGTCCCGCGCTTTGATTACAGCGATGGATACATTGCCCCTAGCAGATCATACGCAGCTCTACCGTGCCATAGGACTAGAACTAAGCCAGACTATGGGTGGGTCTTCAGGTGTGCTACTTGCGATTTTCTTTGCTGCGGCGGGTGATGCATCATCATCAGGCCAGACAATGCGGGACGCTTTGATCGCTGGGCTTGACCGGATGCGTCAAATTGGCGGTGCTAATCCGGGTGACCGGACGATGGTTGATGCATTGCTGCCGGCTTTGCAGGCTCTGAATGACGGCTTGCCAGCTGCTGCGATGGCAGCGCGAAAGGGGGCAGAATACACTGCCACTCTGACGTCCGCAAAGGCAGGGCGCGCAAGCTACATCAACGCAGATCAGCTTGAAGGTCATATCGATCCAGGTGCCGAAGCTGTCGCGCGCTTATTCGAGCATTTGGCCAAATGACATGCAGCCTACAACATTAAGTGACTACCTTGCCCGTTACGCGGGCGAGACCGAACTCGCTTACTTGATCGAACGCATCGCAAGCGCATGTTGGTCGATTTCGCAACTGGTCGGCGCTAGCGCATTGCATGGCAACCTAGGCGCAAGCGATCAGATCAACACGCAAAGGGAGGTCCAAAAACCTTTAGACATCTTGGCGGATGAAGTGTTCGCGCGCTCGGCGCGAGGAAACAGCGGCGCTTGCTGCGAACGAAGAAGAGCTTAGTTCAGATCGCGCGCAAAATTGCCTGCCTGACTAAAGTGGACTCGGTAAATCGGATATTCTTTGGTCAAAAATTCTGATGTATTCGGTGCGCTGTGACTAGATGCCTTAAGCCACACCAGAGACATAGTTGCGAAGCTGACCCGCTTCTGCTTCTGCGGATTGCATACGAAAGCGGACAACGTCGAGGGTATTTACAACGGCACTTAACTTACCGTCTCTCGTTACTGGAATGTGTCGCACCTGATGCTCAATCATAAGTTGCTCGATCCGTTCGACGTTCTCTGTGGCGTCACAAGAAATTACATCATGCGTCATGAGATTGCTGACCAATAGCTGCTCTAGCGGGCCACCATTTTGGTTCAGGTATTTAACGATGTCGCTACTGGACAGAATGCCCAAGACGAGGTGATTATCATCGGTCACAACGAGCGCTGATGTATCATCTCGCGCGAGTTGTATTATCGCTTCTGATATCAGTGCAGTTGGCTTGATTGTCCTAACCCGTAGGTCAAGATCCTTGAGAAGTCGCTTGATCGTCATCTGAAGACCCTTTGATTGCATGCTTCGATGTAAACATTATGAGTGTGAAGTTGAGTGGCCTCTGACGGCCCTATCTGCCCGAATGGGGCTGATAATTTGAGGTTGAAGGCGTGTGGGGCGTCCTGCGCCCCACACAAGGGTAATGTCGCTACAGGTTCTGGCGTTCTATGGATTACCTCCCAGAATGCCACAAAAGCTAAAAACATACCGACTAAGCCAGCGTTCCAGATTGCTATGGTTTCGGTGAACCCTGCAAAGGGCGGCACAGCTACAAAAAACAACCCCAACGCCAAGCCTGAATAGGTGTACGCTTTGTCATATTTGCTAAAACTGAAACATGTTGTGACAAGAGCCATAAGGCCCATGATCACAAACGTTGCTGCTTCACCAATGACATCCGTGCCAAACGAAGAGGCCCCGCCAAGAAATAAGAATGGCGACAGGATCAACCAAAGGCCAGAAATCGCGAATGCCCATCTGAACACTTCACGATCGCGCATGACATGTATCTCTACCTATAATTTTAGGAGTCCGTCGCGCGCGGCTGATTGATCAGCTGGAATTGCAGCTTGAGGAATTGGAAGCGG
>NZ_MLCB01000010.1 GCF_001890925.1 Planktotalea frisia
CGGATCATGCGGTTAGCTGAATCGTTCTACGGTCAGACGTCAACCCGTCAAAAGTCGGGTGCTCGAGGACTCTGTGTATAATCGAAATGCGCCCCATCATTCATGACAGGGCGCTCTTCATCTTTCTAGTGAAACTTCGGAGTTTGAGGCAGAGCCTCAATCATGCGCTTTAGCGCTTATCAAGGGCATGCTTTTGCATGCTCTTTCAAATCACTCCAATTCGATCAGCAAATCCTTCGCATCAATCTGCGCACCTGCGCTCACATGCACGGCTTTGATCACCGCGCTGCGCTCGGCATGGATGCCTGTTTCCATCTTCATCGCTTCAATCGTCAATAGCAGATCGCCTTGCGCTACCTTTTGCCCAACGCTCGCCGCGACCGAGGCGACAACCCCCGGCATTGGTGCGCCGATGTGGTTTTCATCTGTGCTGTCTGCTTTTGGGCGGGCGGCTGTGGCGGCTTTCACGGAACGGTTCGGCACACGAATAACCCGTGGCTGACCGTTGAGTTCAAAGAACACTTTTACATCGCCATCATCAAGGGTTTCCCCGACAGCTTGCAAGCGAATCTCTAGGGTTTTACCGGGATCAATCTCTGCTGAGATTTCCTCGCGCGATTCCATACCATAAAAGAAGGTGCGCGTCGGCAAAGTGCGCACAGGCCCGTACATGCGGTGACGCCCCATGTAATCCAAGAAAACCTTCGGATACATCAGATAGCCATTGAGATCTTCGTTGTCGATTTCGCGCCCATCTAGCAACTCACTCAGTTTGGCGCGCTCAACCTCCAGATCAACAGGGGGCAGTGATTTTCCGGGGCGCTCCATATTCGGCGTATCGCCTTTCAGAACTTTCGCGACGATGCCACTCGGGAAACCACCCGGAGGTTGGCCCAAATTGCCGCGCATCATGTCGACGACGCTGTCAGGGAAGGACACATCCGTTTCAGGGTCCTCCACTTCCGCGCGGCTCAAACCTTGGCTGACCATCATCAACGCCATATCGCCGACAACCTTCGAGCTTGGCGTCACTTTCACGATATCGCCGAACATCTGGTTCACGTCTGCGTAAGTGTTCGCAACTTCTGGCCAGCGCTCTTCCAATCCAAGCGAACGTGCTTGTGCCTTTAAGTTGGTAAACTGACCACCCGGCATTTCGTGCAAATAGACCTCGGAAGAGGGGGCTTGCTGACCGGTCTCAAAGGCTGCGTATTGCGCGCGCACTTGCTCCCAATAATCAGAAATGCGGCGTACGCTGTCCATGTTGATGCCCGTATCGCGCTCTGTGTGGCGCAGGGATTCCACTACTGTGCCCAATGTCGCTTGGCTGGTGTTGCCGGACAAAGCATCCATGGCGCAATCGACTGCGTCCACACCAGCTTCAGAGGCGGCAAGAATGGTGGCGCAAGCGATGCCTGCGGTGTCATGCGTGTGGAAGTGGATCGGTAGGCCAACTTCTTCTTTCAGCGCTTTCACCAAAACGCGCGCAGCGGCAGGTTTCAGCAATCCAGCCATATCCTTGAGGCCCAGCACATGCGCGCCAGCGGCTTTCAGCTCTTTACCCATTTGCACATAGTACTTGAGATCATATTTCGCGCGAGCCGCGTTCAAGATATCGCCTGTGTAGCAAATCGTGCCTTCGCAAACCTTGTTCGCCTCGATCACCGCATCCATCGCGACGCGCATGTTTTCAGTCCAGTTGAGGCTGTCAAACACGCGGAACACATCAACGCCTGTTTCTGCGGCTTGGAGCACAAATTCCTGCACCACGTTGTCAGGGTAGTTGGTGTATCCAACCCCGTTGGCAGAGCGAAGCAGCATTTGCGTCATTACATTCGGCATCGCCGCGCGAATATCGCGTAGACGTTGCCACGGACACTCCTGCAAGAAGCGATAGGCGACATCAAACGTCGCACCACCCCAGCACTCAACCGAGAAAAGCTGCGACATTTCAGACGCATAGGTCGGTGCCACTCGGATCATATCAATCGAGCGCATGCGCGTTGCGAGCAAGCTTTGATGCCCGTCGCGCATCGTTGTGTCGGTCAGCAACAATTGCTTTTGCGCAGCCATCCAATCGGCAACAGCCTGCGGACCTTTTTCGTCGAGCAGATTGCGTGTGCCGTAAGGTGCGACTTCGCCCGTGGCAGCAGGGGGCTTGGGCGTTTTCAGATCAGCTGCAGGCAAAACGCGGCCTGCGGTCTCTGGGTGACCATTGACTGTGATATCGGCAATATAGATCAACAGTTTCGTCGCGCGGTCACGGCGCTTTTTGAAGTCAAACAGGTCCGGCGTGTTGTCGATAAAGGTCGTTGTGTATTCGTTGCTGAGGAAGGTCGGGTGCTTCAACAAGTTCTCGACAAAGGCGATGTTAGTGCTGACGCCGCGAATACGAAACTCGCGCAATGCACGGTCCATGCGAGCAATCGCCGCTTCTGGCGTCGGTGCATGGGCGGTCACTTTCATCAACAAGCTGTCGTAGTAACGCGTAATGACGCCGCCGGAATAAGCCGTGCCGCCATCAAGACGAATGCCCATGCCTTGCGCTTCGCGAAAGGCGGTGATGCGGCCATAGTCTGGAATGAAATTGTTGAGCGGGTCTTCTGTGGTGATGCGCGTTTGCAGCGCGTGACCATTGAGGCGTACCTCATCTTGGCTCGCTTTGCCTGTCGCCTCGGCAATCGTTTTGCCTTCCGCAATCTTGATTTGTGCTTGCACGATATCGATGCCAGTGACTTCTTCCGTCACCGTATGTTCGACCTGCACGCGTGGATTCACTTCGATGAAGTAGAATTTGCTCGTGTCCATATCCATCAGGAATTCGACAGTGCCAGCACACTCGTAATTCACGTGCGCACAAATCTTACGTCCAAGCTCGCAAATCTCTACACGCTGTTCTTCGCTGAGATACGGGGCAGGGGCGCGCTCAACCACTTTCTGATTGCGCCGTTGAACAGAGCAATCACGCTCGAACAGATGATACATGCCGCCTTGGCTGTCGCCGAGGATTTGCACCTCCACGTGACGCGCGCGGATGATCATCTTTTCCAGGTAACCCTCGCCATTGCCAAAGGCCGCTTCGGCCTCTCGACGGCCCTCTAATACTTTTTCTTCGACTTCATCCTCGGAATAGATCGGTCGCATCCCGCGTCCGCCACCACCCCATGAGGCCTTGAGCATCAACGGATAGCCGACTTCGCCTGCCTCACGCTTGACGGCTGCCATGTCATCGCCAAGCACTTCGGTCGCGGGCACCACAGGCACGCCTGCTTCAATTGCGACTCGGCGTGCTGATGCTTTGTCGCCAAGGGCGCGCATTGTTGCGGCCTTTGGGCCGATGAACGTAATCCCGTTCGCATCACATGCATCAACGAAATCGGGGTTTTCCGAGAGCAGTCCGTAGCCCGGATGGATAGCATCTGCGCCAGACGCTTTGGCGACGCGAATAATCTCTTCGATTGACAGATAGGCCGCAACGGGACCCAAACCTTCGCCAATGCGGTAGGCTTCATCCGCTTTGAAACGATGCAGGCCCAACTTGTCCTCTTCTGCGTAAACGGCGACGGTTTTCTTGCCGAGCTCGTTGGCCGCACGCATGATGCGGATCGCGATTTCTCCGCGGTTGGCGATGAGGATCTTGTTGAATTCAGTCATATCTGGCTTCCCGAGAGGTTCTGTTGCGCAAGGTTTACACCGTAAAAAGACTACGCGATATTCGTAGTATTGGGTGTTTAGCGGTAACAAAAGCTTATGTTAACGCTAACAGTTGTTGTCAACCGCAGCGCTTTGATGAGGTTTTTTGTTGTTTAGGTCATCTTGAGAATCATCTCGCGCGTCTCGTGCAAGGTTCGAGCACCTATTTGTCCCATATTGGCGCGTAAATCTGACGTGAGCATATCCGCGAGATGCGCAGGTCCACGTTCTCCAAGCGCCCCAAGTGCGTAGTGCCACGCGCGCCCGAGCATGACAAAATCTGCCCCAAGCGCGAGAGCGCGCAGGATGTCCAAGCCACCTTCAATCCCGCTGTCAAAGATCAACGGCAGTTTTGTCGCCGCGCGAATGTCAGGTAAAATTTCAATTGGCGCAGGGGCACCATCAAACTGACGTCCCGCATGGTTAGAAAGCCAGATCGCATCGACGCTTGCATTCTCTAGGCGCGCAACATCCTCTACGTTTAACACGCCTTTTACGATAAATGGTCCATCCCATTCGGCGCGCAGTTTGGCCACGTATTCCCAATCAGGCGATGTGCGCAGCAAGTATCCAACATGAGCCGTGCTGCTTAGACCATCAGTCTGACCTTTCACATGATCCGCATAGCTGTCGATCAAACGCATGCGCGGCATGCCAAGTTTCGCGGTTCCCATGGCCCAAGTCGGACACGTCGCCACCTGCGCCAACAGGCGCGGTGTCAGTTTGGGCGGTTGTTGCAGTCCGCCGCGCAACTGTCGCTCTCGGCGAGACGCAACAGGCACATCTACCGTTAGAACCAGAGTGTGAAAGCCCGCGTTCTTGGCGCGCGCCAACATATCTGTCCGGATGCCCTCATCACGCGGTGGGTACATCTGGAACCATCCTTGCGCGCCCAAAACAGGTGCCACCTCTTCGGGCGTTCGGGTCGCAACAGTCGAAAGTGTATAAGGAATGCCAAGTTTTGCAGCGTTGGCGGCCAGAATACGTTCCGCATCAGGCCAAATTAGTCCGGACATACCGACAGGGGCGATGCCAAAGGGCAGGGGCAAATGCTGCCCCAACAAATCGACGCTCAAATCCGGTGTCATTTCACCGTGCAGGATTGAGGGCATCATCAGCACCTCATCGAGCTTGGTTCGATTGCGGGCTTTCGTCGCTTCATTCCCCGTCGCGCTATCGAGGTATTCCCAGACGAAATGCGGGATACGACGTTTCGCGGCACGGCGCAGATCAGAGATCGCAGGGTAGGTGCTGTGTAAATCCATACGCACAGTTTTCGCTGCAATGCGGCATTTGTCTAGCAAAAGAATGCGGAACAGATCAAGAACCTCTCTTTTCCTATCGGCATTTGCGCGCTAGAGTTACGCCCATGAGCAATTTTGACGAAATGGACGCCTTCGACGGCGCCTCTGTGCCCCTCTCGCAACGCGCCATGTCTGCGCGACCCATGCCGTATCTGGACGGGTTGAACCCTGCACAGCGCGAAGCGGTGGAAACTTTGAACGGCCCTGTCTTGATGTTGGCGGGCGCTGGGACGGGCAAAACCAAAGCGCTGACCACGCGGATTGTTCATTTGATGAACGCCTCAAAGGCGCGGCCTAATGAAATTCTGGCGGTGACCTTCACAAACAAAGCCGCCCGCGAGATGAAGAACCGTGTGGGCGGGATGCTTGGGCAGTCGATCGAGGGGATGCCATGGCTTGGTACGTTCCACTCCATCTGTGTGAAGCTTTTGCGCCGTCATGCAGAATTGGTGGGGTTGAAGAGCAACTTCACGATCCTTGATACCGACGATCAAATCCGATTGCTCAAACAGCTTTTGCGCGCGGAAAGCATCGACGACAAACGCTGGCCTGCGCGGATGCTTGCGGGATTTATCGATGGTTGGAAAAACCGTGCGTTGACGCCTGACAAAGTGCCAAGCGCAGACGCGGGGGCCTACAACAATCGCGGTACTGAGTTTTACGAGATGTACCAGAAACGCTTGCTGGAATTGAATGCCGTAGATTTCGGCGATCTCTTGCTCCATGTGGTGACAATCTTTCAGACGCACGACGATATTCTCAACCAATACCAACGCTGGTTCCGCTACATTCTGGTGGACGAGTATCAGGACACAAACGTCGCGCAATATCTCTGGCTGCGGCTTCTTGCGGGTGGTCACAAAAACATTTGCTGTGTGGGTGATGATGACCAATCGATCTATGGTTGGCGCGGGGCGGAAGTGGGCAATATCTTGCGGTTTGAAAAGGATTTTCCGGGCGCAAAGGTGGTGCGACTTGAGCAGAATTACCGTTCCACCCCACATATCCTCGCTGCTGCGTCCAATGTGATTGCAGGCAATGAAGGGCGGTTGGGAAAAGACCTGTGGACCGCCTCTGAAGAAGGTGAAAAGGTGCGTTTGATCGGTCACTGGGACGGCGAGGAAGAGGCGCGCTGGATCGGCGAAGAGCTTGAGGCTATGCAGGGTGGCGCACGCGGTATGCGTCCTATTTCGCTCGATGATATGGCCATTCTTGTGCGCGCGTCGCATCAAATGCGCGCGTTTGAGGATCGCTTCTTAACCATTGGTTTGCCCTACCGCGTTATTGGCGGCCCGCGCTTTTACGAGCGCATGGAAATCCGCGATGCGATGGCCTATTTCCGCGTTGTAACATCCCCTGATGACGATCTCGCGTTCGAACGAATTGTGAATACGCCCAAGCGCGGACTTGGTGATAAAGCGCAGCAGAAAATTCAAATGGCGGCGCGTGAGAATGGCGTAAGCTTGCTTGAAGGCGCGCGCATCATTGTCGACACCAAAGGGATTGGTGGCAAAGGCGGCACTGAACTTGGCAAGCTGGTTGACGGCATCGCGCGTTGGTCGGCTCTGACACGCGGTCCGTTAATGGCGAATGTGATTGATGACGATGCTGTGCTGGATGACGGGCCGACATTCACGCAGCCGGAATACGGGCCGCCCGAAATGGGTCACGTTGAACTCGCGCAAGTTATTCTGGACGAGAGCGGCTACACCGCCCATTGGCAGAACGACAAAACCCCCGAAGGGCCGGGGCGGCTTGAGAACCTTAAGGAACTTGTGAAAGCGCTGGAACAATTTGAAAACCTTCAAGGTTTTCTCGAGCACGTCAGTCTGATCATGGACAATGAACAGGAAAAGGACGAGCCAAAAGTCTCCATCATGACGTTGCACGGCGCGAAGGGTCTGGAATTCCCTGCGGTGTTCCTGCCAGGGTGGGAGGATGGCCTGTTCCCCTCGCAACGCTCCATGGATGAAAGCGGTCTCAAAGGATTAGAAGAAGAACGCCGGCTCGCCTACGTTGGCATCACCCGTGCGGAAGAACTGTGCACAATTTCCTTCGCGGCCAATCGCATGGTGTTCGGCCAGTGGCAAAACGCGCTCCCGTCGCGCTTTATTGACGAACTCCCCGAGGATCATGTGGACGTACTCACGCCCCCCGGCCTTTATGGTGGTAGCTACGGCGCTGCTGGTATGGGGATGGGCGGCGGCTCTGGTCGTTCGGATCTGGAACAACGTGTTCAAGACGCGAATGTTTACAATTCGCCCGGTTGGAAACGTCTGCAAGCGCGCAAAGATCAACGCCCCATGGGGCAGCCGTCTGAGGCCAAGAATATCACGATTGATATGACCGCTGTTTCGAGTTTCTCGATAGGTGAGCGGGTGTTTCATCAAAAGTTCGGCTATGGGGCCGTGATTGGAATTGAAGGCGACAAGCTCGAGATTGAATTTGAAAAAGCGGGCATAAAGAAAGTCGTGTCCCGTTTCGTCGCTGCTGCGGATGCGGCGGATGACATTCCGTTTTAAGAGGCGAAAATTATGAGCGGTGAGCACGATCTCAACATCCTTTTGCGCAGCATGTCAGCGACATTGATTGATGGCACCTTTGTCTTTGTCACCTTGCCTGAGCGCGAAATTCCAGATGGCCTATCGCGGCGCATGGTCTTTCAAGAGGCGGAAGGTACGACGCTGATTTTGTTGAAAAGTGAAGCGGAAGCGCACGCAATGGCGTATGAATTTCCGTCTCGTATGATCACGCTCAATGTGCATTCTGCGCTTGATGCGGTTGGTTTTATTGCGCTCATCGCTACGAAACTCGCCGCGGCTGGCATGGGCGTGAACCCTGTTGCAGGGTTCTTTCACGATCACCTCTTTATCCCAGAAGATCGCGCTGATGATGCGATTGCGATCCTGAAACAGATTGCAAGCGACGCGGTGTGACGCGGGAAAAACGCTTCCGTAGCAAAGATTTGGGAGTTTTTGCAACACACCTTTAACGTGAACCCGCCTGTGGGTTTGGCGTCTTTCTGATTTTCTGTTATCTTCCCTTAAACAAGCGCCGTTAGAGCGTTGAAAAGTATTGTGACAACAGGAAATCGAGCGGTTTACTGTATTTTTGTTTTAAACGACGTGTGCATTTTCGCGTCAGCAGGTGATGTATGAGTGATATTGAAGGTGCCCTAAGTGCGCGCCATAAGAAATTTGCGCATCGTCTGCGCACGGAACATAATGAAGCGCCCTCCGCGCGCGCCGTTTTAGATGCCGAGCAAGACCTCGGCACAGGCGCAATCGCGTTTCAACTCTCTAAAACGGGTGCACGTCTGCTATTTCGCGCCGCTGATTTGGAGCGCAAAGCCAAATTGCGCGCAGCTAAGAAGGGGCAGGGTTAGCGATGGCGACCTATACCGTTGAAGCATTTCGGTGGAGCGGCACAGGGTATAACGCGCTCTATAACACGTCTTATACGGCTGTGCTCGATGATAATGACGGCAGCTATCAAGGGGGCAGCGACGCGTCCGAAACGGTGACCATTAATGGCGGTGCGGCGGGCAGCACAAACTCTCAACCCTATGCAATCGATGTAAGTTTCACCGATACGCTCGGAAATCCGCATGTGGAGACGTTCTTTTTCTTCAATACGAGTGCCGCGCCGTCGGGGTGGTATTTCATCCCGGCACCTGGCTCTGCGTTCACCGTTGGTGCGACGCTTGGCAGTTATCAAAGCCACACGACGGGCTGGACCTATTCTTCTGTGGTTTGTTTTGCTGAAGGCACTTTGATCGAGACAGATCAAGGGCCACAAAAGGTCGAGACGTTAGAGCCCGAAGCGCGCATTGCTTTGGCAGGTGGTGGTTTTTCGTCCCTACGTTTGAACCTGCTCAGTGCAGTTTCGGCAGTGCAAATGCAGGAATTCGAGAATCTGCGCCCCGTGCACATTTCAGCAGGTGCGTTGGGCGAAGATTTGCCCAAGCGCGATCTGCGCGTGTCACGACAGCACCGGATGCAGGTCAGTTCACCGGTGGCGCAGCGTATGTTTGGCGAAACCGATGTGCTAATTGCAGCGGTTCGCCTGATTGAAATGCCAGGGATTTACATTGATCAGGCCAAGGATGCGCTGAACTATTACCACCTTGTGTTTGATCGTCATCAAGTTGTGCTCGCAGAGGGCGCACCGGCGGAGAGTTTTTACATAGGCCGCGAAGCAATTGCTGCGCTGAACCCAGATGCGCGCGGCGAGGTTTTGACGCTGTTTCCCCATCTTGCACGCAAGAAACGCATTATGAAACCAGCAAATATGATTCCCGCGCGTATTCAGCAAAAACAACTCATCGCGCGTCATGTGCGTAACGAAAAGCCGCTTTTGGACGCAGGTTTGGCGCAAGTTGCCCTTGCGCAGAACGCCGCTCTTTAAGTAACGTCTGTTTATCAAGGTGCTGTCCCGTCAAAAGGGCAGAGAATTGGGAAACCGGTGGAAATCCGGTGCTGCCCCCGCAACGGTGTGGGTGAGAGATCTGGCAAGACCACTGGAGCGCGACGCTTTGGGAAGGTGCTGGATCAGGGTTAACGCGTTAACCACTCGCCCTAAGCCCGGAAACCAGCCTTGTGAGTAAGTCGAAACCGCGGGTGGCGGAGCAGGCGAGACAAGCGCTGCTCTTTTGGAAGCCCGCGTGTGTTTCATCTGCATTGTCTCTCGCATTACATAATGCGCCCCGGGGTGTGGGCATAAGGAGGAACGATGACGGCACAGCAGATTTTCAAGGCCTTGCAAGATGTGGATGGCACTGCGCATGCGCATGTTCAGGCTGCAAAAGCAGGTTTTTTAGAATGGGCGATGACGTTACCCAAAGGTGCCAATACCTGCATGGAAGCGCAGCGTGCCTTGCCCTTCTTCAGTGATTTTTCGCACACGGCAGTGGCAGCAAAGCTCTTTGTGGGCTATTTGCGCGATGCGTCTCAGCCGCTCCCTGTGCCAAAACGGCGTGGTGGCGCAGCAGGGAAACGCCGCGTACTCCATTGAAACGACATGTTTCGTCGCTTTTATGAGATCTCGCAACCCCAAGCTTGGTAGGTTTCCCCGGTGAATAAGGAGGCCATAGATGCTGATTGAAGCGAAACACCGAACCGAAATTCTACAAGCGGAGATGCAAATGCGCGGGATCAGTCACGCAGTTTTCACCTCTGAAAGCTCTATCGCGTATTTGGCTGGATTTTGGGGCTATCTTGGTATTGAGTTTGGCCGCCCCAGCATGTTGGTCGTGCGCAGCGACGGTGCACCTAGTGTCATCACGCCGCTTATGGAAAGCGAAATGGTGGCTGAGATGACGTGGGTTGAAGATATTCATCGCTGGGAAGATGCGGGGCAGAATTCTTGGGGCAGGGCCCTTGCCACGTGTTTGCCCGAAAAGCCCGAACAAATCTGGGTCGAGCAGATGGATATCCCAGCAATCGTGCGTCACTTTATGGATGAGACATACCGTGGCGTCGCACTTTGCGATATCGGTCCGATCCTTGGTGCGCAGCGGATGATTAAATCCCCGCTCGAGATCGAAGTGATGAAGCAAGCAGGCGAAATCGCAGGGGCTATGATGGCGGCGGCGCATGGCTCGCTTCGAGTTGGCGCACAGGAGTTTGAAAGCGCATTGGCGGTGATTGAAGCCGGCACGCGCAAGGCGGCAGGGTTCCTGACGGATCAAGGCTGGGAGCGGTTTGTGTCCCCGATGATCCACAACTTACAAATCCTGCAAAGCGGGCGTGACACATCAATGGTGCATCGCCGTGCTTCTGTGAAAGCGTATGAAAAGGCCGATCCCGTCTATTTCTGCTTTTGCAATATGGCGCAGTTCAAGCAATATAAGCTCGGCTTTGACCGGATGTTTCATGTGGCGGATGTCACCGAAGATGCGGCGCGCGTGCAGCAAGCGGCGATAGATGCGCAACAGGCGGCAATCGCGGCGATCAAACCGGGCGTGACGGCAGAATCGATCGCGGCAGCAGCAGATGTGATTTACGCAGAGCGCGGTTATGCGACGGGCTATCGTACGGGACGTTCGATTGGCGTGGCTTATCTCGAAGCACCGGAATTAAAAGCGGGCGATACGACCATTTTGCAAGCAGGCATGACATTCGCCGTGGATGGCGGCATTTCTGTGGATGGTGTAATGGCAGGACGCATAGGCGACAGTATTGTGGTGACGGAAAACGGGGCTGAGTATCTCACACAATACCCGCGTGAGCTGCTTGTGACGGATAGCTGAAACGATGCTTTCCCTCGCCTTAGCGCAAGCGCCGTCTGATCTTGTTGGGTGGAGCGCACGCATGGAGTGGCTTGCGCAGCACTTGCCAGAGATCGCAACAAAAGGCGCTGATTTGGTGGTTTTACCTGAACTTTTCGCCTGCGGTTATGCCATAGGGGCGCAAACGCGCGCCAGTGCAGAGCCTGCGTATGGCCCAACCTCGCAAAAGCTTGGTGAGCTCGCGCAACGCTTCAAACTGGCCATTCATTGCGGGTACGCTGAACGCGCGGATGAGACGCTTTATAACAGCGCGATGTGTATCGGACCTGATGGTACTTTGCTGGGACATCACCGCAAACTTGCGATTCCTCCGGGTTTTGAGCGGGAATACTACACGGCGGGACAGGGGATTACGCTATTCACTTACCGCGGTTTCAAAATCGCGACGCTGATTTGCTATGATGCGGAATTTCCCGAAACAGTGCGCCATGCGGCGGCGTTCGGGGCGGATCTTGTGCTGGTGCCGACTGCACTTGGAGCAGATTGGGGATGGGTTGCAGACACGATGCTTCCAACGCGCGCGTATGAAAACGGGGTTTTCTTGGTATATGCGAACGGCAGCGGGACACAGGGCGATATGGAGTTTCTTGGCAAAAGCGTGATCGCTGCCCCAAACGGCACGGAACTTGCGCGCGCAAGTCGGACTTCGGAAATTCTATATGCATCGCTTGATCCTGCAATGGTGCGCAAAGCGCAATTGCGCTTGCCATACTTGCTGGATCGAACATCGCTTGATTTGCTAGTGTGACCTGCCCAAAAAAGAAAAACGACGATGTGTGGGAGGACACATCGCCGTTCTTTTTAAGCGTGACGCACCAGGGAGGAGGTGTGGCCACGCTAACCCAGATCCTTGTGGGATCGGTATTCTTTGGCAGGGCTAACTGGGAGGAGATCGCCGCCGCCAATATCAACAAGACCGTTTCGGGAGGAGTTGGCCTGTTGAATTCTTTAAACTCTTATTTCGTGTACGCGGACTCATATGCGATGCGGCGGATTGCTGAGCGGTGAATGCCCAAATCTGCCAATTCGCGGTTTGAAAGACCGGCCAACTCGTTGATTGTCTGACGGTAAACTGCGCGCTTTGTGCGTGCTTCCCGGAAGTTTGACCAGAATGCTACGAGCTTGTCGCCCATTGTACCTTGGACGGAGAATGTATCTGTAAGGAACGCCATGTCGATCATCCTTTATAAAGCGTTTCAAGTTCGAGCGAAGCAGTGTGTCTCGCTGTTGGGATCAATATGGAGCTAATGCTGCGTCTGCACAATAATCATTTCTACAATGCTGCTATGCAGCATGTGCATACGCGACGTAGGGTTAAGTTAACGGAATCGTTTGCTTAATTTTTTGGCGACTTAAAAAGACACGGGCGAAAAAGACACGGGCGAAAAAGATACCGAGGCACCCTTGCACCTGCGCGCAAAGATGCGAGGTATACCTAAGCGCCTATGGGAGAGAGCAATGAGCCAGATAGAGACAGATATTAAAGATGCCCTTGCACGTTTGGCTTTGCCTGATGGCGGGGATCTGATCAGCCGCGATATGATCCGCGCATTAAGTGTGGATGACAACGCCGTGCGATTTGTGATCGAAGCGCCAAGCCCTGCGATAGCGCAGCAGATGGAACCTTTGCGCAAAGCGGCCGAAGCAGCGGTCGCGGCAGTGGCGGGATCGCGCACAGTAAATGTAGCTTTGACGGCCCATGGGCCTGCGCCAGCGAAACCTGCGCCGCCCAGTTTTAAAATCGGTGGCCATCCCAAGCCGCAAGAGGGCGGGCCGGCACCTGTCTCTGGTGTGGATCGCATTCTCGCGATTGGCTCTGGCAAAGGCGGTGTTGGGAAATCAACAGTCTCGTCGAACCTTGCGGTTGCTTTGGCCAAACAAGGCCGCCGCGTTGGTTTGCTCGACGCTGATATATACGGACCGTCTCAGCCACGCATGATGGGGGTGAGCAAACGCCCTGCGAGCCCGGATGGCAAAACGATTATTCCGCTCAAAGCGCATGGCGTCACGATGATGTCTATTGGTCTGATGATGGACCCCGACAAAGCGATTGTCTGGCGGGGCCCTATGTTAATGGGTGCATTGCAGCAAATGCTTGGACAGGTAGAGTGGGGCGAGCTGGACGTTCTTATCGTCGATCTGCCTCCCGGTACGGGTGATGTACAACTCACGCTTTGCCAAAAGAGCCAAGTAACTGGTGCGATTGTCGTGAGCACGCCGCAGGACGTTGCACTCTTAGATGCACGCAAAGCGCTTGATATGTTCGCGACACTGAAAACACCTGTGCTGGGACTGATCGAAAACATGTCGATGTTCAAATGCCCTGATTGCGGATCAGAGCATGCGATCTTTGGTCAAGGGGGGGTGGCCGCAGAAGCGGAGCGCATCAATGTACCGCTGTTGGGAGCTTTGCCGATTGACCTTGAAACGCGCTTGGCTGGCGATAGTGGCACGCCCATCGCTGCGGGCGAGGGGGAAATGGCGCAGGCCTATGCCAAACTCGCGCAGGGTTTGATTGAGGGTGGCATGGCTTAACGCCCCATCTTTTTCGTCTAATTTTGGTAAAAGCGTCCCACGTCGGGGCGCTTTTGCTGTTTTTGGGGTTCTATATGGGAAACGATGGGCGACGTGGGATTTCATGGGCCAAATGCCCAAAACTCGGCAAGAACCCTATGTCACACCAAAGACTCACCCGCGAATCCATGGTCTCAGAGCAATTTACAGCAAGATTCAGATGTGATTCGTAGGCTCAAGATGCCCGTGTTCGACGAAAATTTGCAAAACCATGCTCAGTTGTGTCGAAATTCGGGAAAATATGGGAAAAAAATCAAAGATTGTTTCGGATCAACATATAGTGTTTCAGCTTCACATTTTCGCTACCACTGGATCGTGTTCTTGAAGTGTTCTTACCATATCTTGTTTTTGAGTGGGTCTGAAAACAACATTCAGTAAGTTTCACCCAACATTTCCTATTGATTGCCATGAATTCCCATGTCATCCCTAATGACAGAAGAGGAAGTCGGGTAACACAACAACGGGACGCCAAACGATCCCAAGTCAATAAAAACCACTAAGTCAGGTTTCATACAGGCACCCGCCACAATCCTCTCAACCAGATCCGGCGCGCGAGCGAGCAGACATCCCCCCAGGTGGCGCGCGCGATCGGACACTCCCGGCAACGGGACGTCGGCGGATCAAGCAGTGGCAGCAGCTTGATCCGCCTTTAATATTTTTAGGGGTATGTAAGAGGGACGAATTGGGCGTGTCACGCAGATTCAGAGGCGAAAGCCACCATAAGGTGGACACAAAGGGGCGGGTCTCGATACCGGCCTCTTTTCGTCGTGTAATCGAAGCGGCTGACCCCAATTGGACCGAAGGCCTCGCCCCCGAATTGGTAATTGTCTACGGCGATCACCGTCGCAATTATCTTGAGTGTTACACCATGGAAGCGATCGAGGAGGTGGACGCAAAGATCGACGCCCTCCCACGTGGATCTATACAGCGTAAAATGCTTCAGCGTCTCTTCCATGGCCAATCTTTCCCGACAACGATTGACGAGACAGGTCGCTTGGTTCTGCCAAGCAAACTGCGTCAGAAAATCGAGCTTGATAAAGAAGCGTTCTTTATCGCGGCAGGTGATACGTTCCAGATTTGGAAAACCGAGACCTACGAAGCGGATGAACTGGCGAAAACAGAAGAGTGGCTCGAAGAGCTGCCCGATGATTTCGATCCGCTTGAGTTTCTTGATAGTGCCCCAACGCCCAGTCCTGTGGAGTGATCCATGACGCAGGCTGCCACCACTGCTCCACATATTCCGGTCCTCTTGGATCCTATTCTGAAAGCGGCTGATCCAATCAGCGGTCGTTGGCTCGATGGGACATTTGGGGCAGGCGGGTATACACGCGCTTTGCTTGATGCAGGGGCGGATAGTGTGATTGCAGTGGACCGCGATCCTTTAGCGTTTGAAATGGCAACGTCTTGGGCAGGGCAATACGGCGAACGTTTGATCCAGCAGCGCGGCGTGTTCTCTGACATGGCCGAATTTGCGCAGGATTTGGACGGCGTTGTCCTCGATCTTGGGGTCTCTTCCATGCAGCTCGACATTGCCGAGCGCGGGTTTTCGTTCATGCGCGACGGACCGCTCGATATGCGTATGGGCCAGGACGGGCAGAGTGCTGCGGACATCGTCAATGAATACGAGGCCGAAGAGATCGCCGAAATCCTCTATAATTATGGTGAAGAGCGCGCATCACGGCGTATCGCACGCGCCATTCTGGAGATGCGTGCAGAAACACCGATCACCACGACGTTGCAACTCGCTGGGTTGATCGAAAAATGCTTGCCGCGCAAAAAGCCGGGGCAGAGCCATCCAGCGACACGTAGCTTTCAAGCTTTGCGCATTGCCGTGAACAACGAATATGGTGAGTTGTATCAGGGCCTTATGGCCGCTGAGCGCGCACTTGCACCCGGTGGATTGCTCGCCGTTGTGAGCTTTCATTCTGTGGAAGACCGCATGGCAAAGCGCTTCTTGCAGTCGCGCGCAGGCACCACAGGTAATCCAAACCGTTTCGCACCTCAGGTCGAAGTCGAGAAGCCCGCGTTTGAATTGTTGGGTCGCAAGGCCATCACCGCCTCTGAAGAAGAACTCGAACATAACGTGCGCGCACGCTCCGCCAAACTGCGCCTCGCACGCCGCACCGATGCACCTGCGGGCGACATCGCGCCAAAAGTGCTTGGCATGCCTATGCTACGAAGGGACCGTTAAATGCGTTCATTGTTATATATTGTGACTGCCCTTGCTGTGATCGGTTTGGCCTTTTGGGCCTACCGTGAGAATTATCAAACACAGGCGGAAATCGCCAAGACAGAACAGATCAACCGCGAAATCGGCCAAGCGCGGGCGCGTTTGACTGTTTTGCGTGCGGAGTGGGCGTATCTCAACCGTCCTGATCGTTTGCGCGACCTCACAGAGGTGAATTTCGAGCGTTTGGGCCTGTTGCCTTTGCGCCCTGATCAGTTTGGCAAAGTCGATCAAGTGGCCTTTCCGCAACCTATCGAGCCTGAGTTGATCATCAACAATCCGGTCGATGTATCAGGCATGACTGGCGGCGAAGCCGTGACACGCGGAGACGGAGTGTTTCCATGATCCGCACGCCCCTTCGACCCCTAGCACGTATTCTTGAGGCGCGCGCCAGTGGTGAAAACCCTGACGCGATTGAGCGTGAAAACCTGCGTATTCGCCACGAGCAAATGCGTGATGCGTCGCGTGGGCGGGCAGAAGGGCGTTTACTGATCCTGTCGGTGATCTTCTTTTGCGCTTTTGGTGTGATCGGTGCGCGTATGGGCGTTCTTGCAGCGACCGAGCCCGCTGAGCCACGCGCGGCCAGCAAAGGCAGCGCGATCCTTGCACAGCGCGCGGATATTACTGATCGTCACGGGCGTGTCTTGGCGACGAACTTTGAAACACACTCGCTTTACGCACAACCTTTGCAGATGATCGACAAAGAACGTGTCGCGGCTGAACTGGCGGCGATTTTCCCAGATCTCAATCAGGATAAACTGCTCAAGGACTTCACTGGTAAGCGTAAGTTCCTGTGGATCAAGAAAAAACTCAGCCCCGAGCAGAAGCAAGCAGTTCACAATATTGGTGATCCGGGCCTGTTGTTTGGACCGCGCGAAATGCGTCTTTATCCCAATGGCAAGCTTGCAGCACACGTCATGGGCGGTGCGAGTTTTGGCCGAGAAGGTGTGCACGCTGCCGAAGTTATCGGCGTTGCTGGCGTTGAAAAATACTACGACGACCTGCTGCGCGACCCTGCGCGCCAAGGGGCTCCACTTGCGCTTTCGCTAGATCTAACAGTGCAGGCCGCAGCCGAGCGTGTGCTCTACGGCGGTATGAAGTTGATGAACGCCAAAGGGGCCGCGTCTGTTTTGATGGATGTGCATACAGGCGAGATTATTTCGATCGTCAGCCTGCCTGATTTTGATCCCAACGCGCGCCCAAGTCCGCTGGTAGAAGGGGATGCATCTGACAGCCCGCTGTTCAATCGCGCGGTGCAGGGTGTCTATGAGCTTGGTTCTGCGTATAAAATCTTTACCGCCGCGCAGGCAATGGACCTTAATCTGGTGAACAACCAGACGATGATCGACACGGGCAAAGCGTTGCGTGTTGGCGGGTTTAATATTGGTGAATTCCAAAAGAAAAATTACGGCGTGTTGAGCGTTGAAGACATCATCATCAAAAGCTCGAACCGTGGAACAGGTCGTATGGCGCTGCAAATCGGTGTGAAACGTCAAAAGGAATTCATGAAAGCTATGGGCTTTATGGATTATACACCGCTTGAGATTGTTGAAGCCAAAGGCGGCAAGCCGCTTTATCCAGAACGCTGGACGGACTTGAGCGCTGTTACGATTTCATACGGCCACGGTATTTCGAATTCACCGCTGCATCTTGCGGCGGGTTACGCTGCGCTGGCCAATGGCGGCACATATATCAAGCCTACGATTATCAAACGCACAGGCGCGCCTGAGGGCACACGCGTGATGCGCGAAGACACCGCGCGCTACGCCCGCCAGATGCTGCGCAAGGTTGTGACCGAAGGCACGGCAAGCTTTGGCGAAGTGCAGGGCTACGCAGTGGGTGGTAAGACAGGCACAGCAGACAAGCCAAAACCACGCGGGGGCTATTACGACGACAAAGTCATCGCAACTTTTGCGTCGCTCTTCCCTGCGCACAATCCGAAGTATGTATTGGTTGTCACTCTCGATGAACCCACAGAAACCTCAGGCAAAAAACCGCGCAGAACCGCTGGTTGGACCGCTGTTCCGGTCGCCGCAGAGATGATTGGCCGCGTTGCACCGCTCTTGGGGTTAAGACCAGAGATTGAACCGGGTGAATTGGCTGGTATAACGCTCACATCGAATTAAGGGGTGCGCAGACGCGCGCACCGCAAGATGTAGGGGCAGGCCATGGCAGCATCAAAGACTTTGCAGCAGCTCGGATTAACCGCAGCGGATGGGCGTAACCCAAATATTACAGGCATTGCCGTTGATAGCCGCGAGGTGAAGGCTGGCTTTTTGTTCGCCGCTTTGCCTGGTTCCAAAGTGCATGGCGGTGAATTTATTCAATACGCTTTGCGTATGGGAGCGAGCGCGATTCTGACGGATGCGGTCGGGGCAGAGATTGCGGCGGATGAGCTGGCCGCGAGCGACGCCGCGGTGATCCTCACGGATGATCCGCGTGGTGCAGTCGCATTTGCAGCAGCACTTTATTTTGGCGCGCAACCTCAGATCATGACCGCGGTCACAGGGACGAATGGCAAGACATCCGTAAGTACCTTTGTGCGTCAGATATGGAACTTGCTTGATCTGGAAGCCGTCAATCTGGGCACAACAGGAGTGGAGGGCAGCCTGCACCTTCCGCTCGCGCATACGACGCCCGAGCCGATTACGTTGCATCGCACTTTAGCGACCTTATCGCACGAAGGCATTTCTCATGCCGCAATGGAAGCGTCCTCGCATGGTCTTGATCAGCGCCGCTTGGACGGTGTGAACATCGCAGCTGCAGGGTTCACCAATTTCACGCAAGATCACCTTGATTACCACGGCACGTTCGAAGCGTATTTTGATGCGAAAATGGGCTTGTTCACCCGCGTCTTGCAAGATGATGGTGTTGCGGTTGTGAACCTCGATGATCCCAAAGGCGCAGAGGTTGCGATGATTGCGCAGTCCCATGGGCATGAACTTATCGGCGTGGGGCGTGACCCCGAAGCAGACCTGTGTTTGCTTGGCCAGCGCTACGACGGCACCGGGCAGGATTTGTTGTTCAAATGGCATGATCGCCCGTTCCAAGCGCGGCTCAATCTGATCGGTGGTTTTCAGGCAGAGAATGTTTTGCTGGCTGCGGGCCTCGTGATTGCGTGCGGCGAAGACCCTGCGCGCGTATTCGACACGCTTGGCGATCTCGAAACGGTACATGGTCGGATGCAACTGGCGGCGACGCGTGCGAATGGCGCGGCGGTCTTCGTTGACTATGCGCATACGCCAGATGCGGTTTCCACCGCGCTCAAAGCAATGCGCCCGCATGTGATGGGGCGTTTAATCGCTATTGTCGGTGCTGGCGGGGATCGTGACACATCGAAACGTCCGCTTATGGGCCAAGCTGCTGCAGAAAATGCTGATCTTGTGTTTGTGACAGACGATAATCCGCGATCAGAAGAACCAGCTTTGATCCGTGCGGCTGTGATGACAGGTGCACCCGAAGCAATCGAGGTCGCAGACCGCGCCGAAGCGATCCTGCGCGCAGTGGATGCGCTCGCACCCGGCGACGCATTGTTGATAGCAGGCAAGGGCCACGAAACGGGGCAAGTCGTTGGTGATACTGTCTTTCCCTTTGATGATTGTGAACAAGCAAGCGTGGCTGTCGCCGCATTAGAAGGAGATCGCGCATGAGCCTATGGAGCGCGAAAGAAGCGGCCGCCGCAACAGGCGGTCGAGCCGTCGGTGATTGGTCCGTCGATGGCATCTCGATTGACACACGTACGATTGAAGTTGGCGATTTGTTTGTCGCTTTGAAAGCCGCGCGCGACGGGCATGAGTTTGTCGCGCAAGCCCTTTCCAAAGGGGCGGGGGCTGCGTTGGTGACACATGCGCCCGAAGGCGTTGCGCCAGATGCGCCGCTGCTCATCGTTGAGGATGTGTTGAGCGCGCTTGAGGATTTAGGGCGCGCAGGTCGCGCTCGTACAAGCGCGCGCGTTGTAGCGATCACTGGCTCTGTGGGAAAAACGTCGACCAAAGAAATGCTGCGCGATGTGCTAAGCGCGCAGGGCCGCACTCATGCGTCTGTTGCAAGTTACAACAACCATTGGGGCGTGCCGCTCACTTTGGCACGCATGCCTGCGGATACGGAATATGCGGTGATCGAGATCGGGATGAACCACCCGGGTGAGATCGCGCCGCTTGCCAAAATGGCGCGCCCTCATGTGAGTTTGGTGACCACGGTCGCGGCGGCTCATCTCGAAGCATTTGAGAACATTGAAGGGATTGCCGCTGAGAAAGCGTCGATCATGGAAGGACTAGAACCAGACGGTGTTTGTGTTCTGAATGCGGATGTTGGAACCGCTGCTATTCTTGAACAAGCCGCCGCAGACCTTGGCGTTGCTGCGGTCTGGTTTGGCCAGAGCGCTCGAGAATACACATTGGAAAACAGTGTGTTAAAGGGAAACACGACTGTTGTCGAAGCGAACGTTCTAGGCGCGCCGCTTTTGTTCAAAGTGCAAAGCGCAGGGCAGCATTTCGCGATGAACGGGCTGGGGGCGTTGGCCTGTGCCGAAGCACTTGGGGCTGATCTCGCGCTCGCGGCGCAATCGATCGCAACTTGGACACCTTTCACAGGACGCGGTGCGCGCGAAGTGATCGCGCTTGATCCCGCCGACAGCCGCATGACGCTTGAGTTGATTGATGATGCGTATAACGCCAATCCTAGTTCGCTTGGCGCGGCGTTAGAGGTGCTGGCTGCCGCTGAAGTGACTCATGATATTGGCCGTGTCTCTAAGGGGCGTCGCATTGCATACCTTGGCGATATGAAAGAGCTCGGCGTGGATGAAATCGCGATGCACCGAGCCGTTGCGACACTGCCGAGCATTGAAAAAATCGACATCATTAATTGCGTTGGCGCGCTGATGCGGCACTGCTTTGATGCGCTGCCGGATGCGAAAAAAGGACATTGGACAGCGGACAGCAAGGAAATGGCAAGCTTTGTCGGCCATGACCTAGATGCGGGTGATGTTGTGCTTGCTAAGGGGTCGCTCTCTATGGGTCTGTCTCGTGTGGTGGACGCGGTTACTAAATTGGGCCATACGGCCCCAAAGACTTCCGAAAAGGACGATGTGTAAATGCTGTATTGGTTAACCGCTCTCTCTGATGGGGGCGATTTTTTCAACCTCTTTCGCTACATCACTTTTCGCGCAGGCGGCGCGTTTTTGACGGCGCTGATCTTTGGTTTTGTGTTTGGAAAACCATTGATTAACGTACTTCGCCGTAAGCAAGGCAAAGGTCAACCGATCCGCGATGACGGCCCAGAGGGGCATTTTGTCAAAGCAGGGACGCCTACCATGGGAGGACTTTTGATTGTGGGTGCTTTGCTGACTTCGACGCTTTTGTGGGCACGTCTCGACAACCCGTTCATCTGGATTGTTCTATTTGTTACAATGTCTTACGGTGCGATTGGCTTTGCCGACGACTACGCAAAAGTGTCCAAGCAAAACACGGCTGGTGTGTCTGGAAAAATTCGGCTTGGTCTAGGGTTTCTGATTGCCGCGATTGCTGGCTTTTGGGCTGCGCAGTACCATCCACCAGAGCTGCAGAACCAACTCGCGCTGCCGATCTTCAAAGACACACTGATCAATCTTGGCTACCTTTTCGTACCCTTCGCCGTGATTGTCATCGTCGGTGCCGCTAATTCTGTTAACCTTACCGATGGTCTCGATGGTCTTGCGATTATGCCTGTTATGATCGCGTCGGGTACGTTGGGTGTGATCGCTTATGCTGTTGGTCGCGTTGACTTTACTGAGTATCTCGATGTGCATTACGTTCCGGGAACGGGAGAAATTCTGATCTTTACCGCAGGAATTTTTGGCGGTGGTCTGGGCTTTCTTTGGTACAACGCACCACCTGCGGCGGTCTTTATGGGCGACACGGGCTCACTCGCACTTGGTGGTGCTTTGGGTGCGATTGCGATCTCAACGAAGCACGAACTGGTGCTTGCGATTGTTGGCGGTTTGTTTGTTGTCGAGGCGCTCTCGGTGATTATTCAGGTTCTTTATTTCAAGCGCACAGGCAAGCGCGTTTTTTTGATGGCGCCGATCCATCACCACTATGAGAAAAAGGGATGGGCGGAACCGCAGATTGTCATTCGCTTTTGGATCATCTCACTTATTCTCGCGATTATCGGCCTTGCCACATTGAAGGTGCGCTAGGCACTGGCGTAGTTTCTGACCCGCAGGTCGTTTTTTGCACAGATGATGGGGCACCCCTCACGTTAACATCGCACTCGAAAGGGTGCGGTGAGAGCATTGAAAGTAGACAATCAGACCATAATTTCACGTCTCGACTTCGCCACAGACAAAGGCGCGGGAGAGCGGACGCGCATCGGTCTTTTGGTGCTGGAATCCGATCAAACGATGGAGCTGGAGATGCGTGCGTTAACGCATCTTTCTGGCGTCGCGATTTATCATGCGCGTTTGGCCAACGACACACATGTTACGCCCGATACCCTTGCCAAGATGGAGGCGGAGCTTCCTGTCGCGGCAGCTCTTTTGCCACCTTATTTGGGACTAAGCGCGATTGGATACGGCTGCACATCAGGTGCTACGATCATCGGCGAAGCGCGTGTCGCGAATATTCTGGCCCAAAGCCACAAGGGCGTTCCATCAAGCAATCCTTTGAGCGCGGCGAAAGCGGCGCTGCGATGCCTTGGGGTGACGCGGCTTGGTCTTGTGACGCCCTACACACCTGATGTGACGCAAGCGATGCAAGACAGGTTTGAAGAAGCAGGCATTGCAATCACGCGCGTCGGGTCTTTTTATGAAGAGAGCGACGAAGTCGTGGGCAAGATATCCGCGCAATCCATTCTCGATGCAGCGATTTCTGTTGGTACGTCTACGGATGTCGATGGCGTCTTTATCTCTTGCACAAGCTTGCGCGCGGCAGGGATTATCGAACTGGCGGAACAAAAGATCGGCAAGCCTGTGACGGCGAGCAATCATGCTCTGGCTTGGCATTTGTTGCGGCTTGCAGGGATCAAAGATGAGCAGGTCGGCTATGGGCGATTGTTCACTACTCAATTGGACGAGACACTATGAGCAGTTTTGATATCGATCGCAGTCAGCTTGTCGCAGATCTGTCCGCGATGATCCGAACGCCAAGCGTAAACACCTTTGGTGTTGAAAGTGAAGCAGGCGCGGAAGCTGCAATGGCGGATCTGTTTGAAACCCAGCTGCGCGCGCTTGGTCTTGAGATTGGTGCGCATGAGGTTCTCAAAGGACGGCGCAATGTTTGGGGGCGGCTTAAGGGGACGGGCGATGGCCCTACGATCTTGCTGGCCGGACATCTAGACACGGTGGGGGTCGATGGGTACTGCGGCCCGTTTGAGCCACATGTCAAAAACGGCAATATCTATGGTCGCGGCGCGTGCGACATGAAAGCGGGTCTTGCGGCCTACCTCGAAGTGATCCGCATTTTGCAGCGCTCTGATGCGGCTCTCAGAGGGGATGTCATTGTCGCCGGTGTGATCGATGAAGAGCATGCGATGGCGGGTTCAACCTACTTTGGACAACACGGCCCGCAGTTAGATTTCGCAATTGTCGCGGAACCGACGCAGTTAGAAATTTGCCGCGCTCATAAAGGGCAAATGCTGATGACTTTGCGCACGACAGGTCTGGCGGCGCATTCCAGCATGCCGCAAAGCGGGCGCAACGCGATCTATCATATGGGCGCTGTTTTGACGGCTTTGCAGAGCTATGCGGATGACTTGCGCGCACGTCCCGCGGATCCCATGTGTGGCGCGCCAAGCTTGAGCGTCGGAGTCATTCGCGGTGGCGACAACGCCTGTTCTGTGCCTGATTTTTGCGAGATCGATATCGACCGCCGCACTATCCCCGGCGAAAGCTCTGCGGATGTTATGGCTGAGTTGTATGCGGTCGTTGAACAAGCAAAACAGTCCGTTCCCGAGTTGGAATGCGTGATCGAAACACCATTCCTAGACTTACCGCCGCTGGACACAGCTGAGACATCACCCGTGATGCAGGCGGTGATCAACGCCAGCATGGCAGTCATTGGCAAAAGCGATGTTACGGCCTTTCCCGGCTCTTCAGATGCCCCGAACTTTGCTTGCCCGACTGTGATTTGCGGTGCAGGCGATCTGGCGCAATGTCATTCCCTGAATGAATATATTTCGATTGTGCAGATCGAAGAGGCCATAAGCATTTACACGCATGCAATTCTCGAGCTGCAAACGCTCTAACACGAAAGACATATGATGGACTGGCGCACAAAACTTCTCGATCCCACCCCGCAAGCGCGGCAGGATTACCGCTCACTGGTGACGCCTGTCTATCGTGGCTCAACCGTTGTGTTTGAAGAGCAAGCGGCGGTTACGGATGATTGGCGGCAGGCAGAAAACGGGTATTCTTACGGGCTTTATGGAACGCCTACCGCGCTTGAGCTTGCCTCGCGTATCGCAGGGATCGAAGGCGCGCGCGAGAGTTTGATCGTGCCGGGGGGGCAGGCGGCGATTGCTTTGATTTACCTCTCTTATTGCCAAGCAGGCAGCCACGCTTTGGTGCCAATCTCTGCTTATGGTCCGAACAAGGCGATGGCCGAAGGCTTGATGCGCGGCTTGAACGTAGAGGTCGAAGCATACGACCCTTTGATTGGTGCGGGCATTGCAGATCTCATACGCGAGAACACCGCGCTCATTTGGTGCGAAAGCCCGGGCTCTGTCACCATGGATATCCAAGATGTGCCAGCCATCGTCGTGGCGGCGCACAAGAGCGGTGTCGCGGTGGCGCTCGACAATACATATTCGGCAGGTGTGATGTTTGACGCCTTCGCGCACGGCGTTGATGTGAGCATGCAGGCGCTTACGAAATATGTTGGGGGTCACAGTGACCTCCTGCTCGGCTCTGTCTCTGCCCGCGATGATGCGGCGTACGGCAAGCTTGGTCCAATTTACCAACAGCTTGGCCTCGCGGTGTCGCCTGATGACTGCTCGCTTGCGCTGCGTGGTTTGCAAACGCTTGCTGTCCGGCTTGATGCATTAGAGCGCGCAACATTGCGCGTGGCGCGATGGCTCAAAGAGCATTCTATTGTCGATGAGGTTTTCCATCCAGCATTGCCTGATTGTCCGGGACACGAGATTTGGAAGCGTGATTTTACCGGCTCTACCAGCGTGTTTTCTTTCACTTTTAAAGAGAGTGTGAGCGCTGAAAAGGCGAAGAGCTTTATCGACGCACTCAACATCTTCAAAATTGGGATGAGCTGGGGCGGTGTGAACAGTCTGGCGGTGATTTATCCTGATTTGAAACGGCCAAACCGAGATTTTGGTGGGCGTATTGTGCGCTTGAACATTGGGTTGGAGGATACGGATGATCTGATTGCTGACCTTGAACAGGCGATGCAGGGCTTGTGAGCACGGATCCGCTTCTTCAACCATTACAACTGCGCCATCTCACGTTGCGCAATCGGATCATTAGTACGGCTCATGCGCCGTCCTATGAAGAGGGCGGACACCCGCGCGAACGCTATCGGCTTTATCATGAGGAAAAGGCCAAAGGCGGTATTGGTCTGACAATAATCGGTGGATCCACTAATATAGCGCCTGACAGCCCTTCTGTTTTTGGCCAGCTTTATGCGGGTGATGACAGCATTATCCCATGGTTCCAAAAGTTGACGTCTGGGGTGAAATCACATGGCGCAGCGATCATGTGCCAGATCACTCATATGGGGCGGCGCACGGCTTGGGATGATGGGCATTGGTTACCTGTTGCAGGGCCGAGTGGCACACGAGAGCGGGCGCATCGTTCATTTCCAAAGGCGATGGAGCAAGAAGACATCAGTCGCATCATTGCGCAGTTCGCGGATGCTGCGAAGCGGTGCCAAGAAGGTGGATTTGACGGGATCGAACTACTGAGCCATTCGCATTTGTTGGGTCAGTTTCTATCGCCCTTAGTGAACCAACGTGACGACGCTTACGGTGGATCGCTTGAGAACCGCTTGCGTCTAACGATGCAGGTTCTAGACGCGGTACGCGGCGCAGTCGGTGATGCGTTTATCGTCGGATTGCGCGCAACTGGGGACGAGTTGGTGCAAGGCGGCCTGAGCGCAGAGGAATGCGTTGAGATCGCTCAAGCGCTGCAAGCGACGGGGCAAGTGGACTTCCTTAATATCCTCGCAGGTGCGCCCTATGATGATCTTGGACTTGCGGGATGGGTGCCGCCGATGGGTATGCCGTCTGGTGCGCATATCACTGTTGCGGGGCGCATCCGAGCGGCGGTCGATCTGCCGATCTTTCATGCAGGCGGCGTCGCCGACATCGCCACTGCGCGCCATGCCGTCGCCGATGGTCATGTTGATCTGATTGGCATGACCCGCGCGCACATGGCGGACCCGCATTTGGTGAATAAGCTCTTGCGCGGTGATGAAAAGCGCATTCGCCCGTGTGTCGGTCTTGGCTCTTGCGTGGATCGCGTGAACCAAGGCAAAGCAGCGGTCTGCGGCCATAACGCTGCCACAGGGCGCGAAGCTGTGATGCCGCATATAATTGAAAAGGCGGATGTTTCACGAAGGGTCGTCGTCGTAGGCGGCGGCCCTGCGGGTCTGGAAGCCGCGCGTATTTCTGCGTTGCGAGGTCATCATGTGGTGCTTTTCGAGGCGAGCGAGCGACTGGGCGGACAGCTCAAACTCGCGAGCATGGGAATGACGCGTCGCCAGATTTGGGGCGCTGCGGATTGGCTTATCCAAGAGGTCACGCAGCTTGGCGTCGATATTCGCATGAACACCTATGCTGAGGAAGATGAGCTGCGCGCGTTAACGCCTGATGCAATTATCATTGCGACAGGGGGCTGGCCTGAACCGCCTCAATTCGAGGGTGCGGAGCTCACAGTTTCGAGCTGGGATGTCCTGGCCGGCGCGGCGCGTTTATCCGGCGCAGTAATGCTCTTTGACGAGGTTGGGGATCATCCTGCTTTGGTTTGCGCAGACGTGATGGCGCGCGCAGGATGCAAGGTCGCGCATGTCACACCGGACCTCGCAACTGCGCATGACCTCGGGCCGACAAATTCTGCGGTGGTTTTGCGTGATCTTGCCACGCAAGGCGTCAGTTTCACCTGTTTCCAAGAGCTTGTGAGCGTTGCAAACGCGGGCAATCGCAAGGAGGTCACGCTGCGCCATGTACTGACGGGCGAGACCACATTACACAGCGTTGATCATCTGGTGATCGAGCACGGCAGCGTACCAATGGACGGGCTCTATCATGCGCTGAAAGCTGGTTCGCGCAACTTTGGGCAGTTGGATCAAAGAGCGATGATCGCGGGCACGTCGCCGTTTGAGACGCGCAATCCAGAGGGCACATACATGCTCGCGCGTTTGGGGGATGCGGTGGCGAACCGGAATATGCACGCAGCCCTTTATGATGCATTGCGCGTGTGCAAGGATTTGTGAAATCGAGGGACGAGCATGACACATGAAGAGCTTGTGGCGCTGCGCCATGCATTTCACCTAGATCCTGAGGTGGGGTTCAATGAGCACCGCACAAAAGCGCGGGTCGCTGCTATTTTGCGCGACCTTGGCCTAGAGGTGCATGAGGGTGTTGGCGTCGTCGGTGTCTTGAAACGCGGCACTGGCAATCGTGCGATTGGGCTGCGCGCGGATATGGACGCTTTGCCGATCACAGAAACGAGCAGCCACGGGTATGTCTCTGAGAACGCAGGGGTCATGCATGCCTGTGGCCATGATGGTCATATGAGCATGCTCATTGGGGCAGCGGCGCGACTGGCAAAGGATCCAAATTTTGACGGGACTGTCGTGTTCATTTTCCAACCAAATGAAGAGCACGGTCTTGGTGCGCAGGCGATGATTGATGAAGGGTTTTTGACGCATTTCCCGATTGAGGAAGTCTATGCCATTCACAATCTGCCGGGTGCGCCGGTTGGTTACGTCTCGACCCGCGTGGGACAAATTTGCGCCAGCGAAAGCCTTTTTGAGATTACAGTTCAAGGGCAGGGTGGTCATGCCTCCATGCCGCAAAAGGGGCGTGACGCAATCACTATTGGTGCTGAGATTGTGCAAGCGTTGCAAACTATCGTGGCGCGTAAGCTCGCGCCAGGGGCCGGGGCGGTTGTGTCTGTCACAGAGTTCTTGACCGATGGGCAGCGCAATGTGTTGCCGGGCAGGGCAACGCTCAAAGGGGACGTGCGTGCGCGTATTCCTGAGGATCGCATCGAAATTGCACGGCTGATGAAACTCATAGCACAGGGCGTCGCGGCGGCGCATGAGGTCGAGGTTGAAGTCAGTTTCAACACAGAATTTGTCGAAGTGATCAATGCCTCGGAACCTGTCGATGCTGTTGTGAATGCGGCAAAAATGCAGGGGCTAGAAGTTGATGGTGCGCGTGAGCCGATGAGTTTCTCTGAAGACTTCGCCCATTTCTGCAATGCCGTGCCCGGATGCTTTGTGCTGCTCGGCAATGGTGAGAGCGGCGCACATGGGCAACCCCTTCACGCGTCTGATTATGATTTTAACGATGATCTTCTAACGATTGGTGCTGATTTCTGGGCGCAGCTTGTGCGGGATCGTTTGCCGCTTACCAACAAGGACTAAAACATGTTTGAAGCACGCATGACTGCATTTCGCGCGCGCATGGACGCCGAGAACATCGACGTGGCGCTGATCACTGATGATGACAACGTCTATTATCTGAGTGGGTATTACGACTATCTGCATATGGAATTTGGCCGCCCGACAATTCTTGTGGTGCAACGCGAGGGCGCGAGTTTACTCATAACGCCGACGATTGATCTCAACACTGCGCAAGCGCATGCGCGTGTGGATCGGATCGCAGCGTGGAATGACGGGATGGGCGCGGAGTGGCGCGCGGAGTTACCCGATGCGGTGCAGGGCACCAAGCGGGTTGCGATTGAGCCGAGCGCGATGCCACCGCTTGTGCGCGCCTATGTAGATGAGCTGGTCGATAACGCGATGCTATGCAGTGCCGAACCGATCTTGGCTGATATGCGAATGATCAAATCACCCAAAGAGCTGCAACTCGCAAGGCACGCAGGGCAAGTGGCCAATGCGATGATGAATGCTGGGCGGGCGGCGATTGGTGATGGTGTTCCAGAGTTCGAAGTGGCGATTGCGACCTCGCAGGCAGGAACGCGCAAGGCCGCAGAATTACTTAGCGCACATTACAAAGATGCGGACATGTCGCCTAACACGCATTTTCTACAAATCATGGCCTCTGGCGAGACGATTACCAAGACGCATCACCGCGCCAGCACGCGGATCATGCGCCGCGGCGAGCCTGTGTTTTTGTGCTTTTGCGGAATGACAAACTTCCATCGCTTCAAGCTTGGCTTTGATCGCACGTTCTGGATCGGCGAAATGACGGACCCTGCGCAAGAAGCTGTCTATGACGTTGCGCGCGCCAGTCAGCAGGCGGCCTTGGATGCGCTCAGACCCGGCGTGACAGCACAGAGCGTGCATGCGGCCTATGCAGAGGTGATCCAAGAGGCGGGGTATGAGTATCCGTTCCGCTGCGGTCGCGCGACGGGCTTTAGTTTTCTCGAAAAGCCGCAATTGGTGACAGGGGACACAACCATTTTGCAGCCCGGCATGGTTTTGGCGGTGGATGGCTCTGTCAGCGTGGATACGTTTCGCGCGCAGATTGGTGATAGCTTCATTGTGACAGAGGATGGCTATGAGGCGATCACGGAACATCCGAAATCTGTCGCAGACCTGATTTTGTAAACCCAGCAAACGAAAATGGCCCCCTGACTTTCATCAGAGGGCCGGTCGCTCAGATTTTCGCTTCGTTTAGAGAACGTCCATTGATGCGAAGATGAAGTCCGCTTCTTCCAGCTCTTCTTCGCCTTGGATAATCACGCTCAACTGATCCGTTCCATCCAGATCAAATGTCAGTGTGGAAGATCCACCACCTGTCAGCAAGAAGTCGGCAAGATCGTCGAAGTCAGCGACGTCAGCAACGCCACTTAGATCAATTTGATCCGTGCCTTGCGTGAAGTCCGTGATCTCAACGCTGCCTGCTTCCAAGCTGATGCCAAAGGCGTCATTGCCTGCGCCGCCCGTAAGCGTATCCGCACCGCCGCCACCGATGAGCGTGTCGTCACCTGCGCCACCACTGAGAGCATTGTCCGCTGTGCTACCGGTCAGAGCATCATCACCAGAACCGGCATTGACGTTCTCAAGACCAAAGCTGGTGTTGCCCTGATCATCGATGCCTTCCTGAAGATCGATCGCGTAGCTGATCGCGTCCTCGGTTGTGCCCTCGATTTGCAGCGTGTCGATACCGTTGCCTCCGAAATACCCATTCGTGCCAGCGTTGGCGATGAAGACGTCATCACCGTTGCCACCATTGTGGAAATCGTTGCCGTCACCGCCGTTGATGGTGTCATTACCCTCGTTGCCCTGCAGCTGATTGTCCGCTGCGTTGCCAAAGATATTGTCATCACCCGCGCCAGTATTGACGTTTTCGATGTTGGAGTAGGTGTTGCCGTATTGGTCCTGACCCACAGTGAGGTCGATGTTGTAATCGGCCTCGCCTGCGGATGAGCCACCGATGTCGATCATATCAACGCCGTCGCCGCCGTCATATGTGTCCACACCAAAGCTGCCAAAGAGCACATCGTTACCCGCGCCACCACTAAGCATATCATTGCCAAGGCCGCCTGCGAGAGAGTCGTCACCCGCGCCGCCACTCACAACGTCATCACCAACACCACCATCAAGGATGTTGGACTCAGCGGTGCCTGTCAGAGTGTCATCGCCCCAGCCGCCATTGATATTCTCAATGCCGCTGTAGAAGTTGCCTTGGTTGTCAGTGCCTGTGGATAGGTCAACCGCATAATCAGTCTCAAAGTCAACGGAAGCGTCGATATCGTAAGTGTCGACACCTGCGCCACCCGCGAAGCTGTCGTTGCCCACGTTGGCGATCAGAAGATCATCGCCTTCGCCGCCAAGATGCGCATCGTCACCTGCGCCACCTTCGAGGACGTCGCCGCCAAGACCGCCGTTCAGCGTGTCATTGCCTGCGCGTCCAATCAGAACGTTCGCTTCTGCGTCACCTGTGAAGCTGTCGTCGCCCATGCCGCCATCGATGTTTTCGATGCCAGAGTAGGTGTTGCCGAACGTATCGGTGCCCGTCTCGAGGTTGATGTTAAAGGCAGTCGCTTGCACGGTTGAGCTGTTGATGATGAGCGCATCATCACCCGCGCCACCATCGTAGCTGTTCACACCTTCGTTTGCGATCAGGATATCATCCCCTTCGCCACCGATATGCGTGTCATTGCCAAGACCGCCGAGCAAGACGTCTTCGCCCGCGAGACCTGTGAGGATATCGTTACCAGCCCCACCAGAGAGCAGGTTGTCGCCCACAGTGCCAGAGATCGTGTCGTCGCCATAGCCACCCAAAACGTTCTCAACATTCACGAGCGTGTCTGCTCCGGCTGTGCCTGCTGTGAGGTCTACATCGACGGCAACCGTGTTCACGGCAGAATTGTCGATGTCATAGGTATCCGCGCCTGCGCCGCCATCCATGGTGTCGGTGCCTTCGCCTGCCACAAGAATGTCGTTGCCGGCAAGGCCGTTTAGAGCGTCATTGCCTGCGCCGCCGTTGAGCGTGTCGTCATCCGCTGTGCCTGTGAGCGTCTCATCCGTTGCATCACCAAGCTCTAGCACGCCCGGAACGCCTTCCGCTTCTGGAAGTGGCGTCGGACGTGTTGGAAGGTCAGGAGAGTCGAGCATGTCGCTTGTTAGATCGGGCAACAGTTCGAGAGCGGGTGCATCAGGGGATGCACTTACAAGGCTGACGTTGTCCACGAAGGGTCCAGAGCCATCGCTCTCACCCGCGAGCTCGCGGAATTCCAGCGTATCGATGCCGCCAGTCCCTGTGACCGTGTAGGAATAGGTATCCCATGTCTCACTGCCTGTTGGTGTGACCGTGTCGATCAGTTCACCACCAAAGTAGACTTCGATGCTTTCGCTTTCACCAAAGCGCTGCGCGCCGTTGAAGCGAAGCTCCATCGCGTCATCCTCAATCGTACGCACGGATTGGGTCAGCGTATCAACGCCACCTTCCGCACCTGTATCGAGCTGCACAAAGTTGCCGCCGTCTGGTGTGTTCACACCAAAGAAGCCATCGCCCCAAACATCTGCGGTGCCGCTAGACGTTGTCCAGCCAGCAATATCAGCGCTCGTGTCATTTGCTTCAAAGCCAACACCCGCGTCCAATGCGCCGTTGATAATCAGTTGCGTGCCAACCAATGGTGGATTTGGATCAACTGGATCAACTGGATCAACTGGATCAACTGGATCAACTGGATCAACCGGATCGACAGGGTCTACCGGATCGACAGGGTCCACCGGATCAACTGGATCCACCGGATCAACAGGATCAGTTGTATCTGGCAGAACTTCGACAGCAGGGACACTCAAGTCGAATGTGCCATCTGCGTTTGCATCCAAAGTGCCAGGGATAACTGTGACCGTACCATCAGGTGCGGTTGCAACGATGTTGAACAAATACTCGCCGTTCTCGTCGGCATCCCAGTTGTCGCCCGCATCGGGACTAAATCAGTCGTTAAGTGTCACTGCGCCTGTTGTCTCGTCAATCGCAAAGACCACGGCATCATCGCCGCTCAAACTGAAAACAGTACCGAAGGGAACAGGGTCAGGGATGACGGGCTCTGGCTCCGGCTCTGGTAGAATGATCGGGTCAGGCACATCAAAGATGTACTCGCCCTCGGCTGTGATCGTCAAAGACGCGGGGGTCTCAGTTATCGAACCATCTGGTGCATTCGCGGTGATGGTGAAATCGTAGACACCGTTTTCGTCTTCATCCCAGTTATCGCCGTCCGCTGGTGCGAACCAGTCTTTGAGCGTCACTTCACCTGTATAGATGTTGATGTCGAACATCGCAGTGTCTGGGCCGGAAATCGAAAACTCAGTCAAAACAGGCGCGGCGTCAGCTGACACAAAAACTTGGTCGTTTGGTGTGACGCGGAACTCAACGTCGGATGTTGCTGCACCTGCATCAGGGTTTTCCGTATCGATGACAGTCAACTCGTGGTGTTATCTTCGTTCACATCCCATGCATCGTTGAAATCTGGGGTGAACCAGTCTTTTAGCGTAATCTCGCCTGTGGCTGGATCAATCTCGAACAAAAAGGCGTCGGGGCCTTGAAGGGTAAAATTCGGCACTTGGTTAACTCCCCAGTCAGTTTTATATTTTGGCACCGCGTTGGGTGCCTAATGTCTATGGTCTCAGCGGCAAGCAGGCGCGCTTTGGCCCTTGGTTCTTTTGAAAAAGATCAATGTTTCGTCAACGGTTCAGCGTATTTTCGCATGCGCATATCAAATGCTCTGCAAGAGCGAGTCGGCGGTGTTAGTTGTGCGTAACACACAAATGACATGGTTTTTCCATAAACTCACTGTTTCTGCATTAGGCACAATGGCATTAAGGTGTTGAAAAGTAATGATTTTCGAAAATAAGTCTTACTTTCCGCGACAAATATTAACCGCGTTATATCGTGCGCGTCCCAGATTTGCCAAGACTTTGCCACAATTCGCGTTTCACGTTCTACTTTTTGAGGATTTGGCGCTGACGAATTTGCGTTGATCTAAAAAAGTACAGCCCATGCTCAAAAAACTGTTAGCATGTCTGGCCATTTCACCGCACACTCCAAACAAATCATCTGGATGATCTGGGAGGATAGCATGACAGAGATTTCTATGACGGTGAACGGCAAGACCGTTTCCGGCAACGTGCAAGGTAATACCTTGCTTTCGGCATTCTTGCGCGAAGACCTACGTTTGACTGGTACACACATCGGTTGCGACACATCGCAGTGTGGTGCTTGTGTTGTTCATGTGAACGGCGAGGCGGTGAAGTCTTGCACTATGTTCGCGCTCGAGGCAGCAGGCACAGAGGTTGGCACGATTGAAGGTCAAGCGAATGGCGACGGTTCGCTCAATGTGATCCAGCAAGCGTTTCAGGATCACCACGGTCTTCAGTGCGGTTTTTGCACGCCGGGCATGGTGATGTCGGCAGCGTCGTTGTTGAAAGACAACCCCAAGCCAACAGAGAGCGAAGTGCGTGAATACCTCGAGGGCAATATCTGCCGCTGCACAGGGTATCATAACATCGTCAAAGCGATCATGGCCGCATCTGGTCAGGACGTCTCTGCGATTGCAGCTGAGTAAACAAATTTTCTAGAAAATTTGGAGTGCTTGATTTTTCTAGAAAAATCGCCTCCTCACGGAAGGAATACAAAATGCCAAAAGATGGTGGAATAGGCGCTTCAACGAAGCGGCGCGAAGACATCCGGTTTTTGACTGGAAAAGGCAACTATAGCGACGACATCCAAACAGCCGGCGAATGCGCCGCGGTTTTCGCGCGCTCGAATGTGGCCAACGGAACAATCAAATCAATCAACACGGACGCTGCAGCCGCAATGCCCGGTGTTCTGGCGATCTTCACAGGTGAAGACTTCGTCGAAGTGGGCGGCAATCCGGCGGGTTGGCTGATCAATTCGCGCGACGGGGAACCGATGAAAGAGCCAAAGCGCCCAGTTTTGGCCCATGGCAAAGTGCGCCATGTGGGCGACGCTTACGCAGCTGTCATTGCTGAAACCGTTCAGCAGGGTAAAGACGCCGTCGAAGCGATCGAAATCGACATCGAAGAGCATGACGCAGTTATCAATATGGCCGACGCTTTGTCAGGCACCAACTACGTGCACGACGAGATCGAGACGAACCAATGTTTCGATTGGGGGTGGATCGAAGACAACCGCGCAGCAACGGATGAAGCCATCAAAGGTGCGCATCACGTCACGACGCTCGAACTCGTCAACAACCGCCTTGTCCCCAACGCGATGGAGCCACGTTGTTCCATCGGACATTACAACACAGGTACTGGCGACTATGTTCTCCACACGACCTCCCAAAACCCGCACCTGACGCGTCTTTTGCTGAGCGCTTTTGTAATGGGCATTCCAGAGAACAAGCTGACCGTGATTGCGCCTGATGTGGGTGGTGGTTTTGGCTCCAAGATCTATCACTACGGTGAAGAAGCGCTTGTGCTTGCGGCCGCTAAGAAATTGGGTCGCACGGTTAAATGGACAGCGGATCGATCCGAAGCGTTCCTCACGGATGCCCATGGTCGCGATCACGTGACCAAGATTGAACTGGCGCTTGATGCAGAGGGCAATTTCCTCGCGTTCCGCACAGAGACGATGGCCAACGTCGGTGCGTATCTGTCGAACTTCTCTACCGCGACACCAACCTTCCTGCACGGCACATTGATGGCGGGCAATTACACGGTGCCGCTGGTCTATGTGAACGTCAAAGCGGTCTTCACCAACACGGCCCCCGTTGACGCCTATCGCGGCGCTGGGCGACCAGAGGCGACCTATTCTTTAGAGCGCGTGATCGACATGGCAGCGCGCGAAATCGGTATGGATCCGATTGAGCTACGCCGCAAAAACTTCATCAAGCCGGATCAATATCCTTTCGCCTCTGCGGCGGGGCTTGAGTATGACAGCGGCAACTATGACGCCCTTATGGACCGTATGGAAAGCGTGGCTGACATGGCTGGCTTTGCAGCGCGCCGTAAGGAATCTGAGGCCAAAGGCATGCTGCGCGGGTTCGGCGTAAACGCTTATATCGAAGCTTGCGGCATCGCGCCGTCAAACCTTGTTGGTATCCTTGGGTCCCGCGTCGGTCTTTATGATGCTGCGACTGTGCGTGTGAACGCGACGGGCAGTTTGTCGGTCATGGTCGGTGCACATAGTCACGGGCAAGGCCATGAAACTGTGTTCCCGCAGATCGTCGGCGACATGCTCGGCATTGATCCGTCCACAATCGAAATCGTGCACGGGGATACCTCGAAAATCCCATTTGGCATGGGCACTTACGGATCTCGCTCGCTCGCGGTCTGTGGCTCTGCCATGGTGCGCGCTACGGAGAAGATCATCGACAAAGCGACCAAAATCGCCGCACACATGCTCGAAACGGAACCCTCCAACATCGAGTTCAACGATGGCAATTTCAGCGTCGCTGGCACCAATCGCTCTGTCAGTTTCGGCGAAGTGGCGTTCAAAGCATATGTTCCACACGAGTTCCCGCTTGAATCAATCGAGCCGGGCTTGGAAGAGACGGCATTTTACGATCCAGCCAACTTTACCTACCCATCTGGCGCATACTGCTGCGAAGTCGAAGTCGATCCTGACACTGGTAAAGTGCGCGTAGATCGTATGACAGCTGTGGATGATTTCGGCAACGTGATGAACCCGCTGGTCGTAACAGGGCAGGTGCACGGCGGTCTTGGCCAAGGCATCGGTCAGGCGCTGGTGGAAAACACCACATACGACGAGAACGGCCAGCTTCTGTCTGCAAGCTACATGGATTACACCATGCCGCGCGCCGACGATTTACCGTTCTACACAGTTGATCATAGCCAAGGGAATGCCTGTACGCATAACCCCTTAGGCGTCAAAGGCTGTGGTGAAGCAGGGGCGATTGGATCGCCGCCAACAGTCGTCAATGCGGTGATTGATGCGCTGCAATCGGGCGGCAAAAACGTCACCCATATCGATATGCCCATGACCCCACATCGCGTGTGGTCTGCTATGAATAACGCAAATTAAGGAGAGCGGACATGTATTCATTCAACATTGAACGCCCGACATCTGTGGCCGACGCGGTTGCGGCACTTGGGGGCGATGAAGCCCAAGCGCTCAGCGGTGGTCAAACACTGATACCAACGCTGAAAGCACGTCTGGCTTCGCCTACAACTCTGGTTAGCTTGACGGGTATCACTGATATGGCTGAGATCGACTCCGCGGGTGGCAAAATAACCATCGGTGGGGCAACAAACCATGCCGCTGTCGCAGCAGACGGCAGCTATCCAGCGTTGTCGGCTTTGGCAGCAAATATCGGGGATCCAGCCGTGCGCAACCGTGGCACGATTGGCGGCTCGCTCGCCAACAATGACCCCTCTGCGTGCTACCCTGCGGCGGCTCTCGCGTCCGGTGCAACGATCACCACCAATGCCCGTTCAATCGCGGCGGACGACTATTTCCAAGGCATGTTCGACACGGCTTTGGAAGAGGGCGAGATCATCACTGGCGTCACTTTCCCGATCCCGGAAAAAGCGCATTACGAGAAATTCGTGCAGCCTGCGTCGCGCTTCGCATTGGTTGGCGTCTTTGTCGCCAAATACGCAGATGGCGTGCGAGTCGCTGTGACAGGTGCCTCCAACGAGGGCGTGTTCCGTTGGACCGAAGCGGAAGCCGAGCTCAGCGCGAACTTCTCAGCGGATGCTTTGGACGGGTTGAGCGCAAGTTCTGACAACCTGATCGAAGACCTGCACGGGAGTGCCGAGTATCGCGCGCATCTTGTGAAAGTCATGGCAGGCCGTGCGGTTAAGGCAGCTTCTTAATGTAACACTTTAAGTCGGGCGTGCTGCTGTACGCCCGACTTTTTGCGTATTCTATCGCATACATTCTTGACAAACTACGCGCTTAAGGCGCAAGTGACACACAGCAGTATCGGGAGAACCAGCATCGCTGGTGCCGAAGGAGCAACCGCCCCGGAAACTCTCAGGCCAAGGGACCTTTACTGTCATACAGACTCTGGAGAGAGGCGCGCATGCGTCCGCCGAAGGGATAGCGATCTCAGGCAAACTGACAGAGGGGGCATCACGTGCGCGAGTATTTCGCGTGCAAAATGTGGTGCCGCAGTCTTTGATCCAAAGCAGACGGCGAAGCTAAAAAGAGGGCGCGCTATGTCAGAACTTTTGGAAACCCCACTACATGATTTGCATGTGCGCCTTGGTGCGAAAATGGTGCCTTTCGCGGGTTATTCCATGCCGGTGCAGTATCCGCTGGGTGTCATGAAAGAACACGTTCACACCCGCGAGAAAGCTGGCTTGTTTGACGTAAGCCACATGGGTCAGGTGAAGGTCAGCGGCGCAGGTGCGGCGCAAGCGCTGGAGCGTTTGATCCCCGTTGATATCATCGGTCTTGGTGTAGATCGTCAGCGTTACGGAATGTTCACCAACGATCAAGGCGGCATTATGGATGATCTGATGCTCGCCAATCGTGGCGATCACATTTTTGTCGTAGTGAATGCCGCCTGCAAAGGGGCTGACATCGCCCATATGAAGACCCATCTAGAGCCTGAGGTGACCGTCACCGAAATCACCGATCGCGCACTCCTCGCGTTGCAAGGCCCCGCATCTGAGGCCGTGCTCAGCGCGCTTGACCCAAAAGCGGCTGAGATGACATTCATGGACGTCGCAACGCTTTCATTGAATGGTTTTGAGTGCTGGGTTTCGCGGTCTGGCTACACTGGCGAAGATGGTTATGAAATCTCAGTTCCCAACATCGACGCCGAAGCGCTCGCGCTTGCGCTTCTTGAACATAACGACGTCGAAGCCATCGGTCTCGGCGCGCGGGATTCGTTGCGCCTTGAAGGTGGGTTATGTTTGTATGGCCACGACATCGACACCTCTACGACGCCTGTTGAAGGCGCGCTGACTTGGGCGATCCAAAAGGTGCGCAGGACAGGCGGCGCGCGCGCAGGTGGTTTTCCCGGCACCGATGTGATCGCGGCTCAGATGGAGCAGGGTGCACCACGCAAGCGCGTCGGATTGCTACCAGAAGGGCGCGCGCCAATGCGCGAAGGCGTCGAGCTTTTTGCCACGCCAGAAGCCAAAACATCAATCGGCACAATCACCTCTGGCGGCTTCGGTCCCACAGTCGGTGGCCCTGTCGCTATGGGTCTCATCAGCACAGATCACAGCGCAATTGGCACCACAATATACGGCGAATTGCGCGGCAAACGCTTGCCACTCACAATCACAAAACTGCCCTTCACACCGGCAAATTTCAAACGATAACAGGGAGTAAGACAAATGAAATACACAGAAGAGCACGAATGGCTGCGCGTAGAAGATGACGGCGTGGTGATCGGTATCACAGAGCACGCGACAGAGCAGCTTGGCGATATCGTCTTCGTGGAACTGCCCGAAGTCGGCACCACCGTCACCAAGGATGACGAGATCGTTGTGATCGAATCCGTCAAAGCCGCCTCCGACATCCTCGCGCCGATTGATGGCGAAATTATCGAGGTGAACGAAGCTTTGGGCGAAAACCCGGCACTCGCCAATGAAGACGCGATTGGTGCTGGTTGGTTCGTCAAAATTGAGCCGTCTGATGCGTCCCAAATGGACGATTACATGGACGAAGCTGGCTACAAAAAGTTCATCGCTTAAAGGATCACGTCAATGACCTTCACCCCCACCGACTATCTACCTTATGATTTTGCCAACCGCCGTCATATCGGTCCATCCCCTGTTGAGATGGCCGAAATGTTGGACGTGGTGGGGGCGAAAGACCTTGCTGATCTAATTGATGACACTTTGCCTAAGTCGATCCGACAGGCTGCGCCTTTGGACTTTGGCAAGGCCAAGTCAGAGCGCGAATTGCTACACCACATGAAGGTGACAGCGCAAAAGAATAAGGTCCTGACATCGCTGATCGGGCAGGGCTATCACGGCACTGTTACGCCGCCTGCGATCCAACGCAATATCTTTGAAAACCCTGCGTGGTACACGGCCTACACGCCTTATCAGCCGGAGATTTCACAAGGGCGTCTCGAAGCTTTGTTGAACTTCCAAACCATGGTCAGTGATTTGACGGGCCTCGAGATTGCCAACGCGTCTTTGCTCGACGAAGCAACCGCTTGTGCGGAAGCGATGACGATGGCGCAGCGCGTGTCCAAATCGAAAGTGAAGGGCTTTTTCATCGATGAAGGGTGTCATCCGCAAAACATCGCCGTGATGAAAACCCGCGCGGCACCTTTGGGGATCGAGATCACAATCGGTAAACCCGACGATATGGATGCGAGCGAGATCTTTGGTGCTATTTTCCAATATCCGGGCACGCACGGCCACTTGCGCGACTTCACTGACGACATCGCCAAGCTCCACGACACCAAAGCGATCGGCATCATCGCCGCAGACCCTATGGCATTGACTTTGCTCAAAGAGCCGGGCGCGATGGGGGCTGACATTGCTGTCGGTTCGACCCAGCGTTTTGGCGTGCCTGTCGGCTACGGCGGACCACACGCCGCCTATATGGCGACTAAGCAAGCTTATGCGCGCAACATGCCGGGCCGCATTGTCGGCGTGTCCATCGACAGCCATGGCAACCGTGCTTACCGCTTGTCGCTCCAGACCCGCGAACAGCATATTCGCCGTGAAAAGGCGACGTCGAATGTGTGTACCGCGCAGGCATTGCTTGCCGTCATGGCCGGTTTCTACGCTGTATTCCATGGTCCCGAAGGGCTTAAGGCTATCGCGCAGCGCATCCATCGCAAGACCGCGCGTCTGGCCGAAACGCTCCGCCAGAACGGGTTTCATTCTGAACCCTCCGCCTTCTTTGACACGATCACTGTGGACGTCGGCCCGCTGCAATCTGCCGTTATGAAATCCGCTGTGGACGAGGGCATAAACCTGCGCGCCGTCGGCAAAACCAAAGTCGGCATCACGCTGGACGAGCGCACACGCTCAGAAACGATCGAATCCGTCTGGCGCGCCTTTGGCATCACCCAAGAGGATAAGGATTACACGCCGCACTATCACATGCCCGAAAAGCTGATCCGCACGTCTGAATACCTGACGCACCCCGTGTTCCACATGAACCGCGCAGAGACCGAAATGATGCGCTACATGCGTCGTCTTGCGGATCGTGATCTGGCCCTTGATCGCGCGATGATCCCGCTAGGCTCATGCACGATGAAGCTCAATTCCGCCGCCGAAATGATGCCTGTCAGCTGGGATGAATTCTCGTTGCTCCACCCTTATATCCCCAAAGATCAGGCGGCAGGCTACTATGAGATGATCGAGGATCTTTCGTCGAAACTTTGCGATGTGACGGGTTACGATGCGATTTCCATGCAGCCGAACTCTGGCGCGCAGGGCGAATATGCAGGACTGCTCAGCATTGCCAGCTATCACCGCTCGCAAGGGCAGGACCATCGCAATATTTGCATCATCCCGATGAACGCACATGGCACCAACCCTGCCTCTGCGCAGATGGTGGGTTGGAAAGTGGTTCCCGTGAAATGCAATGACCGCGGCGACATTGACCTCGATGATTTTCGCGCGAAAGTAGCAGAGCATAAGGAAAAACTTGCTGCTTGCATGATCACATATCCGTCCACGCACGGCGTTTTCGAGGAAACTGTGATCGACGTGTGCAAGATCACCCATGACGCGGGTGGTCAGGTCTATATCGACGGTGCCAACATGAACGCGATGGTGGGCCTGTCCCGCCCCGGTGATCTGGGCGGTGATGTGAGCCACCTGAACCTGCACAAGACCTTCTGCATCCCGCACGGCGGCGGTGGTCCGGGCATGGGTCCGATTGGTGTGAAGTCACATCTTATCGAACATCTCCCAGGTGATCCGAATGGTGGTGAGGGCGCTGTTTCTGCCGCGCCTTTCGGCTCGCCGTCGTTGTTGCCGATCTCATGGGCCTACTGTTTGATGATGGGCGGCGATGGTCTGACCCAAGCTACGCGCGTTGCGATCTTGAATGCCAACTACATCGCCAAACGGTTAGAGGGCGCGTTTGATGTGCTCTACAAAGGTCCGACAGGTCGCGTTGCACATGAGTGCATCATCGACACTCGCCCCTTTGCGGACAGTGCGCATGTAACGGTGGACGACATCGCTAAGCGTTTGATTGATTGCGGTTTTCACGCCCCAACGATGAGCTGGCCTGTTGCAGGCACATTGATGATCGAACCGACGGAGTCTGAAACCAAAGCCGAGTTAGATCGCTTTTGTGACGCCATGCTCGCCATCCGCGCAGAGATTGCCCAGATCGAAGCAGGTGAGATTGATGGGGACAACAACCCGCTCAAAAACGCACCGCACACGATGGAAGATTTGGTGAAAGACTGGGACCGGCCGTACACGCGTGAGGTCGGTTGCTTCCCCCCCGGTGCGTTCCGCGTAGACAAATATTGGCCACCTGTGAACCGCGTCGATAATGTCTGGGGGGATCGCAATCTAACCTGCACATGCCCGCCCATGGAAGACTACGCGATTGCTGCTGAGTAAAGTTTCAAAGGGCTGCCTTTTCATGGGCAGCCCTTGTCTTTAGTTCGTCATGAATACATCGTAACGTGTTGATTTTCCGAGGATTTGATGCGAACAGCTTGGAATGCCTTCAATTGGATCACCCTTGGCGGGCCACTTCAGAACCACCCTTTGGCGCGCATGTTTTAACGCAACGCGCATCAAGTCAGCGGCGTCTTCGTCTGTTCCTACAATCTCGCGTACTTGGCGCAGTTCTTGCTTCACGAGGGCGGTGGTTTTGCGTGGCGGATGCATAGGGTCGATCAAAATGGCTTCGCCAGAAAGCGTCGGGAGCAAGTCTTTTGCGTCCCCATTCAGCAAAGTCATGCGCGCGATAATGTCAGCGAACACACCGCCCTGAAGCCGCGCGTCCTCCATTCCTGCTTGCAGGAGTTCGTGCATACGCGTGGAGCGTTCGATCATTGTGACCTGAGCGCCCAAAGACGCGAGCAAGAATGAATCGCGTCCTAAACCTGCTGTTGCATCAATGACTTGCGGGGTTTTACCAGAGCGAAACCCCATCGCTTTGGCCAAGTCCTGACCGCGCCCACCACCAAAACGCAAACGATGCGCGACGGCACCGCTGACGAAATCAACACGCAGTTCAGACTTTTGCAGGTCTCGCTTGGGCCGTGGCACGCTTAGTGATTGTCCCGCGGCAATCCTTTGCGCGCCACGTCTTTGTAGTTATCTGCGCCGCGCAATGTCATGCCTTTGTCGAAAGGCTCTACCAACTCGCGGAAATATTGCTGCCAAGGCGTTTGGCTTTCTGGCACCGCAAATCCGCCTGCTGCAATCAAAGCTTCACGTCGGGACGCGTATTCATCCTCGGAGATCAATATGTTGGCGCTGAACTCATTGAGGTCGATGCGGATCGTATCACCCGTTTGAAGCACGGCAAGACCACCATTATCCGGCGCTTCTGGGGCTGCGTTCAGGATCGAGGGCGAACCAGATGTGCCAGACTGACGACCATCTCCGATGCAAGGCAGTGCCTCCACACCAGCTTTCAAAAGATACGCAGGCGCACGCATGTTCACGACTTCTGCGCCGCCCGGATATCCCTTGGGACCTGCGCCGCGCATCACGAGTATGCTGTTTTCATCAATCTTTTCAGAAGGATCATCGATCCGGTGGTGATAATCCTCGGGGCCGTCAAACACCACTGCACGCCCTTCAAAGGCATTCAGATCATCGGGATTGCTCAGGTAACTCTTGCGAAACGCTGGGCTGATCACGGATGTCTTCATGATTGCGCTGTCAAACAAGTTGCCCTTGAGATTGATAAAGCCCGCGGCCTCTTTCAGAGGTGCCGCAATTGGCAAGATCACATCATCATTAGTGGATGGGCGCAAAGCGCAGTTTTCGCCTATAGTTTTGCCGTTGGCCGTTACCAAATCAGGGTGCGGCAATAATCCGTCACCAAGCAAAGCACTCACCACAGCAGGGACGCCACCCGCACGGTGGAAGTCTTCGCCAAGGTATTTACCCGCAGGCTGAAGGTTAACCAAAAGCGGCACGTCATGGCCGACGCTTTGCCAGTCGTCGTTGCTTAACGGGACGCCCAAATGCCGTGCAATGGCATTCAAATGGATAGGGGCATTGGTGGAACCACCAATCGCAGAGTTGATCACAATCGCATTCTCAAACGCCTCACGGGTCATGATGTCTGAGGGACGCAAATCTTCCCATACCATCTCCACGATACGTTTGCCTGTTTCGTAGCTGATTTGACCACGCTCACGGTAAGGCGCTGGAATCGCGGCACTTCCAGGCAGCTGCATGCCCAAACCTTCGGCCAAGGAATTCATCGTGGTCGCTGTGCCCATCGTGTTGCAATATCCAACAGAGGGTGCAGAGGCGGCGGCGATTTCCATGAAGCCGTCTTCATCAATCTCGCCTGACGCAAGCTTTTCCCGCGCTTTCCAAATCACCGTGCCAGAGCCAGCGCGTTCGCCGTCCCACCAACCGTTGAGCATTGGGCCAACAGACAACGCGATCGCCGGAATGTTAACCGTTGCGGCGGCCATAAGGAGAGCAGGGGTCGTCTTGTCACAGCCAATCGTCAGCACGACACCGTCAACAGGATAGCCATACAAGGTCTCGACCAGGCCTAAATACGCAAGGTTGCGATCCAACGAAGCGGTCGGGCGTTTCCCTGTCTCCTGAATTGGATGCACAGGCATTTCCAAAGGGACACCGCCCGCTGCAATAATGCCGTCGCGCACACGCTTGGCCAGCTCGATATGGTGGCGGTTACAAGGGGATAGATCGCTGCCCGTCTGCGCAATCGCGATGATCGGTTTGTTGCTTTGCAGTTCTTCGCGCGTCAGCCCGTAATTCAGATATCGTTCCAAATACAACGCCGTCATTTCGCGGTTCTCAGGGTTGTTAAACCATTGGCGTGAACGAAGATCGTTTGGCTGCATATTTGGCATTCTCAAGTCCTTTGGCATCTGTGTTTATTCGCGCAAAACCGCATTTCCACGCCTAAAAATAAGTGGTGCGGGCGGGGGGACTCGAACCCCCACGGGCATTCGCCCAACAGATTTTAAGTCTGGTATGTCTACCATTCCATCACGCCCGCAGACGGATTGAGCCCGTAGGTCCAACCCTTAGCGACATCTTTAGCGCCCTCTGGCAATGATCACAATGCGAATAGAGGGCGTGTAATGTGGAAAAAATACGCGGCTAAAGATCTGTTTTTGTCGCGGGCATTTCGCCCTTTAAAAACTGCCGTTCTTTCAGCCATGGATTGAGCGCAAGTGCTTTGCGCAGTGCAACCTGCGCTTCTTCGTCACGTTGCAGGCCAATCAAGGTTAAAGCCTTGCCTGAAATCGCGGCAATGTGGTTCGGTGACAGTGCGATTGCTTTGTCGAGTTCAATCAGGGCCGTGTCATATTCCTGTCTTAGAAAATGCGCGAAAGCCTTTTGATTGTAGCCTTCGGCGTAATTCGGGCAATAGGCGATAAGATCCTCAAAGACAGAAATTGCGCCTGCGAAATCATAGCCCTCGCGTCGCGACATGCCTTCATCCAGAAAGGCTTGGGCCCGCGCGTCTGGCGCATCTGCCCAAAGTTCCCACATCCGGTTTGAGATTGCTTGCGCTGCGCGTTCATCCGTTGCGATTTGTGCGGATGTGATCAATTCGCTCAATTGTAACGAATGATCCGGTGCCGCAGGGCATTGTGCGAATGCGCTGCTTGCTGTGCAGGCGAAGAGGGCGGCGATGACGTAGCTTTTCATGAGGTCAATGATGGCGTTAAATGGTCATTCGTCAAGTAAAGCCTTTGTTAAAGCGCAGTGCTGCTTTCCTCTTTGACCGCTTGCATCGCCACATAAGTCGATGTGCTCGCGACATGTGGCAAGGTCGATAGCTTTTCTGCCAAGACTTGCCGGTAACTGCTCATATCTTGCACGCGCACTTTGAGGAGGTAGTCGAAATTACCAGCAATCAGATGAGCTTGCTCAATTTCTGGGATGGCGAGAACGGCTGTGTTAAACGCGGTCAGCGCTTTCTCGCGGGTGTCCGATAAGCGAATTTCTACGAATGCGACATGCTCGCGCCCCAGTTGGATCGGGTCCAACATCGCGCGATAGCCTTTGATGATCCCTTGTTCTTCAAGCCGCTTCAAGCGCGTTTGCGTCGGTGATTTGGACAATCCGATTCGACCTGCGAGATCCGTTACGCTGATGCGCCCTTCGGCGGCGACAACGGCAAGAATCTTACGGTCAAAGCTGTCCAGATCGGAGCGGTTCATTTGCATCGAGTTTCTCCTATATTTTGATCTAAATGACTTGCATTCTGACGCAAGTCAAACAAAACTAATTGCCTGTTTTGGATAAGCTGCAAAAAAACCCTGAAGCGAAGGTGTGCAAAATGACCCTCAATATTCCATGTTACCCCGCTATCGATGCGCATACGTTTGCCGAGCAATCTGAGCGTGTCGAAGCGCTTGTCGATATGGCGCAGCTGACAGCGCAAGATCGCAAAGCGATTTCTGGCGATGCCGCTGCACTGATCACTCAAATTCGCGGCGCAGATAATCCAGGTTTGATGGAGGTCTTTCTCGCTGAATATGGTTTGTCCACCGACGAAGGCGTCGCGCTGATGTGTTTGGCCGAGGCTTTGTTGCGCGTGCCGGACGCCGAAACCATCGATGCGTTGATCGAAGACAAGATCGCGCCATCGGATTGGGGGCAGCATTTGGGGCAATCGGCATCCTCTTTGGTGAACGCGTCCACATGGGCGTTGATGTTGACAGGTCGTGTCTTGCAAGACGAACAGCCTGGGCCAGTGGGGCATTTGCGCGGCGCGATCAAGCGTTTGGGCGAGCCGGTTATTCGCAAAGCGGTCAGCCGCGCGATGAAGGAAATGGGCCGTCAGTTTGTGTTGGGTGAAACCATCGTCAGTGCTATGGAGCGGGCTTCCAAGATGGAAGCGAAGGGCTTTTCATATTCATATGATATGTTGGGTGAGGCGGCGAAAACGGATGCTGATGCCAAGCGATATCACCTTTCTTACAGCCGCGCGATTTCTGCGATTGCTCAAGCGTGCAACTCAGCTGATAGCCGCGAAAACCCCGGCATTTCCGTAAAGCTATCCGCTTTGCACCCGCGCTATGAAGTGGCGCAACGCGAACGCGTGATGGAAGAACTCGTACCGCGTCTACGCTCTCTCGCGCTTTTGGCGAAATCGGCAAATATGGGTCTTAACATCGATGCAGAGGAGGCGGATCGCCTCACGCTTTCGCTCGATGTGATCGAAGCGGTGCTCAGTGAAAAAGCGCTTAAAGGGTGGGACGGGTTTGGCGTCGTCGTGCAGGCTTACGGCCCGCGCGCGCCTTTTGTGATTGACCATTTGCATGCTCTCGCCACACGTCTTGATCGCCGCATCATGGTACGTTTGGTCAAAGGCGCTTACTGGGATACAGAGGTGAAACGCGCCCAAGTTGAAGGGCTTAGCGGTTTTCCTGTCTTCACATCCAAAGCCGCGACGGACGTGTCCTATATCGCTTGCGCGCGCAAATTGCTGGGCATGACTGACCGGATTTACCCACAGTTCGCAACCCATAACGCGCACACTGTGAGCGCGATTTTGCATATGGCGGCGGATGCTTCGAACTATGAATTTCAACGTCTTCATGGCATGGGTGAGGCGATGCACACCATCGTTATGGCCGCGCAAAAGACCCGTTGTCGTATCTATGCGCCTGTCGGCGCGCACCGCGATTTACTGGCCTATCTCGTTAGGCGTTTGCTTGAAAACGGTGCAAACAGTTCTTTCGTGAACCAGATTGTTGATGAGGATGTCAGCCCCGAAGAGATTGCAGTCGACCCGTTTGAAGCGGCTTTGAGCGCGGACAATTGGCTTGCGACGGGGCCCGAACTTTTTGCACCAGAGCGTGTGAACTCCAAAGGATTCGATTTGAGCCATACGCCAGATCTTGAACGGATCGAGGCAGCGCGCGCACCCTTTGAAACGCATGAATGGCAGGCATCTTCGCTTATCGCAAACGCGGCGCAAGCGGGCCAGACCGTCGCTGTTTCCAATCCATACGATCCAAATCAGACTGTTGGATCTGCGACGCTTGCTTCGCCTCAACAAATCGAAGCTGCGCTGAACGGGGCGTCGGCTTGGTCCGAAGGTCCAGCCGAATGTCGCGCGATCTTGCACAAGGCCGCTGATCTTTATGAAGAGCACTACGGTGAACTGTTCGCGTTGCTTGCACGTGAAGCCGGTAAAACCTTGCTTGATTGTGTCGGAGAGCTGCGTGAAGCCGTTGATTTCCTGCGTTACTATGCAGAACGCACGACGAATGAGACACCCATCGGCACCTTTACATGTATCTCGCCGTGGAACTTCCCGCTCGCCATTTTTACAGGTCAAATCAGCGCAGCGCTTGCTGCGGGCAACGCAGTTTTGGCGAAACCCGCCGAGCAGACACCTTTGATCGCGCATTTTGCCGTATCGTTGCTGCACGAAGCAGGTGTGCCGCGCGCAGCCTTGCAATTGATCCTTGGGGCAGGGGATGTGGGGGCCGCGCTTACGTCCGATCCGCGTATTGGCGGCGTAGCATTCACAGGCTCAACCGAAACCGCAAAGCTGATCCGCACGAACATGGCTAAACACCTCTCTCCGGACGCGCCTTTGTTGGCGGAAACAGGTGGTCTTAACGCGATGATCGTCGATAGTACGGCATTGCCGGAACAAGCGGTCACAGCAATTGTCGAAAGCGCATTTCAATCTGCAGGTCAACGCTGCTCTGCTTTGCGGTGCTTGTATGTCCAGGAAGACGTGGCCGACACGATGCAAGAAATGTTGATCGGCGCGATGAAAGAATTGTGCCTTTCAGCACCTTGGGATCTTCGTACAGACGTCGGTCCGCTTATTGAGGCAGAGGCGCAAATCCAAATCTCGGATTATGTGGCAACTGCGCGCGCCCAAGGGCGGGTTTTGTATGAGCTCGACCAGCCGGAAAAGGGCCATTTCGTGCCGCCTGCTTTGATTGACGTGAACGGAATTGCAGATTTAGAGCGCGAAGTATTTGGTCCCATCCTTCACATTGCGCGCTTCAAGGCCAGTGAGTTGGATCAAGTCATTAACGATATTAACGACACCGGGTATGGGCTGACATTTGGCCTGCAAACCCGCATCGATGACCGGGTACAGCACGTTTCCGAGCGCATCAAAGCGGGCAACATTTATGTAAACCGCAATCAGATCGGCGCGATTGTTGGCTCGCAACCCTTTGGCGGTGCTGGTCTTTCTGGGACAGGTCCAAAAGCAGGTGGTCCGCTATATTTGTCGCGTTTCCGCAAGGTGGATGCACTGCAAAGCGATGGGGCCTTAGATGGTGACATGTCTTTGGATGAACTTAACGCAGCGCTAGACGCTGAAAGACATGCACCGTCAGTTGTGAAAGATGTGTTGCCTGGACCAACCGGTGAATTGAACCAATTGAGCCGCCACGCGCGTGCGCCGTTTCTTTGCATGGGGCCAGGTGTGCAAGCTGCCACTGCGCAAAAAGAGGCTGTTATTGCCTTGGGCGGCCGTGCAATTATCGCGCAGGGTGTGATCGCGCCCGATGCTTTGGTCGACATACAAGGCATTTCCGGTGTGCTCTTTTGGGGCGACGTTACATCAAAACGTGCGTATGCACAGGCTCTGTCAAAACGTGATGGCGCAATTTTGCCGTTGCTTAGCGGCATGCCAAACGCGAGCTACGTTCTTGAAGAACAACATCTTTGCGTGGACACGACAGCCGCAGGCGGGAATGCGGCCTTGCTCGCAGAAAGCGCGCCAGATGCGTAAGTGCTCTTGACGTTTGGGCGGGCAAACATCAGCCTGCCCAAATGCTACCTATTCGCGATCACAACCCGTCAGGGCGTCGGCCCTATGTCACCTACACGTTGATTGTTATTAACGTGTTAATTTTCCTCGCTTTTAACCTCAGTCTTGGGGAAGGGCGGGCGTTGAACCTGTTCTTTTATGAATGGGGCATGGTGCCCGCGCAAATTTCTGCGGGGCAGGATTACTACAGCCTTGTGACGTCGCAGTTCTTGCACAGTGGCATTATGCACATCGGCGGTAACATGTTGTTTTTGTGGATCTTTGGCGACAATATGGAAGATGAGATGGGCCATATCCCGTTTTTGTTGTTCTACCTCGCAAGCGGTGTTTTCGCAGCCCTCGCGCAGTGGATCGTGGAGCCAGCGTCGCAAGTTGTGACCATCGGTGCTTCGGGTGCGATTGCGGGTGTTATGGGTGGATATCTTTTGCTGTTCCCCAAGGCGAAAGTGGATATCCTGTTGATATTGATCGTATTTTTCAAAATATTCCCAATCCCTGCGTGGATCATGCTGGGCGTTTGGTTCCTATTGCAAGTCGGCAATGGCGTGATCTCGGACCCTGATCTTGGCGGCGTGGCGTACTGGGCGCATGCGGGCGGCTTTGTGGTCGGGTTACTTCTGACGATCCCTGTATTCATACGTTTGGGCGGATTTGCCTTTTGGGAGCGTACCCATGGTATGCCGCCCCATCCTGAGGCCGAATATGATCTGAGTAAAACTGGCGTTCCTCGCGTGCGCCGTAAATAAATTGCCTTTTGAACAAGGACTTACCCTATGAAAATGAACCCACTTGGCCGCACTGGCATTCTGGTGCCAGAGCTTTGCCTCGGCACGATGACATTTGGCACCCAAACCCCAGAAGCGGAGTCGCATGAGCAAATTGATGTTTCACTCGAGGCGGGTTTGAATTTCATTGATACCGCCGAAATGTATCCGGTGAACCCGCTCAGCGCTGAAACGCAAGGGGATAGCGAACGCGTTTTGGGTACTTGGTTTGCCGAGTCAAAACGCCGCGATGAGGTGATTTTAGCAACAAAACATTCCGGTAATGGCATCAAATATGTGCGCGACGGGGCTGACATCAATGCCAAAAGCATTCCCGAAGCGATTGAGGGATCGCTCAAACGTTTGCAAACGGACTACATCGACCTTTATCAATTTCACTGGCCCAATCGCGGCTCTTATATGTTCCGCAAAAATTGGACCTTTGATCCCTCCAAGCAAGATCGCGCAAAGACGCTTGATGACATGATGGGTGCACTTGGTGCTCTGCAAGATGCTGTAGATGCCGGTAAAATCCGCGCGTTTGGTCTGAGCAATGAAAGCGCTTGGGGCACATCTGAATGGCTGCGCTTGTCCGAAGCAGGGCATGGGCCGCGCGTGGCCTCTATTCAAAATGAGTATTCTTTGTTGTGTCGGCTCTACGACACAGACCTAGCAGAGCTAAGTGTCAATGAAGACGTTGGTTTACTTGCCTTTTCCCCTTTGGCGACGGGTCTGTTGACGGGTAAATATCAACAAGGTGCCATTCCGGATGGCTCGCGTCGCTCCATTTCTGCGGAACTTGGTGGGCGTGTGTCTGATCGTGTGTTCCCAGCGGTTGATGCATACCTAGAAGTTGCGCGCACGCACGAACTTGACCCTGTTCATATGGCGCTCGCATGGTGCCGGACGCGTCCTTTCATGGCGTCGGCGATTTTCGGAGCGACTCGCACGGCTCAACTAAAGCATATCCTTGCATCTGTTGAGGTAACGTTAAGCCAAGAGGTTTTGGACGCTTTGAATGCAGTGCATCATCAGCATCCGATGGTTTATTAAGCGTGACGCAGCTTGGCTTTGACTTGGGGCCAGAACCCTTGCCCCAAATCGAGGCCGCGTTCAAAACGGCCCATGATTTTGATCGGGCTTTGAGCACTTGGATGGGCCCTCAAAAAGGCGTCTCTAAGCTGTTTGCCCACCCAATCAATACACCGCTGGGGACAATGGTGGCAGTTTGCGATGCTGCACAACTTCATCTTTTGGAATTCGCAGATCGTGTGGAATTGCCAAAAGAATTGAAGAAGTTAGGAGCTGAAATCGGTGCGATTTCGCCTGGCCAAACAAAGATCACGCGCGCCTTGCTAGATCAATTAGCGCGCTATTTTGACGGAGGGCTGGAACAATTTGATGTGGCGCTCGCTTTGCATGGAACAGAGTTCACCAAAACCGTTTGGAACGCTCTGCTCAAGCTGCCTTTTGGCACCACAACCAGTTACGGGGCATTGTCCGAAAGCTTGGGAAATCCCGACGCTGTGCGCGCGGTTGCGCGTGCGAATGGGGCCAATCAGATCGCCATTCTCATTCCCTGCCATCGCGTCATCGGCGCGGATGGCACTTTGACGGGCTATGCGGGAGGGCTTTGGCGCAAACGCGCGCTTTTGGCTCTCGAATCAAAGCCTTAAGAGCCGTAGACGGCTTTGCGCGCGATTTCTGGAATGTCGCGGTGATAAATGTCCAAGTCCAGCGCATCGTGAATGCTCAGACGTTTCAGTTCTGAAACTGTTGCATGATATTGTGCCGCTTTGCGTGCACGGGTCTTCATCGTCTCAATAAAAGCAATCATTGCCATATCCTTTGGTTTATTTGTCTTAGGCAGATATGGCCGTTCTGTTAGCGCAAACAACCACTGTGCGTGCAAGCCTGCTTTGCGTTCAGTGCAGGGCTAGGGCGAAGAATTTTGCATCAGGTCGCTTTTGTGGTTTCGCAAGTCTTGGTTTCGCGGCACGCTAGGGAAAATCTTCAAACAAAGAGCCACGCTATGCCCCTGACTATGAACAAAGAAGTCTTCATCACATGTGCGGTCACCGGATCAGGCGGAACGCAAGATCGCAGCCCACATGTGCCACGTTCGCCCAAGCAAATCGCAGATAGTGCGATAGCAGCGGCCAAAGCAGGGGCAGCGGTTGCGCATTGTCATGTTCGTGATCCCGAAAGTGGCGCACCTTCGCGTGATCTGACCTACTACCGCGAAGTGACGGACCGCATTCGCGACGCGGAGGTGGATGTTGTTCTAAACCTAACGGCTGGTATGGGCGGGGACATCATGTTTGGCAGCGCGGAAAAGCCATTCCCGACGGCTGCGGGGACTGACATGGTCGGTGCAACAGAACGCGTCGCGCATATTGCGGAATGCTTGCCCGAGATTTGCACCCTTGATTGCGGCACGATGAACTTTGCCGAAGCAGATTATGTCATGACCAATACCCCCGGTATGCTGACTGCCATGGGGGGCATGATGACCAAGCTAGGCGTCAAACCAGAGATCGAGGCATTTGACACCGGACATCTATGGTACGCCAAACAGCTTGTCGCGGACGGTGTGTTAGACAGCCCCGCGCTGGTGCAGCTTTGCATGGGCGTGCCTTGGGGTGCCCCTGATGATCTAAATACCTTCATGGCGATGGTGAACAATGTTCCTGACGACTGGACGTTTAGTGGTTTCGGGTTAGGACGTAATCAGATGGCTTATGTGGCCGCGTCGGTTCTTGCGGGTGGAAACGTACGTGTCGGACTTGAGGATAATCTCTGGCTCGATAAGGGCGTACTCGCAACAAATGAACAATTGGTTGATCGCGCGGTGACAATTATCGAAAACATGGGTGCGCGCGTGATTGGCCCTGAGGCTGTGCGCGAAAAACTTGGTCTGACCAAGCGCGCCCCTTCAAAATAGGAGAACGCAAATGCGTCTCATACTAAAAGCATTCACCGTCATCTTGCTGATGTCGCTCGCGCTACCTGCGAGTGCTGAGAAGTACCGTGACACATCTGCTCCAATGGCAGTGGAGGGAGCGCTCGATCTCAACCGTTACCTTGGCAAGTGGTATGAAATCGCGCGCTTTCCGAACCGTTTTGAGCGTGGTTGTGTCGGAGTCACTGCAGAATACTCCATGCGCCCAGATGGCGATGTGCGCGTGTTGAATACATGCCGCGAAGGCGCGCTGAATGGCAAAGTCACGATTGCAGACGGCAGCGCGCGCGTTGAAGCGCCGGGGCGTTTGTCTGTGACGTTTGTGCCTTGGTTGCCGTTTGCACGCGGCGATTACTGGGTCCTTTACGTGGCACCTGACTATAGCCTCGCGGTGGTTGGAAACCCTAAAGGAACCACCGGGTGGATCCTCGCGCGCACACGCCAAATCAGTGCGAAACAGCGCGCTTTGGCCGAAACCATTTTGTCCAATAATGGATATGATATCAAACAGCTAGAAGATGTTCTTCAGAAATAGGATTAAGGTATGACCAAGACAGCAGCGATCGTCGGCGGCGGCGTGATTGGCGGCGGTTGGGCCGCGCGCTTTATGCTCAATGGCTGGGACGTGAAGATCTTTGATCCCGATCCGCAGTCCCAGCGCAAGATTGACGCTGTCCTTGAAAATGCGCGCTGTGCGCTGCCTGGTCTTACGGATATCGCTTTACCCGAAGAAGGGTCGATAACCCATTGTGATACAATCGCAAAGGCCGTTTCTGGGGGCGAGTTAATCGTCGAAGCCGTTCCAGAGCGATTGGATGTCAAACACAAGGTCTACGCCGAGATCGAAGCTGCTAACACGACGGGCATTATCGCGTCTTCGACGTCTGGTATCATGCCCAGCGATCTTCAGAGTGAGCTGAAAAATCCTGAACGCCTGATCGTCGCGCATCCTTTCAACCCAGTGTACTTGCTTCCGCTGGTTGAGCTGGTCGCAGGCAAGCAAACTGATGAGGCACACATCGAAAAGGCCAAAGAGATTTACTCGTCGATTGGCATGCATCCTTTGCATTGCCGCGTCGAGATCGAAGGGTTTTTGTCAGATCGTCTTCAAGAAGCCCTCTGGCGTGAAGCTCTGTGGCTTCTCAAGGATGGTGTCGCAACGGCCGAAGAACTCGACGCCGCAATCGCATATGGTCCGGGCTTGCGTTGGGCGCAAATGGGCACAATGCAAACGTTCCACCTTGCGGGTGGCGAGGGTGGCATGCGCGCGATGCTCGCGATGTTCGGCCCGTGTCTCAAGTGGCCTTGGACCAAGCTGATGGATGTGCCTGAGTTGACGGATGACTTTGTCGAAATGGTCGGCGATCAATGTGACACGCAATCTGGCGCACTGACACCCCGCGACCTTGAGCGTGTGCGCGATACCAACCTCGTCGGAATTATCCGTTCTTTGCGCGGTGGTGATTGGGGGGCTGGCGCGACTGCGAAATCTCATGATGCACAGTTGGCCAAGCTGAATGGCTTGAATGTCAAAGCTGCGGATCTTGATGAACACCAACAAATCGTCACGTCCAAGCGCACCGTTCCGCTCGATTGGGTGGATTACAACGGTCACATGAACGAAGCGCGGTATTTGCAGGCCTTTGGGGATGCAACTGATAAGTTTATGGAAATGATTGGCTGTGACAGCGACTACATCGCCACGGGCGGCAGCTATTTTACGGCTGAAACCCACATTCGACACATCGATGAGGTGCGTGCAGGTGCGCGGATCGACGTGAAAACGCAAGTTCTTCTCGGGGAGGGGAAAAAAATGCATCTTTGGCATGAGATGTATGAAGGCACTCGTCTTTTGGCGACGGCTGAGCACATGCTGATTCACGTAAGCCTTGAAACACGCCGGCCTTCAAATCCGAGTGGGGCCATCGAAACGGCGCTCACGCGCATCGCCCAAGGTCACGCCGCACTGCCACGTCCCGAGGCGGCTGGCGCTTCTGTGGGTGTGCGCGCGTGAAAACAGTCCTTGTTACAGGGGGCGCAAGCGGCATCGGATTTGCGATGGGGCAAGCCTTTGACAATGCTGGTTTTCAGGTTTGGGTCACAGATGTTGATGCGAACACACTGGCGGCGTGCCCTACGCATTGGCATCGTTCCGAGGTGGACGTCTCTGATGAGGTGCAAATGGCCGTGCTTTTCGAAGATATCAGTCGTGTGTGGGGCGGTTTGGATGCGGTCTGTGCCAACGCTGGCATCGCAGGGCCAACTGCAAAAGTCGAAGACGTCGCGCTCAAGGATTGGAACACATGCCTTGCCATCACGCTTGGTGGCGCATTTCTGACAGCGAAATATGCAAGCCCGTTGATGAAGCAGGCGGGCAGGGGCGCGATCATTCTGACCTCCTCTACCGCAGGGCAATACGGCTATCCAAATCGTGCGCCTTATGCGGCTGCAAAATGGGGTGTGATCGGTCTGATGAAAACCCTCGCGATGGAGCTTGGTCCGTTTGGTATTCGCGCGAACGCAATCTGTCCTGGTGCCGTTGAAGGACCGCGCATGGAAGGCGTGCTTAACCGCGAGGCCAAAGCAAAAGGCATGACGCGCGATGAGGTCTATAAGGGTTATGCCAGTGGCACTTCTCTAGGTGCATTTGTCAGCGCAGAAGACATCGCAAATATGGCGGTATTTTTGGCTGGTGAAGGTGCCAAGATGGTTTCCGGGCAAGTGATTGCGGTTGATGGACACACGGAAAACCCAGACCCAAAAGTCTAGCTTGTTCGCTGTGCAATCGCTGTCCCTGCGGCCCAACCGCTCGACCATGCCCATTGGAAGTTATATCCGCCTAACCAACCGGTTACGCCCATTGCTTCACCTATCACATAAAGCCCTTTGACCGCTTTGGCTTCCATCGTTTTTGAAGAAAGGCCATCAGTGTCAATCCCACCCAGTGTAACTTCGGCGGTGCGATACCCTTCGCTCCCTGTTGGGCGTTGTTCCCAGTTGCGAAGGTGGCTGCAAAGTTGCTCGAGGGCTGCGTCAGATTGATCGCCAATGCGGCCTTTGATCTGCATCTCGTCGCTTAAATGTTGAACCAATCGCGCAGGATACTGCTGGGTCAAAATGGTTGTGATATCGCGTTTGCCTTGCTCTTGGCGCGCTGTCCTTAGGATTTCAAACAGCGTCCCATCTGGATCCAGATCCAAGCACACAACATCCCCTTCGCACCAATAAGAGGAGGCTTGCAAAATCGCTGGTCCGGACAGCCCACGATGCGTGAATAAACAGGCTTCTTCGAACTCTGTGCCGTTCGCGCTTGCACGCACTGGTGCGCTCACCCCTGAAATAGGCGCATATCTTTGATCGCTAAACGTGAGTGGCACCAATGCAGGGCGTACATCTGTCAGCTCTAAACCGAATTGCGTTGCAAGCTCATACGCCAGCCCTGTGGCCCCCATCTTTGGGATCGATTTTCCGCCACTCGCGAGCACCAAGTTTTTCGAGCTCACATTGATCTGTGTGTCTTCGCGTTTGAGGGTCAGTTCAAAAGTGTCACCGTTTCGCACGACTGAAGCGACAGAGGTTTTCAGCCAAATTTCAGCGCCAACACTCTGCATTTCTTGTAGCAGCATCGCAACGACTTGCTTGGCTGAACCGTCACAGAACAGCTGACCTAAAGTTTTCTCGTGCCATGCGATTTGATGCTTTGCCATCAAGTCGATGAAGTCCCATTGGGTGTAGCGCTTCAATGCAGACTTGCAAAAATGAGGGTTTTTAGAGATAAAATTCTCAGGTTTGGCATCCAAATTTGTGAAATTACAACGTCCGCCTCCTGAGATGCGAATTTTTTCGCCCGCGGCTTTGGCGTGATCGATGACCAGCGTGCGACCACCTGAATGCGCCGCGCACATCATCCCGGCGGCGCCTGCACCGATTATGACCGTATCAAATTCCATGACTCTCACATGCACAACAACACAGCTAAACTCAAGTGCTTCATCTTTCCTTTAAACTTCCGCCGGAGGCACAGTGCATGGCTTCAAGCCATGCTTATCAAGCATGCCGCTTAGCGGCATTCCGCAGGGTCTCACAAACAACACTGGCAATTATCGCGCTGATTCGCTAAACGTGGGATCAGATCCTGATAAACAGGGCACAACAGGCAACGATCAGCGGTGATCTATGACAGAAATGGTATATGGCAGCGTTCCCGTACGGGATGGCGAGCCGATCCTTCCAAAATGGTGGCGCACTGTCGACAAGTGGTCGATGTCGTGCATCCTTATTCTCTTCGGCATTGGGCTTTTGCTCGGGCTTGCGGCGTCTCCGCCGCTTGCGGCTAAGAACGGGTTTGAACCGTTTCATTATGTCCAGCGCCAAGCTTTCTTTGGCGGGCTCGCCCTGACAGCGATGCTGATAACTTCAATGCTGAGCCAGATTATCGTGCGTCGTCTTGCGGTTGTGGGCTTTGTCGCGGCGTTCATTGCGCTGATCCTGCTTCCTTTTTTCGGCACTGACTTCGGCAAGGGGGCGACCAGGTGGTATTCTCTTGGCTTTGCGTCTGTGCAACCTTCTGAATTTCTCAAGCCCGGTTTCATCGTCGTAGCTGCTTGGATGATGGCCGCTTCGCAAGACATTGGCGGCCCTCCGGGACGGCTTTGGTCTTTCATCTTGGCTGTTACGATTGTTTTGATCTTGGCGATGCAGCCCGACTTTGGCCAAGCCGCTCTCATCCTTTTTGGTTGGGGCGTAATGTATTTTGTGGCAGGTGCACCCATGACGCTCCTTTTGGCCATTGCAGGGCTCGTCGTTGTGGGCGGCATGGTCGCTTATAATAACTCTGAGCACTTCGCGCGCCGTATCGACGGCTTTCTCTCTACGGATGTGGATCCGACCACGCAGCTTGGATACGCCAGTAATGCCATTCGAGAGGGTGGTTTCTTTGGTGTTGGCGTCGGTGAAGGCGAAGTAAAATGGTCGCTTCCTGATGCGCATACGGATTTCATAATCGCGGTGGCTGCTGAAGAATATGGGCTCATCCTCGTGCTCTGCATTATCGCGGTGTACACGAGCATTATCGTGCGCTCGCTCTTGCGCCTCATGCGTGAACGCGATCCGTTTATTCGCCTTGCTGGCACAGGGCTCGCCTGCATGTTTGCAGTTCAGGCAATGATCAATATGGGCGTTGCGGTGCGCTTGCTGCCTGCCAAAGGCATGACGCTTCCTTTCGTGAGCTACGGTGGATCCTCCTTGATCGCAGGCGGCATCGCAGTCGGCATGTTGCTTGCGTTCACGCGCACACGCCCGCAAGGCGAGATCGGTGACCTTTTAAGAGGACGTAAGTGATGAGTGAAAAAGCGCCACTTTTGGTGATCGCGGCTGGCGGAACCGGAGGGCATATGTTTCCGGCTCAAGCGCTTGCAGAAGCAATGTTGCGCAAAGGATGGCGCGTAAAGCTGAGCACCGATGCACGTGGTGCACGCTACACAGGCGGGTTTCCTCACACGGTAGAGATCGAGCAAATCGCCAGCGCCACTTTCGCGCGAGGCGGAATTTTGGCCAAGCTAGCAGTCATTCCGAAAATCGCAGGCGGCGTTATCGGCTCTGTCTTTAAGATGCTTGGCGACAAGCCTGATGTGGTTGTTGGCTTTGGCGGCTATCCCTCAATCCCAGCACTCGCGGCGGCAACGATCCTAAGACGCCCTCGAATGATCCATGAGCAAAACGGTGTTCTTGGCCGCGTGAACCAAGTCTTTGCCAAACGTGTAAGCGGTGTAGCCTGTGGAACGTGGCCAACAGAATTGCCCGAGGGCATCGATACCGCGCACACGGGCAACCCCGTGCGCGGCACGGTGTTAGAGCGTGCGGGCGCAGGCTATATTCCTCCCGGCGATTACCCAATGAGCCTTTTGGTCATGGGCGGCTCGCAAGGGGCGCGCATCTTGTCTGATGTGGTTCCGCCTGCAATCGCAGCCCTTCCGCTTGATATTTTGCAAAACCTGCGTGTCAGCCATCAGGCGCGTGATGAAGACGGCGAGCGTGTCGTACAATTTTACGCAGAACATGGTATCAATGCAGACGTGCAACCCTTCTTTCATGATGTGCCCAACCGCATGTCGGAAGCACAGCTGGTGATCAGCCGTGCAGGGGCTTCGTCAGTGGCAGACATCTCTGTGATTGGACGCCCTTCCATACTCGTGCCGTTTGCCGCGGCAACAGGGGATCATCAAAGCGCCAATGCACGCGGTCTGAGCGATGCGGGTGGGGCAATCGTGATGCCTGAGAGCACATTCACGGTCGAAGCATTGAGTGAGCAACTTGCTTCTGTTTTGACCAACCCAGACGGGGCACAACTTATGGCCAACGCCGCACTGAGCTGCGGCAAGCCGGATGCTACAGAACAATTGGTCGCCTTGGTCGAGACCCTCGCGACCCCACAAAGTACATGAAAGACATTGCTATGAATGCAGCGCACACACTTAGCCCACCTACGAAACTTCCAGGTGATGTGGGGCCGATCCACTTTGTTGGTATTGGGGGCATTGGCATGTCTGGTATCGCTGAAGTGTTGCTGAACCATGGCTATGTGGTCCAAGGCTCTGATCTTAAAAGTTCGCCCATTACCGAGCGTTTGGAAAAGCTGGGCGGGCATATCTTTGTGGGTCAAAAGGCAGAAAATCTGGAAAGTGCCGAAGTCGTGGTGATCTCTTCCGCGATCAAACCGGGCAATCCGGAGCTGGACGAAGCGCGCTTGCGCGGCTTGCCCGTTGTGCGCCGCGCAGAGATGCTCGCGGAGTTGATGCGTCTCAAGCTCAATATCGCCGTTGCAGGAACGCACGGCAAGACAACAACAACCACAATGGTCGCGACATTGCTCGATGCGGGCAAGTTTGACCCGACAGTTGTGAATGGTGGCATCATCCACGCCTACGGCTCAAACGCGCGCATGGGGCAGGGCGAGTGGATGGTTGTGGAGGCTGACGAGAGCGATGGCACGTTCAACCGCTTGCCGGCGACAATTGCGATTGTAACCAATATCGACCCTGAACATATGGAGCATTGGGGCACAGAGGAAAACCTGCACAAAGGCTTTCTCGATTTTGTCTCTAACATCCCGTTTTATGGCCTCGCGATCTGCTGCACCGATGATACAGATGTTCAGACGCTTGTGGGCAAAGTCACCGACCGCCGCATTGTGACCTACGGCTTTAACGCGCAAGCTGATGTGCGCGCCGTGGGGCTTCACTACAAAGCAGGTGTGGCGCATTTCGATATTCATTTGCAAAATGAAGATCAAGTGATCGAAGGCTGTTCCTTGCCTATGCCTGGGGATCACAACGTCTCTAACGCTTTGAGCGCTGTCGCTGCCGCGCGTCACCTTGGGATGTCAGGTCCGGAAATTCGCGAGGCCTTGGCGGCCTTTGGCGGTGTGAACCGTCGCTTTACCAAAGTCGGTGTAGTGGATGGGGTGACGATCATTGATGATTACGGCCATCACCCGACAGAGATTGCGGCTGTGCTCAAAGCCGCGCGTCAATCTTGCGAAGGGCGCGTGATCGCTGTGCATCAACCACATCGCTACACACGTTTGCATCACCACTTTGAAGATTTCTGCGCCTGCTTTAACGAGGCTGATGTGGTGGCTATCACCGAGATTTATGCCGCTGGTGAAGACCCGATTGAAGGCGCGTCGCGCGATGATCTGGTGTCCGGTCTGATCCGTCACGGACACCGCCACGCGCGCTCTATCACGACGCAGGATGATTTGACCAAGCTTGTGAAAGAGCAAGCCAGCGCAGGCGACATGGTTGTGTGTCTGGGCGCTGGTACGATCTCGGCTTGGGCCAATGAATTGCCTGCACGTTTGGGCTAGGGGCGCGAATTTTCTAGAAAATTCAGGGGAACAGTAGGATGAGTTGGTCACTAATGTCTGGTGCGGTTTATGTGCTCTGTGCGGCGGTTGTCGCGATGTTGCCAATCCGGCGTCAATATTGGCCTGCCGGGATTATGCTGCTCGCAGCGCCACTACTTCTTGCGTTCATAGGCTATCAACACGGCTGGTTCTGGTTCGTGCTTGGCATGCTCGCGTTCCTATCAATGTTTCGCAATCCTTTACGATACCTGTGGAAAAAATCACGCGGTGAGCACGTGGAGTTGCCGGAATGAGCACGTCTTTAGTCTTGGCTTTGCTGTGGTTAGTGACGGCCAACGTGATAGCGATGTTCCCGTCCAAGGACCACCACTGGCGCAATGCGTATATGCTGATCGGGCTTGGTGTTCCGTTATTGGGGTTGGTGTTTTGGCAGAATGGTGTCTGGGTTGCTTTGCTGGTTTTGTTGGCTGCGATGAGCGTTTTGCGCTGGCCTGTGATCTACTTGGTGAAGTGGGTTAAGGGGTTGGTGAATAAGGCCTGATCTGTTTCGCGCGCGAAACATTTATTATTTATTAACAGATGGTTAATGGGTGCGTGCGGTGTGGTACGCATAAATCCCCTTGTTGCGTGATGAAACAATGCGCAAATTGCGTCTATGATCAGCGCAAAAGATATCAAAGACAGAGACAGCCTAAAGCAATGGCTTAAAGAATGGCCAGACTCGCAAGGCATGGACGAAGAGGCCGCGCGCAAAGTTGCCGTGACCATCGCGCATCGCGTTGCAATGCGGGTATTTCCTATTACTTGGAAATGGTTTTCAAGCGAAGCTGCGCGAAAACGTGATTTGACAGCTTTGCCATTTTTACGATGTAGTCTGATCTCAGGGGTTGCCTGCAAATATCCAACCCCTGAGATCAAGAAGGCCGCCGACGCCGCCACCG
>NZ_MLCB01000011.1 GCF_001890925.1 Planktotalea frisia
CGCCGAAACCTTCCGCTGTGGCCCGCATCGAAAAACCTTCATCGGAGCGGACCTTAGCTACTTTCACTTGAATATTCTCAACTGGTTTTGTGTCAACAGTTGCGCAACGATCAAACCTCCCTAAACTCTAGCTCAAACCAGCAAACCCTTGCCCGCACCCGCTTTTTAGCGCAGCCCCCCTTGCGTTCGCCCCCTTCACATCATATTTGGAAAATTCACGCGGCTTCGAATGATTCGATGCCGCTTTTTCTGCCTGCGATATAAGGAGTGTTTCGAGCAAATTGGTTTTGTCCTGATCCCCTCCAAAGACACAAGGCGGAGCAGATCACAATCAACCAAAAAACCCAATCCTTCCTCGGCAAGACCCTGACATGTCAGGTTTTTTCCAAGACAGGACCTTTTGATCGAGTGCCGCGCAGTGGGACGTGTGGCGAGAATGGATCAAATAAAATCTGTCGTCTCGACAGGGCGCTAAGCGGAGGCCCAACCGCTTATGTGTCTGATGAGAAACTGAAAAGGTGATAACAACCATGGCTCAATCATTCCTTGGCCAGAAGCGTTTGCGTAAATATTACGGCAAAATCCGCGAAGTTCTTGAGATGCCGAACCTTATCGAGGTTCAGAAAAGCTCTTATGACTTGTTCTTGAATTCAGGTGACGAGCCGATCCCAATGGACGGCGAAGGCATCAAAGGTGTCTTCCAGTCGGTTTTCCCGATCAAAGATTTCAACGAAACCTCCATTCTAGAATTCGTCAACTATGAGCTGGAAAGGCCCAAGTACGACGTCGAAGAATGCCAGCAACGTGACATGACATACAGCGCGCCACTTAAAGTGACGCTGCGCTTGATTGTGTTTGAGATCGACGAAGATACAGGCGCGAAGTCTGTAAAAGACATCAAAGAACAAGACGTTTTCATGGGCGACATGCCATTGATGACGCCAAACGGCACTTTTGTCATCAACGGCACCGAGCGTGTGATCGTTTCCCAGATGCACCGTTCACCGGGTGTTTTCTTTGATCACGACAAAGGTAAGACGCACAGCTCTGGTAAGCTTTTGTTTGCTTGCCGCATTATCCCGTACCGTGGTTCATGGCTCGATTTCGAATTCGACGCAAAAGACATCGTCTTTGCGCGTATCGACCGTCGTCGTAAACTGCCTGTCACCACGCTTCTGTATTCCCTTGGTCTCGACCAAGAGGGGATCATGGACGCGTATTATGACACGGTTGAGTTCAAGCTGAAGAAGAACAAAGGCTGGGTCACCAAGTTCTTCCCAGAGCGCGCACGCGGCACACGCCCGACATTCGACTTGGTTGACGCCAAGACGGGCGAAGTGATCGCGGAAGCCAACAAGAAGGTCACGCCACGTGCGGTCAAGAAATTGATCGACGCAGGTGACGTGACAGAGCTGTTGATCCCATACGATGCGATCGTTGGTAAATTCATTGCCAAGGATATCATCAACGAAGAAACGGGTGCGATCTACGCAGAAGCCGGTGACGAGTTGACGCTGGAGATGGACAAAGATGGCGACGTGATCGGTGGTTCCTTGAAGGAATTGATCGACGCGGGCATCACGACTTTGCCAATTCTTGACATCGATAACATCAACGTGGGCGCATATATGCGCAACACGATGGCGGCAGATAAAAACATGAACCGCGAAACCGCGCTCATGGATATCTACCGTGTAATGCGTCCGGGCGAGCCGCCCACCGTTGAAGCGGCGTCAAACCTGTTTGATACACTCTTCTTCGATTCAGAGCGTTATGACCTTTCCGCGGTGGGCCGCGTGAAAATGAACATGCGTTTGAACCTCGATGCGGAAGATACGCAGCGTACACTTCGCAAAGAAGACATCGTCGCATGTATCAAAGCGCTCGTGCATCTGCGCGACGGCAAAGGCGATATCGACGATATTGACCACCTTGGTAACCGTCGTGTGCGTTCCGTTGGCGAATTGATGGAAAACCAATACCGCGTAGGCCTGCTTCGTATGGAGCGCGCGATCAAAGAGCGTATGTCCTCTGTCGAAATCGACACTGTAATGCCGCAAGACTTGATCAACGCGAAGCCAGCGGCGGCGGCTGTTCGTGAATTCTTTGGCTCTTCGCAGCTGAGCCAATTCATGGACCAAACCAACCCGCTCTCAGAGGTTACGCACAAGCGTCGCCTTTCAGCGCTTGGACCTGGTGGTCTGACACGTGAACGTGCTGGCTTTGAGGTGCGCGACGTGCACCCAACGCACTACGGTCGCATGTGCCCAATTGAAACGCCGGAAGGTCCAAACATTGGTCTGATCAACTCGCTCGCGACATTTGCGCGTGTGAACAAGTACGGCTTCATCGAAACACCTTACCGCGTTGTTAAAAACGGTACGGTCACCGACGAAGTACACTACATGTCCGCAACTGAGGAAATGCGCCACACAGTGGCTCAGGCGAACGCCAACCTCGACGAGAACATGAAGTTCGTGAACGATCTGGTCTCTACACGTAAGTCCGGCGACTATACCTTGTCCCCGAACGAGAATGTGGACCTGATCGACGTCTCACCAAAGCAGTTGGTCTCTGTTGCCGCCTCGTTGATCCCGTTCCTTGAGAACGACGACGCGAACCGCGCATTAATGGGTTCCAACATGCAACGTCAGGCCGTTCCATTGCTGCGCGCAGAAGCGCCGCTGGTCGGAACTGGCATTGAAGAAGTTGTTGCACGCGATAGTGGTGCGGCGATCATGGCCAAACGCGCAGGTATCATCGACCAAGTCGACGCTCAGCGTATTGTTGTGCGCGCAACGCATGATCTTGAGTTGGGCGATGCAGGCGTAGACATCTACCGCATGCGCAAGTTCCAGCGTTCTAACCAGAACACCACAATCAACCAGCGTCCGTTGGTGAAGGTTGGTGACACGGTTCAAAAGGGCGAAGTCATTGCAGACGGTCCATCCACAGATATGGGTGAATTGGCACTGGGCAAAAACGTGGTCGTCGCGTTTATGCCTTGGAATGGTTACAACTACGAAGACTCGATCCTGATCTCCGAGCGCGTTTCGCGTGACGACGTGTTTACGTCTATCCACATCGAAGAATTCGAAGTGGCGGCACGTGACACGAAACTTGGCCCGGAAGAAATCACACGCGATATTCCAAACGTCGGCGAAGAAGCTCTTCGCAACCTCGACGAAGCGGGCATCGTATACATCGGCGCAGACGTTGAGCCGGGTGATATTCTCGTAGGTAAGATCACGCCAAAGGGTGAAAGCCCGATGACGCCGGAAGAAAAGCTTCTTCGTGCGATCTTTGGTGAGAAAGCTTCCGACGTGCGTGACACATCCTTGCGTGTGAAGCCGGGTGACTTCGGTACAGTTGTCGAAGTACGTGTCTTCAACCGTCACGGCGTTGAAAAAGACGAACGTGCGCTCCAGATCGAGCGTGAAGAAGTCGAGCGCCTCGCGCGTGACCGTGATGATGAGTTGGTCATCCTCGATCGCAACATCTATGCGCGTCTCAAAGGCATGATCCTTGGCAAAGTGGCTGTGAAAGGCCCCAAAGGCGTGAAGCCGAATGCCGAAATCAACGAGGAACTTCTGGAAACACTGACACGTGGTCAGTGGTGGCAGTTGGCCCTCAAGGACGAGAAAGACGCACAGATCGTCGAAGCCCTGAACGAGCAGTATGAAGTACAAAAGCGTACTTTGGATGCCCGTTTCGAGGACAAAGTCGAGAAAGTCCGTCGCGGCGACGACCTACCACCCGGTGTTATGAAGATGGTCAAAGTTTTTGTTGCTGTGAAGCGCAAGCTTCAGCCAGGCGACAAAATGGCCGGCCGTCACGGAAACAAAGGTGTTATTTCCAAGGTTGTTCCAATGGAAGACATGCCGTTCCTTGCGGATGGTACTCCGGTGGACTTCTGTTTGAACCCGCTTGGCGTTCCATCACGTATGAACGTTGGTCAGATTCTGGAAACACACATGGGTTGGGCCGCACGCGGTCTTGGCCTGAACATCGACGACGCGCTTGGTGCATACCGCCGCAATGGCGATCTGACCCCTGTGAAAGAAGCGATGCGTTTGGCTTACGGCGATGATGTCTATGCTGAGGGTCTTGAAATCATGAGTGATGATGACCTGATCGAAGCGGCTGGCAACGTCACAAACGGTGTTCCAATTGCGACGCCAGTCTTTGACGGCGCGAAAGAGCATGACGTGAATGACAGCCTCAAGCGTGCTGGCTTCTCTGAAAGCGGTCAGTCGGTCTTGTTTGACGGACGTACAGGCGAGCAGTTTGCGCGCCCTGTTACGGTCGGCATCAAGTACTTGCTGAAACTGCACCACCTTGTGGACGACAAAATCCACGCGCGTTCCACTGGTCCATACTCGCTGGTCACACAGCAGCCATTGGGCGGTAAAGCGCAGTTCGGTGGACAGCGCTTTGGTGAGATGGAAGTTTGGGCACTTGAAGCATATGGCGCAGCCTACACGCTTCAGGAAATGCTCACCGTCAAGTCGGACGACGTGGCAGGCCGTACGAAGGTGTACGAGTCAATCGTCAAAGGTGAAGACAACTACGAGGCTGGCGTGCCAGAGAGCTTTAACGTTCTCGTCAAAGAAGTCCGTGGCCTTGGCCTGAACATGGAACTCCTGGACGCGGAGGAAGATGAATAGAATTTTCTAGAAAATTCTTAGCCTTCGATTTTTCTAGAAAAATCGGGGGCGACACCTCTTCCAAAGCTCCCCTTTCAAGGATTTGAAAATGAACCAGGAACTGACAAACAACCCGTTTAACCCAGTTGCCCCCATCAAGACGTTCGACGAGATCAAAGTCTCGCTCGCGTCCCCTGAGCGCATCCTGTCGTGGTCTTTTGGCGAGATCAAAAAGCCGGAAACCATCAACTATCGTACCTTCAAGCCAGAGCGCGACGGCCTGTTCTGTGCGCGCATCTTTGGCCCGATCAAAGACTACGAATGCCTCTGCGGTAAATATAAGCGCATGAAGTATCGCGGCGTTGTCTGCGAGAAATGTGGTGTTGAAGTTACCCTTCAAAAAGTACGTCGTGAGCGTATGGGCCACATCGAACTGGCCTCTCCAGTTGCGCACATCTGGTTCCTCAAGTCGTTGCCATCGCGCATCGGCCTGATGCTGGACATGACTTTGCGCGATCTTGAGCGTGTTCTCTACTTCGAAAACTACGTCGTGATCGAGCCCGGCCTCACAGACCTCACCTACGGTCAGATGATGACCGAAGAAGAGTTCATGGACGCGCAAGACACCTTCGGCATGGACGCATTTACTGCCAACATCGGCGCTGAAGCGATCCGCGAAATGCTCGCTCAGATTGATCTTGAGTCCGAGGCAGAAACGCTACGTGCGGATCTTGCTGAAGCAACGGGTGAATTGAAGCCTAAGAAGATCATCAAGCGTCTTAAGGTTGTTGAGAGCTTCCTCGAGTCTGGCAACCGTCCTGAGTGGATGATCCTGACCGTGATCCCTGTGATCCCGCCAGAGCTTCGCCCATTGGTTCCGCTCGATGGCGGCCGTTTCGCGACGTCTGATCTCAACGATCTGTATCGTCGTGTGATCAACCGTAACAACCGTCTCAAGCGTCTTATCGAGTTGCGCGCACCTGACATCATCGTGCGTAACGAAAAGCGTATGTTGCAGGAATCTGTAGACGCGCTGTTCGACAATGGTCGTCGTGGTCGTGTCATCACAGGCGCAAACAAGCGTCCTTTGAAATCGCTCAGCGACATGCTGAAGGGTAAGCAAGGTCGTTTCCGTCAAAACCTTTTGGGTAAGCGCGTCGACTTCTCTGGTCGTTCGGTCATTGTGACGGGTCCAGAGCTGAAGTTGCACCAGTGTGGCTTGCCCAAGAAGATGGCGCTCGAGCTGTTCAAACCGTTCATCTACTCGCGTCTTGAGGCCAAAGGTTTGTCCTCAACCGTGAAGCAGGCGAAGAAACTCGTTGAAAAAGAGCGTCCCGAAGTTTGGGACATCTTGGACGAGGTTATTCGCGAACACCCAGTCATGCTGAACCGTGCGCCGACTTTGCACCGTCTCGGCATTCAGGCGTTCGAACCTGTTTTGATTGAAGGTAAAGCGATCCAGCTTCACCCGCTCGTGTGTTCTGCGTTTAACGCGGACTTCGACGGTGACCAGATGGCGGTTCACGTTCCACTTTCGCTTGAGGCACAGCTTGAAGCACGTGTTTTGATGATGTCCACGAACAATGTTTTGTCGCCTGCAAACGGCGCACCGATCATTGTTCCGTCACAGGATATGATCTTGGGCCTTTATTACACCACACTTGAGCGTGTGGGTATGAAGGGCGAAGGCATGATCTTTAGCTCTATCGATGAGGTGCAGCACGCTCTTGATAATGGCACGGTGCACTTGCACTCCAAAATCACAGCGCGTCTTCCCCAGATCGATGATGAAGGCAATGAAGTGATGAAGCGTTTCGAGACGACACCGGGCCGTGTACGCCTTGGGTCGCTTCTGCCGCTCAATGCGAAAGCACCGTTTGAATTGGTGAACCGTCTTCTACGTAAGAAGGAAGTTCAGCAGATCATTGACACGGTCTATCGTTACTGTGGTCAAAAAGAGTCTGTCATCTTCTGTGACCACATCATGACCATGGGTTTCCGCGAAGCGTTCAAGGCGGGTATTTCGTTCGGTAAAGACGACATGCTGATCCCTGATACCAAGTGGCCATTGGTTGAAGAAACACGCGGTCAGGTTAAAGACTTCGAGCAACAGTACATGGATGGCCTGATCACTCAGGGTGAAAAGTACAACAAAGTTGTCGATGCTTGGTCAAAGTGTAACGACAAAGTCACCGATGCGATGATGGGGTCGATCTCTGCATCCCGTCACGACGATCAGGGTACCGAAATGGAGCCGAACTCGGTTTACATGATGGCTCACTCCGGTGCGCGTGGCTCGGTTACACAGATGAAACAGCTGGGTGGTATGCGCGGTCTGATGGCAAAGCCGAATGGCGACATCATCGAGACACCGATTATCTCCAACTTTAAAGAAGGTCTGACCGTTCTGGAGTACTTTAACTCCACGCACGGCGCTCGTAAGGGTCTGTCAGATACAGCTTTGAAAACAGCGAACTCCGGTTATTTGACACGTCGTTTGGTTGACGTTTCTCAGGACTGCATTGTGCGCATGCGCGATTGTGGAACAGAGAACATGATCACTGCCGAAGCCGCCGTGAACGATGGTGAGGTTGTTTCCACACTTGGTGATCGCGTCTTGGGCCGCGTTGTTGCGCAGGACGTTCTACGTCCGGGAACTGACGAGGTTCTGTTCAAAACGGGTACGTTGCTCGACGAACTTATGGCGGACGCAATCGAAGAAGCAGGCGTGGCTTCCATGCGCATCCGTTCTCCGTTGACTTGTGAAGCGGAAGAAGGCGTTTGCGCCATGTGCTATGGTCGTGACCTTGCACGCGGTACGATGGTAAACTCTGGTGAAGCTGTCGGCATTATCGCCGCGCAGTCCATTGGTGAGCCTGGTACACAGTTGACGATGCGGACGTTCCACATCGGCGGCGTTGCTCAGGGTGGTCAACAGTCCTTCCAAGAAGCAAGCCAAGAGGGCAAGATCGTCTTCGAGAACACTCAACTCCTTGAGAACGCCGCTGGCGATATCATGGTGATGGGCCGTAATATGAAGATGATCATCAACGACGAAAACGGTGAAGAGCGTTCCAGCCACAAGTTGGGCTATGGTACCAAGCTGTTTGTTAAAGAGGGCGCGAAAGTTGCTCGCGGTGACAAGCTGTTCGAATGGGATCCATACACACTGCCAATCATCGCTGAGAAAGCCGGTACAGCTAAGTTTGTTGACCTCGTAAGCGGTATTGCCGTGCGCGACGAGACAGACGAAGCAACAGGTATGACGCAGAAGATCGTTATCGACTGGCGTGCTGCGCCTAAAGGTAACGAACTGAAGCCGGAAATCATCATCATGGACAAAGATGGTGAGCCTGTTCGCAATGATGCGGGTAACCCTGTGACTTATCCAATGTCTGTGGATGCTGTTCTCTCGATTGAAGAGGGTTCTGAAGTTCAAGCCGGTGACGTCGTTGCGCGTATCCCGCGTGAAGGTGCCAAGACCAAGGACATTACAGGTGGTTTGCCACGTGTTGCGGAACTCTTTGAGGCGCGTCGCCCCAAGGATCACGCGATCATTGCGGAAATCGACGGTCACGTGCGCTTTGGCAAAGACTACAAGAACAAGCGCCGTATCGCGATTGATCCTGTGGATGAAAGCCTCGCTGCGGTTGAATACATGGTGCCAAAGGGCAAGCACATTCCAGTTCAGGAAGGTGATTTTGTCTCCAAAGGCGATTACATCATGGACGGAAACCCAGCGCCGCATGACATCCTCTCCATCATGGGTGTCGAAGCGTTGGCTGACTACATGATCAACGAAGTGCAGGACGTTTATCGCCTTCAGGGTGTTAAGATTAACGACAAGCACATTGAAGTCATCGTACGTCAGATGCTCCAGAAGTGGGAAATCCTCGACAGTGGTCAGACGACGCTGCTCAAAGGCGAGCACGTGGACAAGCAAGAGTTTCTTGCGGCCAATGAAAAGGCAGCTTTGCGCGGGTATAAACCTGCAACGGGCGAGCCAATTCTGCTCGGGATTACCAAAGCGTCCTTGCAGACACGCAGCTTTATCTCTGCGGCGTCGTTCCAGGAAACAACGCGTGTTCTTACGGAAGCATCCGTACAGGGCAAGCGCGACAAGCTGGTCGGCCTCAAAGAGAACGTCATCGTAGGTCGCTTGATCCCAGCCGGTACAGGTGGGGCGACACAACAGATGCAACGTGTTGCACAAGACCGCGATAACGTGGTCGTTGAAGCGCGCCGTATTGAAGCCGAAGCTGCTGCCGCATTGGCTGCACCTACGGATGATATTGTGGGTGGTGACGTCTTTGGGAAGCCAGAGGATGTGTTCTCCACACCCGAAAGCCGCGACGAGTAAAGCGTTTCGTTTAGAAATTGAGAAAGGCCCTCGCTGGAAGCAGCGGGGGCCTTTTTCGTTTGCGGTGAGAGCCGTAAAAGCCTGTATAAGGTCAGGCTAAGCTGGTCAGATCACACGGACAAAGCATGCCTTGTCCGCGCAGTCTTATGCGTAAAGTTGTGTGCTCCCGTCAGAGGGCGTTAATCCAGTGAGTTGAAGCCAATCATGTTGCCCTCAGTATCCTGAGCCAAAGCCACATAGCCAAATTCACCGATAGAGAACTTGGGACGGATCACTTTGCCACCTGCTTTTTCAACGAGCGCTTGTTGTGTGGCGCAATCTTCCACTGAAAAGTAAATCTGTGTTCCGCCGGGTCCAGGCTTTGCATATGGGGCCTTAACAAGTGCGCCGGCGGCACCGTAGACTTCCATATTGCCCACAAAACTCTTCATTTCTGTTTCACCTGTGGGGTCGCTCATATCCTCCATTTTTGCCCCTAAAACGGATTTGTAAAAGCGTTCTGCGCGATCCATTTCATCCACGTAGATGTCAAACCAACCAACTGCGTTCATTTGTGTCATGTCTTAGTCCTAAAATTATGTGTTGTTTCTGTTTTTGCCCGCAGCGGCCTTATGATGGATGCAAGGCGATGCGACACAAACGAAACTACGTCTCAAAGGACATTGTCGAAATCCCCACAAATGAGGGGGGGGGGGGCGGTTCGCTGAGAAATTCTGATTTGAAGGCAACGACAGCGTCTTTAGATCAACCCAAGCGTCGCGGCTTTGGAAACCGCCTGCGCGAGCGTTACGCTATCCAATTTGACCCGTGCGTCTTTGAGGTAGCTACGCACCGTATGCTCGGACAAATTGAGGATAATTGCAATTTCTGTGTGTGTTTTGCCCTGTGCTGTCCATTTTAGACATTCCGTTTCGCGCGGGGATAGTTGCGGTCGCTCGTCGGTCTCACCAGAAATTTCAGATAGTGCCTTATGGTGCATTTCAGAGGCAAGAAGCAGCAAATGATCGCGGTTCTTTTTCACGAACGGCTCCCAAGTGGCGTTGCCTTTCGCATATGGCGCATTGAACGAGAGCACGCTGCGGCGTCCAATTGTATCCACATGGCTGACACTAAACCCTGCCGGCCCCACAACATGTTCGACCGCTTGTTGCATCATATTTCGCTGTTCGGCAGCTGGGGTGATCGCAGACCAACAGAAAGGCTCTGTCGTTTTTTTGGCCATTTGTAGGACAGGATCAATCCGCACGTAGTCATGCAACAGATACCGACTGACCCAAGCATCGGGATAATTTGTTCTCACATAGGGCGTGTTTTTGGCATCATCCCCACCGCGAAAAAGATGTAGAGTAAAGTAGTCAACTTTGAAATGCCGCACGATAGACTGAACAGAGTCCTGAACCGAACCAGCAAGATAATCGACGCTTCCTAGTTCCATAAACTCGTTGTCTTTTCTATCGTTTGATTACAAAAACCCACACGAGAATTTTCTATACCGCTGCTACCCCAAAACCCGAATTTTTTCATGGGTTATGACGCGGAAATTGTCTGA
>NZ_MLCB01000012.1 GCF_001890925.1 Planktotalea frisia
CGGATCATGCGGTTAGCTGAATCGTTCTACGGTCAGACGTCAACCCGTCAAAAGTCGGGTGCTCGAGGACTCTGTGTATATATAATATTATGACTTAGGATCGCAAAACTGCCTCACCCCTGGATCAAGGCCACGGACTTAGCGCGCACCTCGGCAAGCTCCGTTGAGGTAACTTGCCCTTTCCGCTTTGCTTTTCTCACTTTCCAATCCAGGCTTTTGACCTGATCTGCAAGTGCTGCGCTGGTCTGCGGCCCGTCGATGACCACTTCGAACGGATATCCCTTCAACTTAGTCGTCATCGGACAGCAAAGCATCAGGCCAATCTTGTTGTATTTTGCCGGGCTCAAAACGAGTGCTGGACGGTGTCCGGCTTGCTCATGACCCGCTTGCGGATTGAATTGGAGCCAGACAATGTCTCCGGCCTCTGGAATGTAGGCCATATCAGAGAGCTTCTTGACCCAATGGTCCGCCCATTTCTATCGCTTCGTGACAGTTTTCGCTGGTGATAGATTCCAACAAATCGTCCAACAAGAATTCTGGCGATTGATCCGGTTCGATAATGATGCGCCCATTTTCTTCACGTACATCAACGGGTGTGTCGAGCGATAGCTTCGCTGCCTGCATAACGGCTGCAGGTATCCGAACGGAAGCACTGTTACCCCATTTTTTCACAATCACGCGCATGTCTCATCCTCAACTTGAACCCAAGACATAAGCTTAACGCAAGCATGTGTCAACATTGTTGATACGCTGAGAATCTGATGGATTGGATGCCCCTCCTGCCGGTTTATACTTGAACCGAGGCACCCCAGAAAAGGGTGCGATTATGGAGGATAAGACTATGGAAAATATACATATATTAGGCGTAGACTTGGCCAAGCGCACATTCGCTATCTGCGGGGCTGATAAGAACAGTTATGTTGTATTTAGGCAAAAGTTGACCAGACCGCAGTTCCAGAAAACCCTCTCAAATCTGCCTCCATGCATCATCGCCATGGAAGCTTGCGGGTCCGCGCACCACTGGGCTCGTGTCGCTCAAGCAGCAGGCCATGAAGTCCGACTTATCCCCGCACAATACGTCAAAGCCTTTGTCAAACGCCACAAGAATGATGCGATTGATGCTGAAGCGATCGTGGAAGCTGCCTCACGACCTTCCATGCAAACCGTTGCGGTGAAAGACGATAACCAGCAAGCTCAGGGGATGATTTTTCGGACGCGAGAGATGTTTGTTAAGCAACGAACCCAGCTGATCAATGCAGTCCGGGCCCACCTGACAGAATATGGAATCGTACTGCCGCAGCAACGCCGCAATGGCCGCTTGTTTGCAAAGCGCTGCCGTTCGGAATTCGACACTGCGCCGGAAATCGTCACTTCGCTAATCGAGATATATCTCAAGCAGATTGAGGCCGTTGATGTTGAAGTCGCCGCATT
>NZ_MLCB01000013.1 GCF_001890925.1 Planktotalea frisia
TCAGACAATTTCCGCGTCATAACCCATGAAAAAATTCGGGTTTTGGGGTAGCAGCGGTATAATACTGTTCCCCAGCAAATTAAAAACTTTTCGCGCATATAGAGGTGCGTTTAACATCGTTCCTGATCTAACCCAATAGTCAGCCTCAATAGAGAAGGGAGTTCCGTCTGGGTTGACGATAGAAAATTCATTATAAGTTTGAAAGTCAGCGGTGATATACCCTGTGTTTTCGGGTACCGTAATCTCTCTAATGGCAGCTTTGGTTGTTTGTGTAGAAACTTCAAAGGTCGTTCCAAAAGTTTTGCCGATTGTTGCACCAATAGAAACAGGCCCCTTTTCGATGCCTGCAGACACTTCCACAGACCACTCTTCCATTTGAGTTTTTGACATTCCACGAGTTATCTCATCATGAAGAGTAACAGTTTGTTTGCTTTCGCTCGGGCTATATTGGTGTGTCGAGCCCGCGAGTTGCCAACGGCTCACCCATTTAAGGCAAACTTGGCTTGGATCAATTTTGTCCGCCGCCAATTGAATGCCGTTCACACAAGCAGCAGTGCCACCCGTGTATGGTACTTTAAAATCTATATTTGCCACACAGTAACGACCGCCCCACATTTGAAAGGCAGTTTCATTTTGCAATATTAGGTCAAGAACACCTGGATATTCACTTAGCGGCATCGCTCCGCTTGCAATTTCTCCTGAAAGTACAGGATCGCTCCAAGTAGCAGGTTTGCTCGGTTGTGGTGGGTTCAATAGTTCTTCAACAGTAGCCAAGGTAAAATTCCTTTTTTAAGAGATTTGAGCGCAAAATTGCTTTGTGAAAGCCAGCGCGAGGGGCTAGTTAATATACACTATTAAGTTGTATATGCCATTCATGCTCTTGTCTACGGTGAAGCGAAAGATGGGTTTTTTGGTCAGTGATAAGCTTGTTTCAATATAAAACTGATCTTTTGCAGTTCGATGCAATCTTGCAATTGGCTGAACCATATTCAGCCAGAAAAAAAGCGGCATCCTTCCAGATACCGCTTTTCAATCGTTCAAACGCCATTTAGGCGACGAGCAATCTTTACTTAATATCAGCCATACGGCCAGCATTGATGTCGGCCTCAGCCTCAGCAACTGCGGATGTCAGCGCGTCGAAGATCTCTTCGCCGCCGTCAACATTGCCTTTGAACCAATCATACACAGGGGCCGCCGCGTCTTTGAAAGCCGCTTTTTCCGCAGGTGTTGGCACATAGAGGTCACCGCCGCCTGCGACGAAATCCGCGTAGGCTTGGATCGACTTACGCTTTGGGGACGCGAATGTCGCCTGCTGGAGCTGGGAGAAACCATCCACAACCACTTGGCGCACATCTTCTGGCATCGCCATGAAGCTGTCGTTGCTCATCCACCAGAGCGCGCCCATGTAGGCGTGGCCGTCGAGCGTGACGTACTGCAAGCCAGCATCTGGGAACTTCATACCCATGATGTCGGTGATGCCGTTCTTGGACCCCTCAACAACGCCCGTTTGGAACGATGTGAACAGCTCAGGCCATGGGATCGGCGTCGGGGAGGCACCCAAGGCACGCACGAGTTCCTGTGGAAGATCAGCAACAACTGTACGGATTTTCAGGCCTTCCATGTCGGACGGGTTCTGCACGCGGCGCTTGGTGTTCGCGAAGTTGCGCCAGCCGCCTGTGTTACCGATGGTCATCAAGCGGATCTTGTCGCCGGATGTTGCCAGCGCCATTTCGCGCATTTTGCGTGTGAAGTCGCCCTCAAGCACAGCTTCTGCAACACGGTCGTCCGCCATCAGGTAAGGCAGGTCGAGAACCTGAACATATGGGAACAGGCCAGCCGCGCCGCCGGATGTGGAGATGTAGACGTCGATGGAGCCGTCAGCCACACCTTGCAAGCACTCAGCGCCCTTGGAGCAAAGCTGCGTACCGATGAACAACTCGACTTCGACCGCGCCATTTGATGCCGCTTCGACGTAGTTTTTGAAGACGACCAGACCATCATAGTCTTCGTCATTCTCATTCGAGTTGGCTGTCGCGCGGATTTTATACTGCGCGTGGCCGTCTGCGTAGGCCGCGAAGCCGGTTGTTGCGAGGAAACTCGCAGCAAGCAGTGTTTTTGTTAAGCTTTTTAGCATTTTTGGTTCTCCCAAGTTGGTTTTTTAGTTAGTTTACGAACCCCGTAAGGCGGGGGATCGTCATCGAAATGGCTGGAATGTAAGTGATCAGGAAAATCACGAATACTTCAACCAAAAGGAATGGCAAAATGGCGCGCGCGATGGCTTCGACCCGCTCGCCGGATACGGAACTGGCGACGAAGAGCACAAGTCCCATAGGGGGTGTGGCAAGGCCAACGGTGAGGTTCACACTCATGATGATCGCGAAATGCACAGGGTGGACGCCAAGATCAACGAAGATTGGGCCAAGGATAGGGCCGAGGATGATGATCGCAGGGCCAGCGTCTAGGAACATGCCGACGATGAACAAGAGCAGGTTGATCAACAAAAGCAGGATCAGCGGGTTGTCGGACAGGCCAAGGATGATCGCGGCGAGTTGCTCAGGTGCGTGGCTCAGGCTGACCACGGTTTTGAACGCCATCGCTGCGCCGACCAGTAGTAAGACCACCGCAGATGTACTCGCTGCTTTCATCAAGATCAGCGGCATGTCTTTCATCTTGAGCGTGCGCAGGATGAAAAAGCCAACGAGGGTTGCGTAGAACACGGCAATCGCTGCGGCTTCGGTTGGGGTGAAAATACCAACAAGGATGCCGCCCAAGATCAGGATCGGTGTTTGCAAAGGCACCATCGCGCGTTTGCACACCATGCGGAAATCATGGCCGACGAGTTGGCGGATGCCGAGGAACAAACCGTGCGCGGCGAGCAATGCGCCGCCTAGGCTGAGCCAGTTTGCCGTCGCGCTCGCGTCTTCACCGAGTGGGACAAATGACCAGATAACGAGACCGATGTTGAGACGGACGAGGGCGAAGGACACCCACCATTCCACCGCGCCCATGCTCGTGCCTTGCAGCACCACGCGTTTGGCAGCAGGCAGGTCGTACTTGTCAGCCGTCAAACGGACCATGACCATCAGGCCGACGCCGACCAATATGCCGGGCACTATCCCGGCCAAGAACAAAGCAGCGACGCTTTCGCCCATGACATATGCGTAGATGATCATGATGCCAGAGGGGGGAATGATCGGGCCAATGACCGAGGACGCAGCAGTAATCGCAGCGGCGTATTTGCGTGTGTAGCCTTCCTTCTCCATCGCAGGGACAAGCATGGAACCGAGCGCAGATGTGTCCGCCACGGCTGATCCAGAAAGGCCAGCGAAGAGCATCGACGACAGGATGTTGACCTGCGCAAGTCCGCCGCGCAGGTGACCCATCAGTGCTTGAGAAAACTCGACAAGGCGCTCAGTGATGCCGCCCCGGTTCATCAACTCGCCCGCAAGCATAAAGAACGGAATGGCCATCAATGGAAAGCTATCTATCCCGTTATAGACGTTGCGATAGAGCAGGGCGATGTCGCGCTCTTGACCGTTAAGGTAGAGCAAAATGCCAGGTGCCGCGAGCAGGCCGAAGAAGACTGGAAGGCCGACCATCAACAATACAAGGAAGACAGGGAGGAACCAAATTAACATTTATTCAGCCCACACATATTCTTCGGCAGAGAGCGGTTTCAACGAGCTATCACCCCCAGTTAATGTGATGAGACTGCGCAAGATCAGCTCGATATTAACGATTGTTAAAAGAATGAATCCTACGAGCAGTGACATGTACATCCACGCCAGCGCGAGTTTGAAACTTTTGCCGCCGACCCAATCAAGTGGCACCCAAAGCGTCGCGGACTTGAAGTTCCAAGACATGCCGCTGGAGTGATCCATTCCGAGTTGAACAGCGGTGATCAGGACCAGAAGTGAAGTGCCAAGCAAGAATAACGACACGATTGCGGCCGCTGCACGCGGCAAAGCGCGCTCAAACATGTCAATCGCGACGAAGCCGCCGACACGGTACGCGGACGGAGCGATAAAGCCTGTCATCCACAGCATCAAAAAGCGCGCGGCTTCATCGGGCCAGGGTAACGCGTTGTTGAGAACGTAACGAAAGAAGACTTGGATCAGGATGCAAACGACCATCAAGGCGATGCACAACACCGCAAGACCACGACCTACAGGCAGCACCAGATCATTGAAGATCTGGAAAGGCATCAGTAGCCATTTTAGTAGTCCCATCGCCTGTCCCCTCCCAAGGGTGACTTGTGAAATTCTGCTATAACGCGCAGGTTTAGGCCTCTTTGAAGCCTCCATACTTTCCAGAATAGAACATAAGCGGGTCTGCCGCTTTTGTGCTGACGCGAGTGACTCGACCAACAATGATCGAATGATCACCGGCATCATGAACCGCTTCTTGGGTACACTCAAAACGGGACAAGCAGTGCGCAATCAGCGGCACACCTTGCGCGCAAGCGTGCCAGTCATATCCCTCAAAGGCATGACCATTGCTTGCGAAACCGCCACAGATATCGGCCTGTTCAGCCGACATGACATGGATCGCGTAGCGCTTGGCGGTCACAAAGGCATCGTAGCGCTTTGACGCTTTTGCCGGTGACCAAAGTACCAAAGGCGGATCAAGCGAAACAGAGGCAAAGCTGTTGGCGGTAATGCCGAGCGGGCCAAGCGCGCTGTCACAAGTTATCACGGTAATTCCCGTTGCAAATCTGCCCAGAGCATCGCGCAACGCGCGTGCGTTTCCCTCGCTCGGCTCGAAGCTGTCGGGCAATGGTAAGGGCGGCATCTCGCGGCTCATGGAACTTCATTTCCGAGTGCTGCGGTATAAAGTTCAAACCAGGTTTCACGATCCATCTTGACCTTCAGAGCATCGCTGATCTTGCCAATGCGATCTAAGGAATTGGTCCCCATTACAGGCATGATGCGTGCAGGGTGTGCGAGAAGCCAAGCGACAGCAACGGCTGTTTCATCCACGCCGTTCGCTTCACTTATCACTTTCAATACATCCAGCAAGTTATTGTTATCTTTTGAAAAAAGCGAACCACCACCAAGAGGTGACCAAGCCATCGGCGCGACTTTGCGTTCTTGCAGATACGCCACATCGCCGTTGGTGAAACCGTCGTGCGCGAGCAAGGAAAGCTCGATCTGATTGGTGACCAGCGGTGTTTTCATCGCCGATTGAAGCAGGGTCCAATCGTGCAGTTTGAAATTAGAAACACCCACAGAGCGCGCCTTGCCAGAGGCCACGATTTCATCGAGCGCGGCACCGGTTTCTTCAGCATCCATCAATGGATCGGGGCGGTGGATCAGCAAAAGATCAACGTAATCAGTGCCCATCAAACGCAAGGAATGTTCAACCGACGCCATGAGGTGCGCGCGCGAGGTGTCGTAGTATTTGACCCGTGCATCAGAGTAGCGACCCGCAGGGGCTACGATATCGCACTTCGTCACAATCTCGATCTTTTCGCGTAGATCCGTGCCTTTTAGCGCGTTTCCAAGGATTTCTTCGGCCTCGTAGCCACCATAAATGTCGGCTTGATCCATCGTTGTGATGCCTTGCGAGAGGCAACTTTCGATCTTGGCTTGTACGTGGCTTGTTGAAGTGTCGGCATCATCGCCAATCCGCCACATGCCATAAATTAAACGGCTGAGGCTTACGTCGGAAGTGAGGTTTATGCGTTCCATTTAGCGTCTTTCTCCTGCGCCAAGAGGTGTCAAAGGCGCGCTGTCTGGCACCCGACCGTAAACGTGGGGCAGTGAACAGGTTTTCAAGTGGGGCAACACCAGTTTTCCAAAGTGTTTGCATTCATCAATATGCGGATAACCCGAGAAGATGAAAGCACGAATGCCCATTTTTTGATAGCTCTCAATCTCGCTCAGAGCTTGATCAGCACTGCCAACCAAAGCGGCACCACAGCCAGAGCGCGCACGTCCGACGCCCGTCCATAGATGCGGCTCGATAAAGCCCTCCATATCCGCCAGATCACGGTTTTTCGCCTGATGACTCACCCCCAAAGAGGTGCTGTCGAGCGCGCGCTCGCGGATGGTTTTACCTTGCTCGTCATCAAGTTTGGACACGATGTATTCGGCGTATTCACGCGCTTCGGCTTCGGTGTCGCGGACAATCATGTGCACGCGCAGGCCGTAATCTAGAGTGCGGTCATAGCTTTCAGCGACTTTATGAACAGCCTTCATGCGCTCTGCGAGTTGGTCTTTGGGTTCTGGCCACATTAGGTAAACGTCGCAATGTTGGCCACAAAGATCGAGCGCGGAGGGCGAGTAGCCACCGAAATAAAGCAGGGGGCCGCCAGTTTGATATGGCCGTGCTGGATCGGTCGGTACGCCTTGGAAATCATAGACTTCCCCGCTGTAGTTGATTTCGTCCTGTGTCCAAGATTGTTTGAGGATTTCCACGACTTCTCGTGAGCGCTGGTAGCGAAAGGCACTGTCGGCTTTTTCACCAGGGAAATCGGAGGAGATGATGTTAACGGTTAAGCGCCCCTTCATCATATGATCGAGCGTTGCGATGGTGCGTGCCAGCATGATGGGCTGCATCTCGCCGCAGCGCACAGCGGCGAGCATATTGATCTTGTCAGTGATGGGTGCGCATCCCGCAACAAAGCTCAGCGTGTCTTGGCCCACCTGATATGAAGAGGGGCAAAGAATGTTGCGAAAGCCTTGCGCTTCGGCCTCTTTCACAATGTTGGAGCAATGCTCCCAGCTGGAGCGGAGATCGCCGTTTGGCACACCGAGAAATTCGTAATCGTCAGAGCAGAGCGCGGAGAACCAGGAAACTTCCGCGGCATCTAGGTCTGGCGACGTGATAGGAACGACCGTCATTTGGGTGCCTTTCATGTGCGTCATTTTGTCTTGCGTAGCATCGGTGAAAGTGTAAATCAATGGTGTATCAATTTTGGATACCCTTAAAGTGCCAACTCAGAATGCCTTGCCACTCTATGTCCAGATCGCGGAGCTTTTGATCCGCGATATTGCGGCGGGTCGCTATTTGGATGGTGAGCGTTTACCACCTGAACGCGATCTGGCATTAAGTTTAAGTACAACAGTAACAACGTTACGCAAGGCATTGGTAATGTTGGAACAAAAAGAACTCTTAAAGCGGGTTCAGGGGTCTGGAAATTATGTTCAGGTGCAATCAGATGTTGAGAGTGTTTATGCCTTCTTTCGGGTCGAGTTGTTGCAAGGTGGTGGCTTGCCAACAGCGCGCCTTTTGTCGATGGATCGTTGTGAAAAACCGAATGACTTACCGGAGTTCGGGAGCAGCACATTCGGCTATAGGATTCGGCGTTTGCGCAGTTTGTCGGCGGTGCCGTGTGTGCTGGAAGAGATTTGGCTTGATGGCAGTTACGCTGCAAGCTTGAGCGCGGATATGTTGTCGGACTCGCTGTATCTGTTTTATCGCGAAGTGTTGGGCTTGTGGATCACGCGGGCAGAGGATCGCTTGAGTGTTGCGCCATGCCCTGATTGGGCGCCGCAGGAATTTGCGCCAGCCAAAGGCAGTTCGCTTGCTTACGCCGAACGCATCAGTTGGGCGCAGGACGGCGCGCGCGCCGAGGTGTCGCGCAATTGGATTGACACAAGTAAGGCGCACTACGTGGCGCGCATAAAATAGGGAGACACGCCCATGGCGACGTTCAAATACGGAATTCTTGGCTGCGGCATGATGGGCGGTGAGCATATTCGAAACATCGCCTTGCTTGAGGATGCAGCGGTTGCGGCGATCTATGAGCCGGACGCCGCGATGTCAGCGGCATCGCAAGCCCTCGCGCCGAATGCCGTTATGTTGGCGAGCGAGCAGGAATTGATAAATTTCCACGATTTAGACGCGATTTTGATCGTGTCGCCCAACCACTGTCATGCAGCACAGCTCGAGGCGATAAATGCAGCGCGCCCTGATATTGCAATCCTCGTTGAGAAACCGCTTTTCACAGACCCGAGCGATCTGGCGCGTGTCACTGCATTGAAAGAAAAACACAAAGCGCCGATTTGGGTGGCAATGGAATATCGCTATATGCCGCCGATCACTGCGCTTTTGGAGCGTTTGCAAAACGCGACGGGCGGCACGAAGATGCTGACGATCCGCGAGCACCGCTTTCCTTTTCTGGAAAAGGTTGGCGACTGGAACCGCTTCAACGTCAATACGGGCGGTACTTTGGTTGAAAAGTGCTGTCATTTCTTTGACTTGATGCGTCTTGCGCTTGGCAGTGATCCTGTGCGCGTGATGGCGAGCGCAGGGCAGGCGGTGAACCATCTGGATGAGGTCTATGATGGGCAAGTGTCCGATATTTGGGACAGTGGTTATGTCATTGTTGACTTCGCAAGCGGCGCGCGCGCGATGCTAGAGCTGTGCATGTTCGCGGAAGGTGCGCGGTATCAAGAAGAGATCAGCGCTGTCGGTCCGAATGGGAAGGTCGAAGTCTTTGTTCCCGGACCAGGGCGGTTTTGGCCTGAACACTTGGGTGACCCGCCAATCGCGCGCCTCGTGGAGAGCCCGCGCAATCCAATGGGACCCATTGAGCACGAAATTGTCGTTGATCCCGCATTGCTTTCTGCCGGGGATCACAACGGTTCGACTTTTTATCAGCATCAGCGTTTCGTTGCTGCGGTGCGCGGCGAAGGGCCTTTGGATGTTTCACTGCAAGACGGCGTTTGGGCCGTACGCATCGGGCAGGCGGCACAGCAATCAGCCGCAACCGGAGAGGCCGTCTCTTTCTAAGAAGAGACCTTCAAAGCGCTTTCTGGGATTGAAACACTTGTTTTGATGCAAATCAGTCACGCCACCATATATTGTGCTATCCCGGATGCAAACGTGGGCATTTAGCCTATTTGGTTCACTTTTTGTGCTGAAGTATTGCAACAATCGCTTGACTCTCCTGGAAATTGACCGAATCGGATAACTTTTGGGCTATCAAACGTATCTAAAGATTGTTACGTTCAGGGCATAACTAAAATAGGCACGCCCGTAAGAGTCGGTCTGAGGTAAAAGAGCGGTATAGGTCATGAGAGCGATAGATTTCGTTGCCCGTCGGGGTATGGGTGTTGTTGAGCGCGGCACGGTTGCGGCGGATGCCGCTGAGACAGTTGTTAGTGTAGGATCGGGTGTTGAGTTCTCGTTGAACCTTCAGCCTGGCGACATGCAAGCATATAGCAGACAAGGTAATAATCTAGAGATCGTACTCGCTGATGGGCGCGTTATGATCCTTGAGGGTTACTTCGTTGGTGGGGGTGAAAACCCTAACCGTCTGTTCATTAGCTCAGGCGGTACTCTAAACGAGGTGAGCTTTATCGAGGGCGCTGACGGCGCGCTCTTTGCTCAGTATGGAACAACCGCTGAGTGGGGCAAGTGGAGCCCTGACGACGATTTGATTTTCGTGGACGATCCGAACCTCATGGCCGCAACTGGCATTGATGGCGATCAGGACGTGTCCATGCTTGGTGCCGGCCTATTGGGTGCTGGCCTTCTTGGTGGTGGTGGTATCGGTGCGGGCGCACTTGCGGCCGGTGCAGCTGGTGCTGCGCTTTTGGCATCCGGCGCTGGTGGCTGCGAAGCCCCGGAAACACCTGTCGTTCCAGAAACACCTGTTGAGCCAGAAACACCGGTTGAGCCTGAAGGTCCTGTTACGCCTCCAGTAACGCCTCCGGTCACACCTGTTGATCCAGTTGACCCTGTAGATCCACGCACACCGCCAACCATCGATGGTAACGGACGCACGGATACATACGGTGGCGATGAGCTAACCGAAGCTGGTAAAGTCATCACTGTCACAGGAACCGCGGAAGAAGGTTCTGAAGTAACGGTTGTTGTTGCAGGCCAGACAGAAGTTGTCATCACAGATGGAGACGGCAACTGGAGCGCGACATTTGATGGCGACGACTTCCCGGCTGATGGTACATACACTGCAGACGTAACTGTCGTAGAAGAAGATGGCACAACGACCGGCCTTGTGGGTCAGACGGTTGTGAAGTGGTCCTACTAATTCGGACAGGTTTGTGGCTCAGCTAAGATGTAATCGGG
>NZ_MLCB01000014.1 GCF_001890925.1 Planktotalea frisia
AGGAATTGAATCAGCGATTGACCATTCGATCAAGCAAGAGTTTTTCAACACAATCCGCCATTCATGTAGAAATGTACATGCCGCAGCATCGATCACTGTCAGATATCTCTCTGTCACCTGCTACAGCAACCAGAGCATCTACAGCCAACCCCACGGGCCTCTCAGATATATCTCTTATAGCCAGATACTCTTTCAGCATGTCGGACAGCAGTGTGACCTTAGGCTTCAAGCTCTTAGCAGCAGCCCTGTAATCTAGCTTACTACCCGTCCTGAAGCTCCCCATGATTAAAGGGGTAAGCCTCTTCACTATCTGCTCTACGTCCTCAGGCTTTATATAGTTTGGCCTACCGTCACTCACATCACCTAGCTTGAACCGTACAGCAGTACCGTATGTAGATACGTGTTCGTGAGGTATACGAAGGTTATAATAATATGAATCGTTACGTATTACCGTGTTTGTAATAGTGTGCATGTCGAAGCCTCTCAAAGCTGTTAAACCGAGAGAAAATCAATCAATGTCAATAACTTAAGAAAAATATTGTGGTGCCCAGGAGAGGACTCGAACTTTCTGTATTTCCATTTAGTTACAGACACTTATTCCAAATTTAAAATATATAAGCGGTCCCGAAAGCGGTCCTGATTTGTGCATCAGATCAGAGTGACATTTTTTGGCTTGCTCCCAAAGCTGGACGGGTTGGCAGGTCAGCTTCCGGCCCTTTGCGGTCATTGGCCGCTAGGTCGTGATGCTGCGGTGTGGCCCGTTGAAGGAGACATTCGCTGCAAACGCGAAAGCGCGGCACTATGGTTCCACCTATGCTCATCTTTGATGGTTATCGATAAAGTGGGTCTTTAAAGTTGCTGGAAGGAGAAAATACCGGCAGCTCTCGTTCGAGTCCCCAGATTTTCTTCCCCGCGCGGCTGGGTGACTGCGTGAACTTAGCATTGCGCTCTGCAAAATAACGATCGATCGCAGTTTTTGCATCATCGGCGGAGCCATAGTTGCTATTGTGAATGATCGCGCGTGCCATGCCGCTGAAAACCGATTCAATCACGTTCAAAAATTGAGCTCCACTTGGGAGCGGCGCAACTAAAACCTTTGGTAATCCATTTGACACGTGCTCGCTGTTGTGACGCTCGATATGCAAATTCAGATCCTTAGATATGTGCCATGATGCTGCATCCCAAGACAAAAAAATCTGCTTCCGGTTCGAATATTGATTGACGAGAATATCCATCAATTTGATCATTTCAGCAGTGTTCTTTTTCTTGCTGTAGAAATGTGTGACTTGATTTGTAGATAGTTCCAATGCGGCGGTCATAATTAAGCATCCCTTTGACTTCTGCCATTGAGGCACGACCGGCTCGACACCTGGGCCAACAAAAGAACGCCCTCCCTTCATCTTGACAGCAAAGGGACCGAATTCGTCTATTGAAAAGAACACATCATTTTTTGTAAGATTTGAGAGAATGTTTTGGATGCTGGCTAACTTTGCACTGTATTCCGGATCTTGCGATGTCAGAACTACCTTTGCTTTGCGCCAACGATATCCTGCATCTTTAAGGATTTTTCGAAGTACTTCCGGGCATGCAGAATGCCCACATTTCGCCAACACAAACCTGAAATCTTCCATCCTCCAGGTCGTGCGATTGATATCATAGTTTGAAGGCGGTTCGTGAAATAGCGCAAAAACTGCATCTTTAAGGGCAGAGTTGTCATATTTACGATTTGCGGATGGCTTCCTCTGCAGCAAACCCTCGGGTCCAAACTCTCGGTAAAGAGCAACATATTTAGCACACGATCCACGAGCTATTTTTAGAGCAGCCGCAATACTTCTTATAGAAAAGCCCGCCTTCGACCCCAGTATCGTAAGCGCACGGTTTCGTTTTATGCGATTACCACATCCTGCAATCTGCAGGAGCTCTTCCAGGTCTTCAGTTTCGCCGACGGACAGCGCGATTGCATGGGCAGTCATCGTCTCAGCAGCGATCGAATGCAGCCAATCTTTGGCGCGACTATAGGATAAAGGCTTGTCCAGAGTAGGCTGATTTTTTTTCCTGTAACCCATCGCTTTTTGTGCGAAGCTCTTTACTTTCGCTTCCGACAAAACCGGCTGACGGCCATGAGACATTGCTTTGAGAAAAAGCGCAGACTTTTGATGGCCAATTGAAAAAAGGACGTCGCTGGAATACATCCATGTGTCTTCTGATATTTTGGCAGGTACCGGACCATTTTGTAGCAGCTCAACATAATCACGAACTGCCGAATAACTCCCGCGATAATTTTCTTCGTTTGATATGAACTCGAAAATCCTTCTTATCCGTGGTGAATAGCCATAACCACTTCTTGATCTTTCTTTCACCATTCTTGTGATCGTCACCTCATGCGGGCCAATCATGGGGCGACGGCGTGTCCGTTTTTCTCGTGGTGGAGGCAATTCGTCTAAGAGCATCTTCCTAACGGTGTTTCGAGCCAAGCCAAATTTGCGCGCAGCCCCCCTTCTTGATATGCCGTCTTCCAGCACACAATCGCGTACATTTTTCCATAAAATTGGATCACAATACATGTGTTCTCTCCTCATCAGAGTTACTCGGATATTTTGGAGACGCCCATCCTACCACAAATTTGGTAATTCCTTTAAAAACCGTGAGATCCTTTTGCAATGTCGGCTCTGACATTAAAAAAGCTGTCTGACGTCAGCACTCATGGGTCCAAATGGCAGTATTTGATAAGAGAGTGTTGTTGGCTCATCGAAACCACTGAGGAGTGAGCATGCGACAGCCAATTTGAACACGCAAAAGCCCCGGCGAGAAGATCGTCAAGGATCTCAAACGCGCCACGAGCAAACACTATTCGTCAGAAGACAAGATCCGGATCGTTCTCGATAAGCTTCATATGGCCAGCAATGACCCCAACCTCTTTGGGACCAGTTTTGCTGGGTTCATAAATCAACCGAATTACTGTTGGGGCTTCATGGATTAGGCTTCGTTGCAAGCCCTCTATCTTTTTCACTCTACGGCTAAGCGTCATCACAAACTCTTTAGCAGCTTATACACAGCTCCGTATCTTGGCAGATTGAGCCGGTCGGCTTCAATACGAGAAACGCTTTTATTAATGAGCTGCATGATCGCTTTCCAGTGACTGAAGACGCTGCTCAATATCTGTGAGTTCTAAAGTGCGCCTGTAGCTGTCTATGAGGCCCATAACCCGCGTTCCCTCAATCGGTGTTAGGGTTCCATCGCTTACCGCACTTAAAACGCTTCCTGCGGCCTGTGAGGCGTCCATGGCATCGCGCATCTTGGGTAGGGGGAAGGCAACTGGCTTATCCTTCATTGGAGGTGCTATACGGTCCATACAAAGCCTCAGGGCAATGCTGTCACCATCAAGTGCTTTCGATATGGCTGTTTGGGTTAATGCTTCTGCTTGGCCCTCCAGTAGGCTTTCAATTGCAATAGTTGCTTTATTGCGGGAACCCTTGGGGCGCCCTTTGTTCCTATCTGAGAACTTACCATCCGTATTTCGATCGTTTTTCATGTGTTATATTATAACACATATAGACCAGATTTAGTAAGCTTTAAATGATAAAAATCTTCTTCATGGCCACTTCTGGTCCGCTAAAGGCGCAATGGGGGCTGGGGGTGGGGTTAGGTTGGACGTGATTTAATCCAGCTGCATGGAAATTAATTTGAAAAAATAACCATAAAGCGGTGCAAGCCACGCTACAGCCATTGCTGGTATTATCATTGTGAAGTCCATTTGCGCCGCTGCATCGACATTTAGTATAACGATTACTCCTATCAAAAGGCCGAGCCATCCACCGCGAACGCATCCATCGCCAAACCGAGTAATTCTATTTTCACCGTCTTTGGCACCAAGTGCATGGCCAACACCAACTGCTATAACCACTACTAACGACATGAAATCAATCGCGGGAGCAAGCGCGCCCGCTGACATGAACGCACCAGTTATTGTCCCTAGAATTACTAATACAGCTATATACCGGTTCATAAACTTAATCCCTATTTCTGATAAAGGCAGTAAATCATACCACCAATACATCTGGCAATTATTAAAACCATTTAGTTGTTTGAACCAATCCCCCATCCCCCTCGCCGCCACTCTGACTTGCAAAAGGCGCAACAGGGGCTAGGCCTGGGGTCAGGTTGGGGCCGTCACAACCACCTTGCCCCCTGTCCTCACCTACAAATAAAGTGCTTAAACCACCAACTCGTTAATTTTTTAAGCTACACTTTAAGGCTTAAAACTCAAGTTTGATGCACTCTTGCTGATAGTTAACTTGTCACCGTAAATGCTTATCCAGCACACCTCCAACATAATCCAACCTCATCATATGCCCTTCGCCATCTAAAACGGTAACTGGTATCCCTACGGCACTGCCAAAAACCACGACACCCTCTGGACCACTTTGCCAGTCTTCTGAACCTACGTGGATTTGAGCGTCCAATGGAACAGGATAAGTGCCTTCGCTTGCAGCTTGCACCAAAAAATCTGCGCGCGGTGGATAAAATCGCATCATTTTCTCGTCGTAATTTGAGCCACCAATGATTGGTGACAAGATGAGAACCTGTCCCGGATAAGGGTCCATTGTGAGTTGCGCATGAAGAAACAAGTACGCACCAAACGAGTTTACCACTACCTTCGCATCTGGATACCAAAAGTGCTCTACCAGATCATTTTTCACGATGTCGATCTTATCCTGGAAGGCAAGCTTTTGGAATTCACCGAGCGTTTCACGGCCGACTATTTTGTAGTTTCGGTCATGGATGCCGCGGCCTAAACCAGTATGTAAACGGCCGCCCATACCAGGTAGATAGTAGACAGTTTTCTTCATTTACTCACTATCTCCACGGCTACATTATGGCCTAGCTCTATTAGTCTTGCCTGTAAAAGGCTGGCGGTCAGAGGATCTTCTGACTTTACGCCAACCGTGTAGCCATTCTCCATCTCATGCTCATGCATGAAGTCCAAGTTTCCTAGTTTTGAGCCTGTGACTGAGTTGTTGTTTGTTAGGTCCAAGTCGCGCAAATACTTATAAGCTTTCGCAAATGAGCTGTCATTCAACTCCCATTCTCGTTCGTAGAGTTTAAATGGTACAACATCATCTAATTGATCTGCTTCGATGCCGTGCCAACCCATTGCGCGCTGTAAGTTTGCCTCAGTAATTTGGCGCTCAGCTAGGAAATTTATATTCTCAGGGTTTTCATACTTCGACAACCACTGTCGATACGAAAGCTCCGGACAATCTAATTCAGGCGTTCCCAAACGCAAGTCGAAACAGTTCTCTCCCACCGATACAAAGTAAAGCTTATCCCGTGCTTCTTTCACCGCTTCCAAAGGAACAACGGCATTTTTATTGCGAATAAACCAGTCAGCTTTATCAACGAATGAAGAAGTCAGAATTGCGCTAGATCCAATTAGAAAAGACCTTCTATCCATCTCAACAAGCCTCCCGATTAGCTAGCAACACCTCTATTTCGGGGTCGCAAATATCGCCTATAAATGCTCGGCACTGTCGCCAAGGAGACGTATCATCCAATAATACAAACTGGGGTGAAGTTAGCTGATATAGCATGTTTCTCTCCGCTTTAGTGCTTTAGGAGAACGTCCAAGGCGCACAAGTTGGTTATTAATTGGCCCGTCCTATTGTTACCCATAAAAATCATTGAAAAGCAAGTTATCACTGCAGCAGATAAGTAATGACGATAGAAGCAGGAAATGCAGTAACTGCGTGACGTCACGCAACTGATACTGAACGGTGAGGTGCGGCTGTATCGGCGTGAGTGCAGCGAGCGGTGACATCAAAAAGTCGGCAGACAAGCCCCACCTCACAATCGGCACAGGGGCCTAACCTCCCAGCAGCACACCTCCGCGAGTGTGCGGGCGCGCGTCCCACAGGCAGCTATTCAAAGCAAGTGTTGGCCAAAAAAACCAATACGTAGGGTGGATAATTGGGTGGATAAAAATATCCAGTAATCAGCTAAACCATTGATAGTAATATGATTTTTTAGATTAATTGGTGCCCAGGAGAGGACGTCGAACTTTCTGTACTTCTGTTTAATTACAGTTACTTATTTTGATTCTGAAATTACAAAGCGGTCCCAAAAGCGGTCCCGATTTAAGCATCAGATCAGAGTGACGATTTGTGGCTTGCACCAAAAGCTGGGCGGGTTGGCAGGTCTGCTTCCGGCCCATTGCGGACCTTAGCGGACGGTGCAGCGAACGACGGTAAGGAGCCTATTCTGTTGAAAAACTCCCATGTCGGGCGTTTCGGACAAATCTGACGGAACAACGTTCTGAATTTCCAAAATTAACTGGGTGTTTTGGGGTATGTTCCGGTGATCGGAGAACAAATTTCTAGTTTCGGGAAATTTGCAGACGCAGCAAAGAGTTTTTCAAAAGAATTAGCCCGTTCCGGACCTGTCCAGCCTTTATGCATTGGGTCAGTCCAACTTCGGGACTCTGAAACGGTTATCTACTCTCAACCTGCGGCCCAATATCAATGATATCAAATGCGCAATTCGCAAGCCCCAGAGATCAACTCCAAGTGACGCAGCATACCACTCGGTGAGACTGAACATAGCACTCTAGGCGAAAGTCTCTTGCACAGCGAGCAAAATCAGGCAACACCTATTGCTGATCTTAACTTGGGGAATATCGGTTGACCTGAAAATAAGATTGGAACGAAATTTTCAACGGAAGGCTCATAGGTGTTTAGAGGAACAGTCACCGCTGCGCTGCTTTATTTGTCCACTATAGGCGTCGCTCAGGCAGAGACGATCCAAATTTGGTGTGGCAACGACCTATTCAAGGTCGATACCAAACGCAACACCTTAGAAAGGGCTGGACGCCTAAACCGCATTTCCTGGATCTTCGACGGGGAATGGATTCGTATGACCTTCGCAAGCGGAACGGATCGCCTCGCGTTCTCGAGCAAGAACGGATACGTTATCCAGAACGGCAAGCAGATCAACGCAGGCTGCAAATTCACCAACCCTGAGGCGCTTACGAGAATTAAGATTGCTCCCACGGCCAACTTGCGATTGGAGTTCATCACCCTAGCAGAGCCGAAACGGAAGCTCGTTCAGGACCTGATGTCCCTGAACGGATACTACAAGTCGACGATTGATGGGCTCTGGGGCACTGGCACCGAAAAAGCCCTTGTGAATTACAAGGACTATGTCGAAGGCATTACTGGGCGAAGATACCAGATCGAGACGCCCATCGGCGCATCCCAGTATCTGCAAGCTGTCATACAGCTGTCCTATGAGGGTGACGAAGGTGAAGAATGCGACGGCTGTGAAGAGGCGATGACAGCCTGGCCTTCGGTCGATTGTGACAAAGCTACAACTCTCGACGAACGCGCCATCTGCGCCGCCCCCACTCTGGCTGAACTGGACAACATACTAAATGTAGCGTTCCGGCAAGTGTTGCAAAACCGAGGGCAACATACGGCACAGATTGTTGTGCGCCTCCATCTTGATCGTCGACGCCAGTGCGGCGCAAACGCGATTTGTATCGAAAAGGTCCAGCGGGACGCAATCAGACGATTGATCGCGCTGGGTGCGCAGGTTACCGTTACTCTGGACGCCAGTGCACAGACTGCATCTGCCAAGGTTTCTGAGGCTTCGAAGCCTGAACCTTTCGTCTACATCAAGCATGAAGAAGCCAACTATATCCTCGCCTCTATCGAGCAGTTTGCGGCCGAAAGTCCCGGTGAACTAACCATTGACTTCGTTATCAATTTGGACAGCCTTCGTCAGGCAGCAAAGGGTGCGTGGAGTGACCAGAAAGCGAAAAAATTCGAAGCGGGGCTGAAAGGGATCGGTGCAACGCCAGCGCTTGCCAACCGCATTGCCTCGGTGCGTGCTGACTTCGTCCGGGAACAAACCGAACGGCAGACGCGCGCTAGCGCCGCACTCAAAGAGAAACTCGGCAAGCTAAAGGCATGGGTTCTGAACAACGCCACTTCCGAGAATGCGCTTAATATAGCCCAGTTCCTAAAGCGCAACGAAGAGGTACTTTCGCGGGACAACTACGAAGAAATCCTGCGAACGACAGAACGTGCGGATCTCTTCCTCACTATGGTCGCACCAAAGGAACAAACCACCCTCGTCGAGGCTCCTACGGCAGCCGAGGCCCCGACCGAGGAAAGCGTCGAAAAGCCCGAGATACGCGTCACGTTTACTATTTATGAAGCGCAAACGACGCTAGGCGATGCGTTCGAACAATATTCCGCGCAGAAGGGCCAGATACTCTTGCCAGTGCGTCTGGTCTTTCGGCCCGAAAAAGACACGATTTTGATAACCCCATCGGACCTTCATATCGAACTCGGGACCGACGCAGGCGCGCGCTATATGGTGAACAAGCTTGCGACGCTTTCCCTTGCGGCGCAACAGGGGATTTCGCCAGCCACCGACATGGCGGCGTGGGCCCCCGGCGACGAGATATTTCTGGTCTTCGAAATTCCCCGCCTCAACGCGGTACCTAAGACGGTACATATGAACAGTGACAGGTTCAAATTCAAAATAACACAGGAGTAGAGTCGTGAAACAACTATTGCGCAGACTGGTTATGGTCACCGCCACCTCGATCGCCTTCGGCACCGGTGGGGCGCAAGCCGACGTACCCATCGGCGAGTTCGAACTCGGAGTATCAGGCAGCACGCTGCAGGAAAAACTAGTGTCGCAAAACACCGTGTTCCTGCGGGTCACGGACAAACTCATACACGCAAGAAAAACCGCTGAGCTTCCGGATAATCCGGGTAGGCAGTCAGAGTTCATCGAGTATACGCAGCTTGCCCCCAGCACAGAAATCAAGGCATCTCTGTGCGACGGTAAAGTCTACAAGATTGAGTTCACCAGCATCTATCAAAAAGACTTCAACGCCATAATGATGGCCCGAAAAGGCGTGTTCGATTACCTGCTTCGTGGTGCCGCGGAGCTGACCGAGATCAAGCTGCACCAGGACGAAAAGAACTCTGACGTCACGCAGACCTTCACCATCAATCGTGATGCCTTGGGTGGATCGCAGCGTGGTGAGGAGCGTGTGATTTTTGCACTGCTCGAAAATGGTGGGGCGCAGTTCAACTGGGTCACGTTAAAGTTCATGCTAGAGAACCGCTGGTATTGCCCGGGCTGAGAGTCACCCGAGCTTACCAATATCTTAGGCCCGAAACGATTACACAAAAGGTGGCAGGTTACTCAAAATCACCTTCGTTCGGCTATTTGAAGGTCATATAGCAGGCTATCTGGCGACTTGTGCCTGATTGGAAATGGTGCAACCAGACTTGTCGTTGCCATAGCTTACTGCCGGAAAAATTCCGTGATTTTTCCTCGCCCGACCACTCGCAATGAGCCGCCGGACCGTGGTGTTTTATGTGGTAACAGCGTTCTGTTACCTCAACCGATACGCCTGTGGACGAGGTAGCCCTTAAGCCACTGCCTATAGGCTTGGGCGAAGGGGAAGCCCCCTTCTCTGTTGCAGCAAGGCCCTCGGCTTGAGATCGCGTCAGCCCCCATCATGCTGTGCGATGGCAGCCCTTTCCTCGAAGACCTCGATATCAGGGATCAGGCTCGGGCCTGCTTTATGGGAGCCGCTCATGATGAGCCCTCCCAGTCTGGCAGCCGTATCCCCTCGATGATCTCCCGCTTCTGCGCATCACTGATGCCTGCGGAGTAAAGCCCGTAGGTCAGCTTATTGGCCGACCTCGCGGAGTGGTGCCCCACGAGGCTTGCGGTGAAGTGCTCGGGGACACCT
>NZ_MLCB01000015.1 GCF_001890925.1 Planktotalea frisia
CTAGACCGCACGGCGCGCATAACGGCCAGACCCCTTACGAAGCTCTCAGAGACAACCTACAGTAGCCGCGCAAGTGTCCCGCGGGTCTGTCTAGGCTACACCGCAGCGATTGGGAAAAGGGTGATAAGCGCGAGTGTTGAGATTTTCATGTTTTTAGCCTTTTTTTAAGTTTTAAGCGACGTCGATGTCGACAGTGCGCAAGTAGGGGCGAATTTCGTCGAAACCCTGTGGGAATTTCACATGCGCCTCTGCATTGGAAACAGAGGGCAGGATAATCGCGCGATCACCGGGCCGCCAATCAGCAGGCAGGGCAACACCTTTGACGTCTCCTGTTTGGAGTGCATCAATCACACGGATGATTTCATCGAAGTTACGACCAACGCTCATCGGGTATGTCATGGACAAGCGCAGCTTTTTGTCTGGATCAATGATAAAGACCGAGCGGACAGCAGCAGTCGCAGACTCACCTGGGTGGATCATCTCGTAGAGAGCTGCGATTTTGCAATCAGGATCGGCTACGATTGGGAAACGCAGTGTCGTGTTTTGCGTATCGTTTACGTCTTCAATCCACTTCAGATGTTCTTCGGTGGTATCCGTGCTGAGGCCAATCGGCTTTACGCCGCGTTTAGCAAACTCAGATGCGAGTTGTGATGTGCGGCCCATCTCCGTGGTGCATACAGGCGTGAAGTCAGCGGGGTGGCTGAAAAAGAATGCCCACTCATTTGCTATCCAGTCATGAAACGAGATTGGCCCTGTCGTCGTGTCTGCATTGAAGTCTGGAACGATGTCCCCAAGTAGCAATGTCATTTTAGTCTCCTGTTTTCTGCAAACAGATCTAGTCGGCGTAACAGTTGGGTTCAGTGACAATGTCACTGTTCGCGCATAAAGATATAATTTATATGTAACTTAAATTTGGGAGACTTTATGAAACTTACATCCTACACAAATTTTGCAATGCGTGCTTTGCAATTGGCAGCCTTGAAAGCGCCTGATTTGATACGTGTTGATGATGTCGTACGAGTCCACGGCTTGGCGCGTCCTCATGTTGTGAAAATCGTTCATGAACTGGGTCAAGCGGGGTACATAACAACACAACGCGGACGGGGGGGCGGCTTTCGCCTAGCACGACATGCTCAAGACATTGTTGTGGGTGACGTGGTTCGCCTGACTGAGGGCTCGCTTGACTTGGTTGAATGTTTTAATCCAGCGAGCAATACGTGCCCACTCATCGGTATCTGTAAACTATCTAAAGCTTTGCAAGACGCCACGCGTGCCTTCATGGCGGTACTCGATGATCTGACTCTTGCTGACATCGCATCGAATCGCAGTGATTTGTTGGCCCGGATTGCACCATTGGAAGACGGAATAATAGCCCCGATGAGGAAAGCAAAATGAACGTTTTAGACTGGACTGAGCGTTTCAAAGGGACCGCTGCTTTGCCACAGGATGTGCGTACTCGCTTGAACAAAGCGGCGCGTATTGTGCGAATGAAAAAGGGCGATCAAGTGTTCGGCCCAATGAACATTCCAGATAGCTTGTTCTTTCTGTATGATGGACGCATACGAGTTTCGCAGACTTCTGATGCAGGGCGCGAGATCGTTTTATATCGCATTGATGCTGGTGAAAGCTGCGTTCTCACGACGGCCTGTATGCTAGCGGAAGAAGCCTACAATGCAGAAGGTATTGCCGAATCCGACGTGACAGTGGTGAGCTTACCCAAGCACGCCTTTGACCGCTTGTCCGCGGAAGAGGATACGTTTCGCAATTTCGTCTTTGCCGCCTATTCGCGCCGGTTGATCGATTTGTTGCGTGTCGTAGATGATGTCGCCTTTGGCCGGATTGATGTGCGCTTGGCAGAGCGCTTGTTGATACTTGGCGACGGATTAAAAGAAGTTCGAGCAACTCACCAAGATCTGGCCAGTGAGCTTGGGACAGCCCGCGAGGTGATTTCACGGGTCTTGAACGATTTTCAGAAACGCGAACTCATAGAGCAATCTCGGGGCTTGATCACATTCAAGGATAAAGCCGCACTCAGTGCGATTGCGGACTCCGCGTGATAAATTTCATGTTTCTTACGGTTAGGTGACAATGTCACCGACCTACGCGACAAGAACTTATATCTAGATCTCAAGTTATGATTCAGGAGATCACCATGAAAACCAATGTAGGAACAATCGACCGTATCTTACGCACTGCGCTCGGCATCGTGCTGCTTTATCTTGCCTTCTTTAGTGGCATGCAATTCTTTGCAGCTGCTCCGCTCTTCAAATACGGCGCCGCCGCTGTTGGGCTTGTTATGCTTGCGACCTCTTCACTGAAAATGTGCCCAATTTATTCTATCTTGGGTCTCAAGACCTGCAAGGATTGCTGAAATGGAAACCATGTTCACACCATTCGCGTCCTTTGGTGGCGGTTTGCTGATCGGCCTTGGCGCTGTTCTTCTAATGCTTGGGCTAGGCCGTATTCTTGGGGCAACCGGCATCATGTCTGGCCTTGTCTTTGCGGACAGCCGAGATGAATTTTCGTGGCGCGCTGCGATGGTTGTTGGGATGATTTTGGCACCTGGCTTAATCTTTTTGGTTACAGGTGCGATGCCGGAATTGTCTGTTCCTGTAAGCCCTTGGATGATTGTGATTGGTGGCGTTATTGTGGGATTTGGCGCAAGCCTTGGCTCTGGATGCACGTCAGGTCACGGCGTGTGCGGACTATCTCGCCTTTCTGTGCGCTCAATCGTTGCTGTGCCGACGTTCATGTTCACAGCAGCAATCACCGTATACCTCATCCGCCACGTGTTTGGAGCATAAGACTATGAAACTGATTTTTGCCCTTTTTACTGGCCTCGTATTTGGTGTCGGCATCGCGATTTCTGGGATGATGAATCCTGCGAAAGTTTTCAACTTCTTTGATATTGCAGGAACCTGGGATCCTAGCCTTGCCTTCGTTATGGGTGGCGCTGTGATTTTGACCCTCATTGGGTATCGTTTGGTTTGGCGTCGTAACGCACCGCTCTTTGAAAGCCGTTTCCAAATTCCAATATCAAGTGCAATCGATGCACGTCTTGTGGCTGGGTCCGCAATCTTCGGGATCGGCTGGGGTATCGCAGGCTTCTGCCCGGGCGCTGCAATCCCAGCACTTGGAACGGGTCGTTGGGAAGTCGTGTTGTTCTTGGCAGCCGTTACCGCAGGGTTTTATGCAAGACGGCTTGTCGCTTCGTCACAACCCACAACAAAGGCTGCATAGTCATGGCACAAGGTTCAAAACGAAACATTCTATTGGTTGTCGGCGCTCTAGTCTTAGCAGGTGCTGCCGGGGCGGGGGGCATGTATTTCATGTCGTCTGGCCATACAATGGCGCGTCATCACGGTGCTGGCATGGAGCATGATGAAGTAAACATGCCCGGTCTGCGCGGTGAAAACGCGACAGCAGAGGAAAGTGCTGAGCTCGCGCTTATGTTTCGCAAGTTTGATACGATCACGCGAGAAGTAGAGAACCTGCCAGATGGCATTCGCACTGTAACAAACTCCTCAGACCCTGAAGTTATGGACGCTTTGGTGAGCCATTCAGTTGGAATGATTGATCGTGTTGGCCAGTTAGATGACCCTAAAATTTTGATCCAAAGCCCGACGTTGGACATCTTCTTTGTACGCGGGAAAGACATCGTTTCTGATGTCTCCGTTGAGGATGAAGGACTTGTCGTTATCCAGACGTCAGACAATCCAAAAGTTGTAGCGGCATTGCAAGAACATGCAGCTGAAGTGACGGCAATGGCTGATCGTGGAATGCAAGCTGTACACGAAATGATGGCGGCCGAAGGTCGCTCGCACGGACACTAATTTTAAGCTGGAGAAATAGGCATGGCTTACACTGAAAAATTCCAAACGCTTGCCGATCAAGCGCAAGCAAAAGTCAAACCCGTCCAAGCAGCGGACGTTGACACGCTGCTTGCGCAAGGGGCCGTCGTCTTGGATATCCGCGACAAAGAAGAACATGATGCTGGGCATATTTCGGGTTCTATGAATATCAGCCGTGGCAAGCTTGAGATGAATGTTGAAGGAGCGCTTCCGTCCTTGGACACAAAGATATTGTGCTATTGCAATGCCAACAATCGGGGTGCGCTTTCGGCAGCTGCCCTGAAGGAAATGGGCTATGAAAACGCCCACTATATCGCAGGTGGCTTGAACGCATATCGCAAGCTGCAATCCGCAGCTTAGATTCAAAAAACATCAAGTTAGTTCAATCGCGTTGGCGATGTGAATACCGACCGGAGAACATGAAATGACGTCTTATCCAGTAAACATGGACATCACCCCTGAAGTCGAAGCCTTCTTTGACGAGCCTACCAATACAATCAGCTATGTTGTGAAAGACCCGACTTCTGATTCATGTGCTATTATCGACAGCGTGATGGATCTAGATTATGCTGCAGGTCGAATTACGCATGTCAGCGCTGATCGGATGATTGACTTCGTTATTCATCACGGCCTTAAGCTTGAGTGGATCATTGAAACCCATGTCCACGCCGATCACTTAAGTGCTGCCCCCTACATTCAGCAAGAATTGGGTGGCAAGATCGGTGTCGGCGAAGGCATCATGGTCATTCAAGAAACCTTCGGTAAGATTTTCAACGAAGGTACAGAGTTCCAGCGCGATGGATCACAATTTGATGCGCTGTTCAAAGACGGTGACACATACAGCATCGGAAATATGCAGGCCTTTGCGATGTTTACGCCCGGCCACACACCTGCGTGCATGGTACACGTCATGGGCAACGTAGCCTTTGCAGGTGACACATTGTTTATGCCTGATGGTGGCTCCGCGCGTGCCGATTTCCCTGGTGGGGACGCGGGTGTTCTTTACGACTCTATTATGAGCGTTCTAAGCCTGCCGGACGAAATGCGTTTGTTTATGTGTCACGACTACGGCCCGAATGGTCGCACGATTGCTTGGGAAACCTCAGTTGCTGAACAAAAGGCAAGCAATATCCATGTTGGCGGTGACAAAACGAAAGAAGACTTCGTGAAGTTTCGCACTGAGCGGGATGCGCAATTGGCGATGCCAAAGCTGATTATCCCGTCTTTGCAGGTAAACATGCGTGCAGGTGAAGTGCCGACGGATGAAGACGGAAACCCAATGCTCAAAGTGCCGGTTAACGGTCTGTAAAATAGGATAAAACCATGGAAATCAAAAAAATTACAGACAAGGTATCGGTTTCACCACAGATCACCGCGAGTGACATCTCTGAGATCAAAGAGGCTGGCTATCGAGCCATCATTTGTAACCGTCCAGACGGCGAAGGTTCTGATCAACCGAGTTTCGAAGAAATCGAGAAAGCTGCAAAAAAGGCAGGTCTCGTTGCAGCTTACCTTCCTGTAGAAACAGGGATGGTGACAGACGAAAATGTCGTTGAATTTGGAAATATTGTTAAAGACCTTCCTCGCCCAGTGTTGGGATATTGTCGCTCGGGGACACGGTCCGCGACGCTTTGGTCTTTGCATGAAGCGCAAAAACGACCTTTGCCTGAAATCCTCGCGGCCACAAAAGCGGCTGGTTATGATATGAATGGTGTGGCTCGCCGCGTTGCCAACGGTGGCAAAACACCGACGCAGTCGGGTGATGCAAAATTCGACATCGTCATCGTCGGCGGTGGAGCAGGGGGCATTGCAACAGCTTCAAGCTTGCTTGCGCGCAAGTCTAGCCTGTCGATCGCGATTATCGACCCTTCGGATGTGCATTACTACCAGCCTGGCTGGACGATGGTTGGCGGCGGCGTGTTTGAAGCCAGTGAAACCGCGAAGACAATGGGATCGCTAATTCCACGGGGCGTCAAATGGATCAAAGCTGCGGTGTCAGCTTTTGAACCCAAAAACAACGCTGTGATCCTTGAGGGGTGTACTGTCGTCACCTATGATCGACTTGTCGTTTCGCCTGGTCTGAAACTCGATTGGGGCGCAATTGAAGGTCTCGAAGAAACGCTGGGCCGTAATGGTGTTACGTCCAATTACCGCTATGATCTTGCGCCTTATACTTGGCAACTTGTTCAGGAATTGAAAGAAGGTCGCGCGCTCTTTACGCAGCCTCCAATGCCAATCAAGTGTGCCGGCGCCCCTCAAAAGGCAATGTATCTTTCTGGCGATGCTTGGTTCCGAAATGGCGCGCTCAAAGACATCGATATTCAATTCATGAATGCAGGTGGCTTGTTGTTTGGGGTTAAGGAATATGTGCCCGCCTTGATGAAATACGTCGAAAAGTACGATGCAACTTTGAACTTCTTCAATACGCTTACGGCTGTTGACGGGGCCGCGAAGAAAGCGACTTTCAAGGTGGCTAAACCCGATTCAGAACCAACTGAAATCACCGTCGATTTCGACATGATGCATGTGTGCCCACCCCAAGTTGCACCGGACTTTATTCGCGTCTCTCCTTTAGCAGATGTCGCTGGATGGGTAGATGTCGACCAGGCGACTTTGCGTCATAAGACCTTTGATAACATCTGGTCGCTCGGTGATGTGATGAATGCGCCAAACGCAAAAACCATGGCCGCCGCACGTAAACAAGCACCGACTGTTGCTGAAAATATAGTGGCCGACATCAAAGGCGGCTCACCAGTTGCACAATATGACGGTTATGGCTCTTGCCCGCTTACTGTTGAGCGCGGCAAAATCGTTATGGCAGAATTTGGATATGGTGGTGCGCTAAAGCCAAGCTTCCCATCGTTTATTTTGGATGGAACAAAACCAAGCCGCGCGGCTTGGTTCCTGAAAGAAAAGTTGCTTCCGCCGATTTATTGGCAAGCCATGCTCAAGGGTAAAGAGTGGATGGCGAAGCCGGAAGAAATCAAAGTTGCGGCGCAGTAAGCTAAAGCCTTGATCATTGCCGCAGAGCATCTGGCTGTCCCTGTCTAGATGGTCTGCGGCTTTTAGATTGCTCACGACCCTCCGCTATCACGCCGAGCCGTTACCATTGGACACTCCACCATGAAAATCCTCCGCCAATATCTCCCGATCCTTGATTGGGGCAGTCGTTATGACCGTAATGCTTTGTCAAATGACATGATTGCGGCTGTGATTGTGACCATCATGTTGATCCCGCAGTCTTTGGCCTACGCGCTATTGGCGGGACTCCCACCCGAAGCTGGCATCTATGCGTCTATCGCCCCGATCGTGCTGTATGCGATATTCGGTACCAGTCGTGCTTTGGCTGTTGGGCCCGTTGCTGTTGTGTCGCTTTTAACCGCTTCAGCGGTTGGTCAAGTGGCCGAAACGGGGACAGCTGGATATGCTATCGCGGCGTTGACATTGGCCTTTCTCTCGGGCGGTTTCTTGGTGCTCCTTGGCATTTTCCGTCTAGGCTTTCTAGCGAACTTCCTTAGCCATCCAGTGATCGCGGGCTTTATCACAGCATCCGGGATCTTGATCGCGACCAGTCAGCTAAAACACATCTTGGGTGTAAACGCGCATGGCCACACTTTGCCGCAAATGCTTGGGTCGATCTTCGAGCACCTAGGTCAAATCAACTGGATCACTGTTGTCATTGGGGTCGCAGCAACAAGTTTCTTGTTCTGGGTGCGCAAAAACCTAAAGCCATTGCTGAAGAAAATGGGGCTTTCGCCTCTCATGGCGGACATTTTGACCAAAGCGGGACCCGTTGCTGCGGTCGTTGCGACGACTGTCGCTGTTTGGCTTTTTGGCCTTCAAGATCGTGGCGTAAAAACTGTTGGCGACGTCCCACAAAGCCTACCGCCTTTGACAATGCCAAGCCTGTCGCCTGATCTTGTTTGGTCACTATTGGTGCCCGCGATTCTTATTTCTGTCATTGGTTTCGTCGAAAGCATTTCAGTGGCACAAACCCTTGCCGCTAAAAAGCGCCAACAAATTGACCCTAACCAAGAGCTGATTGGCCTTGGTGCTGCTAACCTAGGCGCTGCATTTACAGGGGGCTTTCCTGTGACCGGGGGATTTTCCCGTTCTGTCGTCAACTTTGATGCTGGTTCACAAACACCTGCGGCAGGTATTTATACTGCGATTGGCCTTGCGATTGCGGCGTTGTTTCTGACGCCCTTGGTCTTCTTCTTGCCAAAAGCGACACTCGCTGCGACCATCATTGTTGCTGTTCTTAGCCTCGTTGATCTCTCCATTCTAAAGAAAACTTGGGGCTACAATCGAGATGATTTCGCAGCGGTTCTGGCAACCATCGTTCTGACTTTGGGACTTGGTGTTGAAATTGGTGTCGGAAGTGGAGTTGCTATTTCGATCTTGCTTCATCTTTACAAAACGTCGCGCCCACATGTGGCCGAGGTAGGTTTGGTTCCAGGTAGCGAGCATTTCCGTAATATTCACCGTCACGAAGTGGAAACTGATCCTACACTTTTGACCCTTCGCGTCGATGAAAGCCTGTACTTTATCAATGCTCGTTTCTTACAAGATCTCATCCAAGAACGTGTGACTGAAGGTACGACTATTAAGAATGTCGTCTTGATGTTCTCAGCAGTGAATGAGGTGGATTATTCCGCGCTTGAAAGCCTCGAAGCAATCAACTTGCGTCTCAAAGACTTGGGCGTTGGGTTTCACCTATCCGAAGTGAAAGGGCCTGTGATGGATCGTCTCAATACGTCCCATCTGCTCCACAATCTGAACGGAGAAATCTATCTGTCGCAATATGATGCGGCGCAGGCTCTCACTCCTAAAAGAAAGAACGACTGATTGAACGCGATTTGTGGTGAATTCTATTCAGCTTGGCCTGACATCACGTAAACGTGTCACCAGATCGAGCTAAATGCCAAAATGCATTTACTTTTGTTGCTGAACTATCAGTTTCGTTTGATAGGGAGGATTAACCCATTCCACGCTTGTGAAGAGGCTATTCTATGATCCGCATTCTAATTTTTTCGTTCATAATTGCTGTGTTCGCTGGTCATGCCAGTGCTGCACCACGAATTATTTCGGCACCTGAGGCTGCGAACGCTGTGAATAGCGACATGATACTAATTGATATTCGTAGTCCCGGAGAATGGGCCGAGACAGGGGTCGCAGAAGGTGCGGTTGCGCTGACCATGCACAGCCCAGACTTTCCTCGCAAGATAAGCGCAGTCTTGAAAGGCCAACATGGCAAATCTATTGCTCTTATTTGCGCGACGGGTGGTCGTACAGGCTATGTCGTTTCTCTGCTTTCCAAAGACGGGTTCAAAGGCGTTATCGATGTTTCTGAGGGAATGGTCGGAAATGAACTTGGGCCGGGTTGGATTGCGCGAGGTCTCCCGTTGGTATCTGCAAATTAAGCAAAAGAAGCTTATCAAAAGTTGATCCTGTCACGCTAGGGAAACTACCCGAAGGATGGAACCTTAAAGGAACAATGGCCGCTATGATACGCCAACTCGCTCACAATAGTTTTGAGCCGAGAGATCTGAAGTGGTCCGGCAAAACTGGACAGCGTGCTAAGATGTATCCAACCTTGAAGAC
>NZ_MLCB01000016.1 GCF_001890925.1 Planktotalea frisia
TCTACGGTCAGACGTCAACCCGTCAAAAGTCGGGTGCTCGAGGACTCTGTGTATAGGAGTCGGATATGACTTTCGCAAAGATCACAGTTTCTGCCTTGGCCATCAGCGCCGCTGCCACCGCCGCAAGCGCACGCGATCAAGTGCAAATCGCAGGATCGTCTACGGTTCTGCCCTATGCCTCTATCGTTGCGGAAGCGTTTGGAGAGAACTTTGACTATCCCACGCCAGTCGTTGAATCCGGCGGCTCATCTGCAGGGCTGAAGCGGTTCTGCGAAGGCTTGGGTGAGAACACAATCGATATCGCAAACGCGTCGCGACAGATCAAAGAGAGCGAATTAAAGATCTGCTCAGCAAACGGTGTGACGGACATTATCGAAGTTCGCATTGGTTATGACGGCATCGTTTTTGCTTCTGAAAAGGGCGGCAACAGCTTTGCCTTCACCGCCTCGGATTGGTTCCTTGCGCTCAGCGATCAGATCCTCGTGGACGGCGCGATGATCGACAATCCAAACACCACATGGAACGACGTGAATGCGGACATGCCCGCACAAAAGCTCCAAGCGTTTATCCCTGGTACAAAGCACGGCACGCGCGAAGTGTTCGAAGACAAAGTCCTGCTTGCAGGGTGTGAAGAAACCGGCGCGTTCGACGCATTGATGGCGGCGAACGGCGGTGACAAAGGCGCGGCGGAAAAGGCGTGCATCACGTTGCGCACGGATGGGGTATCCGTCGATATTGACGGTGATTACACAGAGACCCTCGCACGCATCGAGAGCAACAAAGACGGCATTGGCGTTTTTGGCCTCGCGTTTTATGAGAATAATACAGACAAGCTGCAAGTCGCTACAATGGCCGACATTGTGCCATCTGTTGAGAGTATCTCAAGCGGCGAATACCCTGTGTCGCGTCCTTTGTATTTCTACCTTAAGCAAGCGCATATCGGCGTGATTCCCGGCCTCAAGGACTTCGCAGAATTCTTCGTACTCGATGAAATCGCAGGCGAAGATGGCCCCCTTGCGGAATACGGTCTTGTCGCCGATCCAGAGCTGGAAGTGACGCAAGAGATCATCGCTGACGAGCAGACCATCGATATTGCAATGTAAACACCAACGGCGCAGGCAACGTCTTGCCTGCGCCCATTTCTAGACTTTGACCGGAGGCGCTATGTCCGCGTTTTGGCTCACAATCACAGTGCTGATCTTGTCCGCGTTTGGCGCATATGCCGGACGCGCGCAGTCTTTGCGTGTGGCAGGTGGCGATGCGCGCAAGCTGCATTCGCTTCCTAAGTATTACAGTAGCTTTGTCGCATTGGGCGTGTTGATCCCGTGTTTGTTTGTGCTCGTTATTTGGCTTTTCGCACAACCTAAGTTGATTGAGCGTGGCGCGGAACAGATGTTAAACGCTAGCAGTGAACCGTCTCTCGTGATGAGCGATGTGCGCCGTGTGGCCGATGGATTAGGCGTCGCCGTCGCACAAGGTGCACTGAGCGAGACTGAGGCACACGCGCCCATCGAAAATCTACGCGATGTGTTGGGCGGCGTGGGTGTCGCGCTTGGGAATGAAGTGACGCCTGATGTGCTTAGCGCCGCACAAGGCATGCGCGCCCAAGAACAGCGCGGCAACCAATTTCGTATGTTCGCGGTGCTTGGTCTTGCCGCACTAACGTTGGTATTCGGGCTAAGCCGTATCACGCCTGAGTTTCGCGCACGTAACGCAGTTGAACGCGTCGTTCTCGCGCTCTTGATCACTGCCGCATCCCTCGCAATCCTCACGACTGTTGGCATCGTTTTATCGATGATCTTCGAGACGCGTAATTTCTTTGGGCTGCACTCGTGGAAAGACTTTTTCTTCGGCGTGAAATGGGCTCCTAATTTTCGGGGTGACAGCGAGCTGTCGATCCTGCCACTCTTGTGGGGCACGATCTATATCTCACTGATTGCGCTACTTGTGTCCGTGCCAATTGGTCTGTTCGCTGCGATCTATCTGAGCGAATATGCAGGGCCGAAAACGCGAGGGGTGGCCAAACCTTTACTTGAAATTCTGGCCGGTATTCCGACGATTGTGTATGGCTTGTTTGCTTTGCTCACGATTGGCCCTTTGCTGTTGAACACGTTCGGCAGCGGCGGACTTTTGGGCGTGGAATGGATGAGTGGTGCAACAGCTGTCCTTACTGCCGGTCTTGTTATGGGCATTATGCTGATCCCGTTTGTGTCGTCACTCTCGGATGATATTATCAATGCGGTTCCTCAGGCGATGCGCGATGGCTCGCTCGGGCTTGGTGCGACAAAATCCGAAACCATTCGCCAAGTTGTGATCCCTGCGGCCTTGCCGGGCATCGTTGGCGCGATCCTTTTGGCTGCGTCGCGCGCCATTGGCGAGACGATGATTGTTGTGCTTGGGGCAGGGGCGATTGCAAAATTCTCGGCCAATCCGCTTGATGCGATGACCACGATCACCACACGCATCGTATCCCAACTAACAGGCGACGGCGACTTCGCCAGCCCTGAAACGCTTGTCGCTTTTGCCCTTGGTCTGACGCTGTTCGTGCTGACCCTCGGCCTCAACATTATCGCGCTCTACATCGTGCGCAAATATCGCGAGCAATACGAATGAGTGATCCTGTGAAAACCTCTCTTTTGACCCTCGATGCGCGTACCAAAAAGCGCAATGCGGCTGAAACGCGGTTCCGTATGTACGGGCTTGCGGCGATTGGCGCGGGCTTGGCCATGCTCGTGCTGTTGTTGGTCACGATCTTTGGCAACGGGCTTGGCGCGTTTCAACAGACGTTTGTGACGCTCAATGTGCCACTGTTGGAAAGCAAACTTGATAAAAAGGGCGAGCGCGATCTGGCGAAGATCAAGAAGGTATCGACCTTTGGATATGCGCAGCTTTTGAGCCAAGCGATGGAAGATGCGCTCGCAGAGAACGGGATCGACAGTGATCTCAAAGCGAAGAAACAAGCGGCCCTCTTGTCTAAAAGCGCGGCAGCAGATCTGCGTAATTTTGTGATCTCCAACACCGATAAAATTGGTGAAACGGTTGAATTCACTTTCCTCGCGAATTCACGTGTTGATGGCTACCTCAAGAACCGTGTCACGCGCGAGAGCATTGCGGATGATAAAAGCATCAATGCAGAACAGCTTGATCTTGTTGATGAACTCGTTGCGGCTGGCGTAATCAAAAAGCGCTTCAATATCAGCTTTATCACTGGTGCAGATGCGTCGGATCAACGTCCCGAAGCGGCTGGCATGGGCGTGGCGATGATGGGCAGCTTTTTTATGATGCTAGTGGTACTCGCGCTTGCGCTGCCGATTGGTGTGGCGGCGTCGATCTATCTTGAGGAATTCGCGCCAAAGAACTGGATCACCGATATTATCGAGGTGAATATCTCAAACCTTGCTGCTGTGCCCTCGATTGTCTTTGGTATCCTTGGTCTTGCGGTGTTCATCAACTACATGCACTTGCCCCAATCAGCGCCACTTGTGGGGGGACTTGTGCTGACCTTGATGACGCTGCCGACGATCATCATTTCGACACGAGCGTCTTTGAAATCCGTCCCGCCAAGCATTCGCGACGCGGCACTCGGGGTAGGGGCGTCCAAGATGCAATCAGTGTTTCACCATGTGCTCCCTCTCGCGGCACCGGGCATTTTGACTGGCACGATCATCGGCCTCGCGCAGGCCTTGGGTGAAACTGCACCGCTCTTGTTGATCGGAATGATCGGCTTCATCGCCTCTAACGCTCCGGATTCTGTGGCGAGTGGTTTGCTTGATCCGAACTCCGCCATGCCTGCACAAATTTACGAATGGGCGAAACGCGCGGACCCTGCTTTTTATGAGCGCGCATGGGGCGGCATCATCATTTTGCTCGCCTTTCTCATCACAATGAACACAATCGCAGTTCTTCTACGCCGCCGCTTTGAGCGCCGCTGGTAGGGGGTACGTATGAAAGAGAACGCCATGGATAACATCAAGATTTCTGCGAAAAACGTGCAGGTTTATTACGCGGACAATCATGCGATCAAAGACGTGAATGTTGAGATTGAGGATAAGACTGTCACCGCCTTCATCGGCCCATCGGGCTGTGGCAAATCGACGTTTCTACGTTGCTTGAACCGGATGAACGACACGATTGATATCTGCCGCGTTGAAGGTGATATCCTGATCGAGGGCGAGGATATCTATGATCGTCGCGTTGACCCTGTGCAATTGCGTGCAAAGGTCGGGATGGTGTTTCAAAAGCCCAATCCGTTCCCGAAGTCGATTTATGACAATGTCGCCTACGGCCCTCGCATTCACGGTCTTGCGCGTGGCAAAGCGGATCTTGATGAAATTGTCGAAAAATCCCTGCGCAGCGCAGCGATCTGGGATGAGGTCAAAGACCGCCTTGATGCGCCGGGCACAGGGCTTTCTGGCGGTCAGCAGCAACGTCTGTGCATCGCGCGTGCCGTGGCCACAGCACCCGAAGTGCTTTTGATGGATGAGCCATGCTCCGCACTTGATCCGATCGCAACGGCGCAAGTCGAAGAGTTAATCGACGAGCTACGCCAGAACTTTGCGGTGGTGATTGTGACCCACTCCATGCAGCAAGCGGCACGCGTGAGTCAAAAGACTGCATTTTTCCACCTTGGAAACCTTGTGGAATACGGCGAAACCAACCAGATTTTCACCAAACCCAGCGATCCACGCACGGAAAGCTACATCACGGGACGGATTGGATAAGACCATGAGCACATTGCATATTTCCTCTGCCTTTGATCGTGATCTTGAAGCGATCCAAGCCCAGATCATGAAAATGGGTGGCATGGTTGAAGCCGCTATTCTGGACGCAGCAAAATCCCTTGAAACCCGCGATCTAGAACTAGCAGAGCAAGTCCGCGCGGGCGACAAAGCAATTGATAAGCTTGAAGAAACCATCAACGAAGAAGCCGCGCGCGTCATTGCACTGCGCGCGCCGACAGCAATTGATTTGCGCCTGATCCTGTCTGTTATCAAGATCAGCGCGGCTTTAGAGCGTATTGGCGATTACGCGAAAAACATGGCAAAGCGCACGTCCGTTTTGGCCGACCTACCTGAGGTTCAAGGGAGCCAAACCGCGCTGCGTCGCATGGCCCGCGAAGTGCAGGGGATGTTGAAAGATGCGCTTGATTGTTATGTGCAGCGCGATGCGGCTTTGGCGATGAAAGTCATCGCGCAGGACGCGGATGTGGATCAGATGTATAACGCTCTGTTTCGTGAATTCCTGACGTTCATGATGGAAGACCCGCGTAACATTACACCATGCATGCACCTGCATTTCATCGCCAAAAACACTGAACGTATGGGTGACTTGGTCACAAATATTGCAGAACAAGTGGTCTATCTCGTGACGGGCGAAACGCCTGATGAGGCGCGCCAGAAAGAGGATCGGTCTTCTACGGACAGTTCGATCTCTAAGGTTTAAAAGACATGAATGCTGCGCAGCCCACCGTTCTTTTGATCGAAGACGAAGCCGCGCAGCGAGAAGTTTTGTGCTATAATCTTGCAGCAGAAGGCTACCGTGTCTTACAAGCCGCCAGCGGGGATGAAGGCTTATTGTTGGCGCGTGAAAACGTACCCGATGCGATCATCCTCGATTGGATGTTGCCTGTCATGTCAGGCATTGAAGTGTGCCGTCAGATCAAATCGAATGCAGACACGAAAGACATACCTGTCATCATGCTTTCTGCGCGCTCGGAAGAGATGGACAAGGTGCGTGGCTTGGAAACGGGTGCAGATGACTATGTTGTTAAACCTTACTCGCTCAAAGAATTGATGGCCCGTGTGCGCGCACAGTTGCGCCGCACAAGAGCTGCCGCAGTTGGCGCACAATTGGTCTTTGAAGACATTACCCTTGATGGTGAAACCCACAAAGTCACGCGCGCTGGTGCGGAAATCAAGCTCGGTCCGACTGAGTTTAGGCTGCTCAGTCATTTCATGGAAAAGCCCGGACGCGTTTGGCCGCGTGAGCAGTTGCTCGACCGAGTTTGGGGACGAGATGTCTTTGTGGATACGCGCACCGTAGATGTACATGTGGGACGTTTGCGCAAAGCCTTGTGCGTGCATGGTGGCGCTGATCCAGTTAGGACTGTTCGCGGCACCGGATACGCTTTGGGCTAAGGTGAGGAGGGGGCCAGCCCCCAACTTGGCCTTGCCAAGTTCCCCCGAAGTTTATTTGGAAAGATGAAGCTAAAGATAATGACGTGACGGAGTCTTTCGCGTCGCGCAGGTTTCTGATCTATAGTTTCACAAATTGGTCCTATGAATTGGAGACAACCATGAATGAAATGTCCACAAATGCGCCTACGCTGCGCGCAAAAGATCAACCTGATTTGAGCAGTTTTCAATGGGATGATCCGCTGCGTTTGTCAGAGCAACTGAGCGAAGATGAGCGGATGATTGCGGACAGCGCGCGCGCTTATGCACAAGAGAAATTGCAGCCGCGTGTTTTGGAGGCATTTGTCGAAGAAAAGACCGATCCGGACATTTTTCGCGAAATGGGTGCGATGGGGCTGCTTGGAACGACGATCCCCGAGGAATACGGCGGAATTGGTGCGAGCTATGTGAGTTACGGCTTGGTTGCGCGCGAAGTTGAACGTGTGGACAGCGGCTATCGCTCGATGATGTCGGTGCAATCCTCTTTGGTCATGTATCCAATTTATGCCTATGGATCAGAAGCGCAGCGTAAAAAGTATCTGCCCAAGCTGGCCAGTGGAGAGTGGATTGGCTGCTTTGGTTTGACCGAGCCAGATGCAGGATCTGATCCTGCAGGTATGAAAACGCGCGCAGAGAAGACTGCGAACGGCTATAAGATTACGGGCTCAAAGATGTGGATTTCGAACAGCCCAATCGCGGACGTTTTCGTGATCTGGGCGAAGTCCGAAGAGCACGGCGGAAAAATCCGTGGATTCGTTCTTGAAAAAGGCATGAAAGGTCTCAGCGCGCCCAAGATCGGCAACAAGTTGAGCTTAAGAGCCTCGATCACGGGCGAAATTGTTATGGATAACGTTGAGCTCGGTGACGATGCTTTGCTGCCTAATGTTCAAGGTCTCAAAGGACCGTTTGGCTGCTTGAACCGTGCGCGGTATGGCATCAGCTGGGGAGTCATGGGAGCCGCAGAATTCTGCTGGCATGGAGCCCTTCAATATGGGCTTGATCGCAAGCAATTTGGCAAGCCATTGGCGCAGACGCAGTTGTTTCAGAAGAAGCTGGCAGACATGCAAACAGAGATCACGTTGGGCTTGCAGGCCAGCTTGCAAGTGGGTCGTTTGATGGACAGCGCGAATGCTGCGCCTGAGATGATTTCGATCGTGAAGCGTAACAACTGTGGCAAAGCGCTTGATATTGCGCGCATGTCACGTGACATGCATGGCGGTAACGGGATTTCAGCTGAGTTTGGTGTGATCCGTCATATGATGAACCTAGAGACGGTCAACACGTATGAAGGCACGCATGATGTGCATGCTCTTATTCTTGGGCGCGCTCAAACTGGGTTGCAGGCATTCTTTTAAACCTACAATAGGGAAAGGCAGTGTGGTTGGCTGTCTTTCCTTAACTATCAATCACTTGTGGGCATCAGTTAAAGTGATATCGGTCTCTCAACAGAGCTTTTGCGCACATGAGGGGCCATCCTCACAATCACATCGGTATTACGTATAATCAGTATTATGTAACTTTAATGGCTGCCAAAACCTAATGAAAACAATAGTATCCGCTCTAGACAGCTTCCTGTAGTATGAGCAAAACGAACACCACACCATTGAAAGACTGGCGAACACCATGCGCGTACTTATTTTAAACGGACCAAACCTGAACTTACTCGGCACGCGCCAACCAAAGGTATACGGCACGACAACGCTCGCGGATGTTGAGGACATGTGTCGCGCGCATGCGCCTGACGAACAGCTGAGCTTTCTTCAGAGCAACCATGAAGGCGCGATGATCGATGCTATTCATGCGGCCAAGACCGAGCAAGACGGTATTATTCTGAACGCCGGTGCCTATACACACACGTCGATTGCTCTGCACGACGCCCTTGCCTCGGTTGAACTGCCTAGCGTTGAAGTACATCTCAGCAATATTCACGCGCGTGAAGCGTTTCGTCATCATTCCTACATTGCGCCTGTCGCGCTTGGTCAGATCGCTGGTTTCGGTGCCCAAGGATATCTGTTCGCGATTGACGCACTGCGCGCGCATCTGGCGAAACCGACATGAGCGACTTACGTGCATTTCTGGAAGAGCTGACCGCAGCACCAAGCGCAGAATTGCTCTGGACCAAACATTGCGCCAAAATGGCCGAATACGGCTTTGACCGGATCATCTACGGATTTTCGCACTTCATGTCGCCGACCTCTATGGGTGATCCTGATGATTTCGTGCTGCTGACCAATCACACGCCAGAGTATATGAAGCTCTTCATTGATACGGGTTTGTACCGAGAAGCACCCATGGTGCGTTGGGCCCTCAACAAAGTGGGCGCTTGCAGCTGGGGCTATCTTTGGGATGAAATAGCACGCGGAACGCTCAGCGAACGCGAGAAGCAAGTCATTGAAATGAATGCGCAACATGGCGTGACTGCGGGATATTCTATCAGCTTCAAAGCGATCACGTCGCGCTCCAAAGGTGCCATTGCCTTGACAGCACGCAAAGGTATGAGCCAGACCGAAGCAGATGCGATCTGGGCGGAACATGGCAGCGATATCATCCTGATGAACAATATCGCACACCTCAAAATAGTCACCCTGCCCCATCAACGCGGCGATCGCTCATTGACCAATCGTCAGCGTGAAGCCCTTGAATGGGTAGGCGATGGGAAAACAACACAAGACATCGCGATGCTGATGGGCTTAACGCCTGCGACTGTTGAAAAACACCTACGCCTCGCGCGCGCGACCCTTAGTGTTGAGACCACGGCACAAGCGGTTCTCAAAGCAGCATTCCAAAACCAAATGTTCGTGGTCGATGCGATTTAGAGCTTTGCTCTGAAAACTGGCATTTCCTACTGAATTCTCGCGTTCGTTATTTTTGCGTTAATCTCCATAAGGTATGGAATCCTGTACTTTCGATTAACGTTAACCTGACGTATCGTAAACGTGTTCCGTGAGTGGTGGCTTTAGCTTAGGAACTTTTGGGAGATACCTTCGTAGTACCGAAGCCCTTTCGCCCTTGTTGAAGCAATTCAACACCGGTCAGGTGGCGTATAGTCAGTTGTCTGATCGGACTTATCGCTGGTCTGCCTCATCCCCATGTAACGAGCTATGACTGAATCTGGTGTTTGGGCGGTTTGAAGGTTGGCGGCGTATCTGGT
>NZ_MLCB01000017.1 GCF_001890925.1 Planktotalea frisia
TCTACGGTCAGACGTCAACCCGTCAAAAGTCGGGTGCTCGAGGACTCTGTGTATAATGATTTTGGCTGTCTATGCTCTTTAGTTTTTAGCCTGGGCATTAGATAATTCTTCGCGCGATCGAGGGCGTCAGTGCATGGTATCCGTCGATCTGGATTTGATCGCACTTTTCCCGCGACTTTCGCCCCAGGAAACAGGGAGTGATACCCATTTTTACAATGTCCTCGCGGAACCAATTCGCGTCATCCCCGCGATCTCCAAACAGCCAAGCCGCTGCTGGAAGGCTGCTCACGAGAGCGCGTGCGCTAGTATAGTCACTGACCTGCCAAGCAGTCATGAAGAATTGAATGGGCCGCCCAATCGTATCAGTCACTGCATGCAGGTTCGTGTTCATACCGCCCTTGATGCGACCTAAAAAGCGTCAACGCTCCCCTTTTTGACCCATAAGCTGGATGCTGTGTGATGTGCTTTGAGGAAGGTCGCATCAATTGAGATGGTGCTGTTGTCGGATTCTTGAGCCGCGAGCCCCATCTGTTCTTCGCTCAGCCAAAAAAGATTGCGCACTCTATACCCGCGCAGTTTACAGGTTTGGATCATACCAACAGGAAAGCATCAACAAAATTAATGGGTACTGAGCCTAAGCATTGCGCAACACTATATCGACATTGGCTTCGGACTCCCCGTCCGCCTTGACGAAAACCATTGATACAGCGGCGGCGTCAGCCGGCGACAAGCGTCGAAAAATGCGGTCCCGGTCATTTGCAGGGTGTCCGTCGATATAGAACTGGCTGGTCAAAATCTCGGTGGCCCCGTCCAGCAGCTTTATATGAATATGCGGGGTGCGGCCGGGATAGGTCACAGGCTTGATGGTCCGGAACGCGTAAGCGCCGTCTGGCCCGGTGATGTCGTGCCCGAACCCTTGGAATGCCGCATCGAATTCGATGTTCTGGCGGTCACCGGGATGCAAATATTTGCCATTCATATCGCATTGCCAGATCTCGATGCGCAGACCTTCAAGTGGCGCCCCGTCTTTATCCAACACGCGCCCCTTAAGGTGAAACACTTCGCCCCCAGCCTCTTGGACTTTGCCCATGATCTTCACCAGATCGTTGTCCACATCGGCACGCCGCATCGTCTTTGTGGGGTAAAACGGACCCTCGGTCGCAGAAGGGGTTAGGCTAGCGGCAACAACAGGTCGACCCGTCGCAGACAAGCCAACGGCTGCAAGCGTCCAGGCCAAGATGCCACGGCGGTTAGGTTTTGAATTGGTCATTTGGGCTCACTTCCATACTATCTGGGAATGATTAAACGCGTCGGGTAGAAAATTCCGTCGCACCCTCACGAAACTGTGATCAGCGCCCCAGAAGCCAGGTCGTGATCCGTATGCCTAGCCCTGCTGCCGATAACGATTTGATGGTCGCAACCTAGCGTTCCAAACTAAGGCATTTCGTTTTCAGCCACAATGGCGCGACAAGAAAAGGTAGGGCTTTCATGCCACTCCAATTCCCACAAAGGCATTCACTGTTGGGCGCGATTTTTGCTTCCGTCGCAAATCGCAAGAAGCGGACTTTTCAATTGTAAATCCGAACGGCAGCGTCGTCCTGCAGTGCATGAATTCGGGTTGGTCAGGATTTTGGCAATGCGGCGAAAGTCCGTTCTGGCGGGCCGCAGCGCAGCAATGACGTAGCCCGCTGGATGTCTCCTTTGGTCCGAAAGTTACTACTGAGGGGAAATTTAACAAAATGCTGCAAAGTGGAGAACAGCAAGGAATAGCACACTTTGACCAATGCTTCGCGGAGCATCAAACACCTAAACTGCGTAAGCTATATAGCGGCCAGCTAAGAACCCCCAATAAGCATCCAAAGCAGTGCAGGCGCATTTGACAGCAAGTAAGGCGCAGATATACGTTCGACGGAGAAAATTTCTGAACGTGGTGAAAAATGTGGTGAAAAGCACAACTGAAAGGTACATAATATTGCCTTATCAATGTGTTAAACTATTAAATTGGGTCCTCTGCTGGCACCAATCCTCCCCTCCAAACAATACATCCGGTCCATCTTTGGTATCGCAAAAAAGAAGATGGACGCGGCTTTCGTGATCGACTTATGTGAGCGCATGTCAAATGCCGCTCTCCTTTCTACTTCGAATGACCGTATTTTGACGGGTGTCGCTCTGATGTTGGGGTTTTGCTTGACTGCGCCCTTGCTCGATGTCGCGGCCAAGCTGGCGTCACAAAGCATACCAGTCGGGCAAATTACAGCTGCGCGCTTTGTTGTGCAATGTGTGCTGATGGCACCATTTATATTGATCATGAAACTCTCCTTGCGGGTTGCACGCACAGAGTGGGTCGCTTTGATCTCTCGGGCTGTATTTCTGCTCTTTGCAACGTTTTGCTTCATCGCTGCCATCCGGGTGATGCCACTCGCGGATGCACTTGCAATCGTCTTTGTGGCACCCTTTATCGTCTTGCTTGTGGGCAAGTTTTATCTCGACGAAGATGTAGGTCCGCGCCGCGTTGGCGCAGCCCTTGTAGGGTTTGTTGGCGTACTTTTCGTGATCCAACCAAGCTTTGCTGCGTTTGGCGCTGTTGCGCTGCTTCCGCTTGGGACTGCGGTCGCTTTTGCCTTTTACATTCTTGTGACGCGTGGGCTGTCGCGCAAAGTTCATCCTGTAACTCTGCAATTCTACACAGGGCTTGTTGCAAGCGTGTTGTGTCTGCCTGTCGTGCTCTTTGCAATCGGCACAGGCTCGGACCTATTTGATCCCGTCTGGCCCGAGGGCATCGCGTGGCTGTGGCTGTTTGGCGTTGGGTTTTTTGCTACGATCAGTCACATGATGATGACATATGCTTTGTCGCTCGCACCGTCTGCTACGCTGGCCCCGTTGCAATATTTTGAACTGCCCGTTGCGACCTTGTTCGGTTATTTTGTTTTTCACGATTTCCCGAATACGCTTAGCCTGATCGGCATCGCTATCATCATCGGTGCCGGGCTTTATATGATACACCGCGAACGGGTCACAGCACGCGCTTTGATGACCGAGCGCGCAGCGCCGCCCGTATAGGAAATACCTAATTGCGATTGTTTCTGAGTACAGTTCAGTGCGATAGGCAGCCAGCGCATGAGATTGGTGGTCAATGAGCCATCAAAGCGGTATTCTATGCGCGAAACGATAGGACCCGTAATGGCAAACACGCTGTATCAAAACGACCTTCCCGATGATTTGGACCTTGGTCCTGTCGTCGCGATTGATTGTGAGACAATGGGGCTGCATCCCCATCGTGACAGGCTTTGCGTTATTCAGATGTCAGCTGGTGACGGCAATGCGCATCTTGTGCAGGTCTCAAAAGGCCAGACCGACGCGCCTAATCTGTGCAAGATGCTAACAGATCCCAACGTGCTCAAGCTCTTTCATTATGGCCGGTTCGACATTGCTGCGATGCAAAATGCGTTTGGCGCGGTGATCGCTCCTGTCTATTGCACCAAGATCGCCAGCAAGTTGGTGCGTACCTATACGGATCGTCATGGTCTCAAAAATCTTCTGCAAGACTTGCTGAGCGTCGATATCTCCAAACATCAGCAATCTAGCGATTGGGGCGCAGAGACTCTTACCAAAGCTCAGCTCGATTACGCTGCAAGCGACGTGCTTTATCTTCATCGTTTGCGAAAAGAGCTGAACAAGCGTCTTATCCGCGAGGATCGCATGGCGATTGCGCAAGCCTGTTTCGATTTTCTCCCCATGCGCGCGAACCTCGACCTCGTCGGTTGGCCTGAACAGGACATCTTTTCTCACTAATGACCGATACATCAAAATTCCTAGACACCGCACGGCGCGTGATCCGCATAGAAGCTGACGCTTTGACACTTTTGGCAGATGGCATAGGCGCGCCATTTGCTGAGGCGGTTCAAATGATCCTTGATGCACCGGGTCGCATCATTGTGTGCGGCATGGGCAAATCGGGTCATGTTGCGCGCAAGATTGCGGCGACCTTTGCCTCTACGGGAACGCCTGCGCATTTCGTACACCCCGCAGAGGCAAGCCATGGTGATCTGGGCATGATGGCCAAGGGCGATGTAGCATTGGTGCTGTCCAATTCAGGCGAAACACCGGAACTCGCGGACGTCATTGCGCATACCCGTCGTTTTGGCATTCCGATGATTGGCGTTGCGAGCAATGCAACCTCGACGCTGCTCACGCAGTCTGATGTTGCTATTGTTCTGCCCCCGGCTGAGGAAGCTTGCGGCACTGGCGTTGTTCCCACCACGTCTACAACAATGACCCTTGCACTGGGCGATGCCATGGCTGTCGCATTGATGGAGCATCGCGATTTCACCCCTGCGAATTTTCGTGACTTCCACCCAGGTGGAAAGCTGGGTGCGCGGCTGTCCAAAGTGCGCGACCTGATGCACAAAGGTGATGCTTTGCCGCTTGTTCAACCGACGACCTCTATGGGCGATGTGCTGCTTGAGATTTCTCAAAAGGGATTTGGCGTTGTCGGAATCATTAATGCTGACACGCAGCTTCAGGGCATCATCACCGATGGTGATTTGCGCCGTCACATGGATGGCTTGCTTGATCTAACGGCAGATGCGGTTCAGACAGTTGGACCGACAACGATCCTCGCGGATGCTCTAGCAGAAGAGGCGCTGGGCATTATGAATACGCGCAAGATTACCTGTCTTTTTGTGACCGATGCTGATGGACGCGTCGAAGGGTTTCTGCATATTCATGACTGCTTGCGCGCTGGGCTGGGCTAGGGAATGGCGTTTGGCGATCACGCATACACACGCGTTGTTCGCGGGTTAAAGGTCACGCTACCGCTTGTCGCGCTGGTGCTTTTGTCGACCATGTTCCTTATCTCTCGCAAGGTGGATCCAACGGCTGCGATTGCTCTGTCTGATCAAGCATTTCGCGATCGGATAAGTGGCTCGCAACTCAGCGATCCGCAATATGACGGAAACACCAACACTGGCAAAAGCATGACCGTTACCGCGCAATCCGCGCGCCCTGATCCTGATGTGGATGGCAAAACCTACGGCCAAGTCGTCAACGCGGTTATCAATCTCGACAGCGGAGAGGTTATGACCATCACCGCTGACACAGGCATCGTTGATGAAGAGCAAGATCTCGCTGTTCTTAGTGGAAACGTACATCTGATCACAACAGATGGATATGATTTCAAAACCAGCCAGCTCACTTCGCTTTTGTCCAAGGTTGAGGGTGAATCAGCCGGTCAGGTCACTGGATTTGGTCCACCCGGCACGCTGGAAGCAGGTAAAATGTTCGTCAAAACCAATGAAACGACCGGAAAAGTGGAATTGCTTTTTACTCAGGGCGTGCATTTAGTGTATACGAAACAAAAAGATGAGTAGGCGAGCCTTGTGCGATTAATCCAAACCCTGTTGATGTCATGTGTTCTGAGCTTTGGTCTTATGGGCTCACTTGCATTAGCCCAAGACACCAATGCAGAAAGCGGCACGACAATTGCCTTTGGGGATCGCCAGCAAGATACCAGCGCACCAATCGATGTGACCTCCAAACAGCTCGCCATTGATGAGGAAAGCAACACTGCTTTGTTCACTGGTGATGTGGTCGTAATCCAAGACACCATGACGCTTTATGCGCCTTGGGTGAAAGTGTTTTACAACGACGAGCAAAGCGACATCCAAAGTATGAAGGCTACGGGTGGCGTCACAATTATCCAGAACGAAGAAGCCGCCGAAGCGGAAGAGGCGGACTATGATCTTCAGAATGAAGTCATGGTGATGACGGGCGATGTGTTGGTTACGCAAAAGCTGAGCGCAATTGCCGCTGATAAGATGACAATCAAGCTCGATGATGGCACTGCGTTGATGACGGGCCGCGTGAAAACTTTGTTACGGACAGGCGGGTCCAGCAAGAAAGACGACGAATGAGCCGTCCTGATCTGAAAGTGACCGAAGGCGGTTCTGGCCTGCGCATCGACAATCTGCGCAAAAGCTACAAAAAAAAGGTCGTCATCCGCGATGTTTCGATGAAACTTGAGCGCGGTGAAGTCATTGCCCTGCTAGGACCGAATGGCTCTGGCAAAACTACCAGTTTCTACGCAATTGCCGGTCTCGTTTATCCTGAAGGTGGCACCGTTTCCATTGACGGGCGCGATGTAACGAACCTGCCGATGTATCGCCGCGCCAAGCTTGGTATTGGCTACCTTCCGCAAGAGATGTCTATTTTTCGCGGGATGAGCGTCGAAGATAACATCGCCTCGATCCTCGATATTTCACAAAAGAACCGCCAGAAACGGCGTGAACGACTCGAAGAATTGCTCTCTGAGTTTTCAATTGAGCACCTGCGCAGCGCCCCTGCACTTGCTCTTTCAGGCGGTGAACGTCGCCGCGTTGAGATCGCGCGCTGCTTGGCCGCTGATCCCAAATATTTGCTCTTGGATGAACCCTTTGCGGGCGTCGATCCCATCTCTGTGGGGGATATCCGCCACCTTGTTGCCGACCTGAAAAAACGCGGTATTGGCGTGTTGATCACGGATCACAACGTGCGGGAAACATTGGAAATTGTGGATCGCGCTTATATTTTGCACGATGGCCAAGTTCTAATGTCTGGCACCCCCGATGAAGTTGTGCAAAACGAAAATGTGCGCCGCGTTTATCTCGGTGACAACTTCAAAATCTCCTGAAAATTCGCCTCACTTTCTCGAACGTAAGTGGCGGAAATGATTGACAGACACCGCAATTTTGTCGTCAGATAAATCCATGACGTTTTGCAAGATCGCGCATGTCCCTCAGAACAACACCCTTCGCGGGGCTGATACTGCTCAATCTACAAAATACTCATCCCCTGCCCGCCAACCCTGACATCAGGACCGCATGTTTTCATGCGATGGCATTAATATATGAAGGAGACAGGATGCGTTACCAAATCAGTGGCAAACAGATCGATATCGGCGAAGCGCTGCAAACTCATGTAAAAACCGAATTAGGCGCGATTTTAGCCAAATATGCCCAGCGTCCAACAGGTGCAAATGTCATCTTTTCTAAAGACGCCCATGAATTTGTTTGCGAAGCAACAGTCCATCTATCAACCGGGTTAACCGCCACTGCGCGCGCCCATGCTACTGAAATCTATGCAGCGTTTGATGGTTGCGGCGAAAAAATGGAGAAGCAGCTCAGACGTTACAAGCGACGTCTAAAAGACCATCACAAAGACCGCACAGACCCAGTTGAATTAATTGGCGCTTCCTCGTATATCCTCGAAAGGGAACATGAAGATTCGGATTCAGAGCCAGCCACTTTGCAACCTGTAATCGTCGCTGAGATGGAGACGAATATCCCGTCTCTTTCAGTCGGTGAAGCTGTAATGCAAATGGAACTCGGCAATGCTCCGGTTCTTGTGTTTAAGAATGACGGCAATAAGAGCGTGAATGTTGTATACCGTCGAGATGACGGAAATATCGGCTGGATCGACCCTGAATAACAGAGCGACTGCCTATGGGTAGCTGCGGTGAGGCATAGGCAGATGGACATTATCAATCTTCTCAAACCGGAAGCGGTCAGATCCGTTTCGACTGTTTCGAGCAAGAAAATGCTCATGCACGCTATGGCTGATATCGCCGCAAACGTGCATGAGCTTGATCCCGAAACGACCGTTCGAGCGTTGCAGGATCGCGAGACGCTGGGGCCAACAGGTGTTGGCCACGGTGTTGCTTTGCCCCACGCGCGTATTGCTGGTTTGGACGAAGTGAAAGCCGCGTTCATTCGCTTGGAAAAGCCAATTGATTTCAGCGCGGTTGATCGCCAGCCGGTTGATCTATTCTTTTGCTTGCTTGCGCCAGAAAACGCAGGTGTTGAGCACTTGAAGGCACTCGCGCTTGTCTCGCGCACGATGCGTGACGCGTCGATTTGTGCAAAGCTGCGTGCGAACAACGATCCAGAAACGCTATATGCGATCATCGCAGAGACCCAGCGCCTGAATCAGGCCGCTTAAAAGCGCTCACCTAATAGTCTGTAGCACCAAAACGCCTCTTCGGTTTCGATCAGATGATTGAGCTTTGCGGGCGAATACCCCGTGGCGCGCCGAACGGTGCGCCCCATGTGCGACTGATCTGAAAATCCAGCGTCATGAGCGATTTCAGCAAGCGACGCTCCCTTTTCAGCTACAGACAGCTGGTGAAGCTTTTCAAAGCGCGCATAGAACTCCAGCGACTGTTGGTTCTGTCCGCTCCATCGACGCAAACGCCGCTCTGTCGCTCGCAAGCTCTTTCCGCGACCCGTCAGAACAGCACGTGCGAAAAGCGCGTTTACCCAATTGCTGACGCGATCCTTCCCACGCCAATTTGCATGCGCTTGCTTCGCGCGCCAAAGTGGTAAAAGCCTGTGGCAAAACCTGTCCCAAACTTCATCTGAACTGTTTGAACCGCTCGTAATATCAAGTAAATCAGCAAAGATCGCAGGAACATCCAACTGAATTTGATCCTGAATTTCCTGAGGTTCTTTACCGGTCAAACGCATCCAGGCGTCCGGAAAAATCGCAATGGTAAGCACATGAACGGGACCATCACTAAAGCTTACCGAAGGCGTGTTTTGCGCACCGGCAACAAACAACGATGGCATTGCTACTGCGGTACCATCGCTTTGCACAAAATTTAATGTGCCTTCCAAAACCAACGTCAAAGCAATCAAGGGCGAAGCAGGGAAATGGTTGAACCGATCCTGCCTACTTAAGACGATTCCGCGCGTGTCACGCTCAATCGCTGCGAAAACGCATCCGGCTAAGTCGGGTGATGGCAAAAGAAGACGCGAAGAAGGGGGCATTGGCATTCCATCAAGACTGTCGGGATTGTTCTATTTCAAAGCCGTGCGATTTGGCAAACAAAGCGGACCACAACGAAAGTACGCTCAATGCCCAGCATCAAATTTTCCGGCCCTTTGAGGTTTCGCCTCAAAGGTTTTCTTGCGCTCAACAAAATTGCGATTGCGACGTATCTTAATCATGCAGCCAGCCGCAAAATTCATCCGGATTGGGATGCCAATATGGAGATTGGCGTTCGATTTATACGCCACCAGTTCAAGCGTGCATTTATACCGCTGCTACCCCAAAACCCGAATTTTTTCATGGGTTATGACGCGGAAATTGTCTGA
>NZ_MLCB01000018.1 GCF_001890925.1 Planktotalea frisia
ACCGTCGCACCAAGAGGAGAAATCACGCTCAGGCCCGCATCGAAAAACCTTAAACGAAGGCGACTTTGGCGGTTTTCTGATCAATGACCGCCTTTTCTAAAGTGCCCTTGCAGCGAAATGCGCCATGGGCAGTTCCGGACCTTCACTAAGTTTACGTATCCTCTGAAGAAATCTAGCGTAAGCAGCTATTCGTTAAAATGCCCAAACCACCGCTTACATTCTGCGCGACGAACCCCGACGCGGATCATTGCGCGATTTTCCATCCTCTCCCCAAAGCCACTTGCAAGTTGGCCCACTCTATCGTTGCGCTTTGCACTTCCGCAGCCAACGCCAAACGACGGGCGGAGGTCGTTCGTTCAGCGTCAAGCAATTCAATCAGAGAGGAACGCCCCGCCTCAAAGTTGGCTTTGTTGAGCGTTAGCGCGGTTTCGCTAGAGCCAACTGCGCTCCGTAACAAAGCGATTTGTCTGTTTGAGCGGACCAAGCTGTTTGATTGGGTTTCTACTTCCCCCACCGCCGCGCGCACTGCGGCACGCCAGTTAAGCGCGGCTTCTTCGACCGCTGCAATTTGTGCGTCCCGGTTTGCTTTTAGCGCAGGCCGATTGAACACAGGGAGCGAAAACGCAGGCCCAAAGCTCCAGGAGTGCGGATCGCTCACCGTCAGACTGCCCGAAAGCGTCAGGGATGGCAAAAGCTTGGCTTCTTGTACACCCAACCCCGCGACTGCAGCTGCATAAGTGCTTTCCGCTACGCGCACGCTCGGGATATTGCGCAGCAGATCTGCTGGTTTTCCAAGCGAACTAGCTCCTCTGGGGTTAGGCTGCGAGGCACCGCGCTGCATTTTGAGCAGGATCGGAGCGGGGTCGGCATCCAGCACGGTGGTCATCGCAAATACAGCACTCTCAAAATTGGAGAGATACCCGTGCAAATCGGCTTTTGCCGTAAACAGGTCCGCTTCCGCTTGCACAATTTCGAATTCTGATGCCGTGCCTGCCCGTCTTTTGGCGCGCACTAATGAGAGGGTTTGTTCGCGACTGGCAACAGTTTTGCGCGTCAAGGCGGCGGCCTCTTGAGCGAAGCGTGCAGAAACATAGTGCATAACGATGGATTGAGTCACGGCTGCGCGCGCGTCACCCAAATTGAAACCTGAGGCTTCCAGATTTGCGGCGGCCTGTTCCTGGCCACGCTTTATGTCGCCAAATAAATCAATCACGAATGTACCGCTCAGGATGCTCGTGTCGTTGGTTGTTGTAGGCAGATTATCAGCACCAGCGCGGTTGACCGAGCTGGTAAGATTACCTGTGGTTTGTGCATTGATTCCGGTTGCGCGCAATTGTGCTTCGGATTTGCGAATGCGGGCGAGGCTGGATTGAATTGTCAGATTGTTCGCGAGCCCTTGAGCAACCAGATCATTTAACAGCGGATCCTTCAACTCGCGCCACCACATCTGCAATTCAGGAGATTGGAACGATGAGCCACCCCCCGCAGTAAATGCGGCAGGCATGTCCATGGTTGGTGGTGTAAAGTCAGGCCCAACAGCAGTGCAGGCAGAAAGAGATAATGCCATCATCGTGCTCAGGATGAATTGGGTTTTCATGATGGGAAGTTTCCTTTTTCGGGTGTCGCTCGACCGCCCTCAATCCAACGCTCGACGTTGGCGAAGTCAAAATAGGCGGCCAAGACAGCCGGGAAGACCAGCACCACGAGAATTAGTGAAGCCAGAACACCAAAGGCGACGGAGACAACAACAGGGACAAGGGTCACCAGCGAAGGGGAGGTTTCAAAAACCACCGGCAAAAGGCCGATGAATGTCGTGATCGAGGCAAGCAAAACCGGTCTGAAGCGGCGACGCATGGCTTCGACCGCCGCTGTCACATGGTCCGTATTCAGTGCGTGTTGCTCAAAAAAGGCGACAAACAGGATCGCGTTGTTCACGACAATCCCGGCCAGCGACGCAAAACCGATTACAGAGGGCATCGACATATCTATGCCGATGGCCAAATGGCCCAAGATGACCCCGATAAGAGCGAAGGGGATCGACGTCATGATGAAGATCGGCAGAACATAGCTGCGGAACTGAAAGGCAAGCACGAGATAGACCGCCACAAGCCCAATGGCCAAAGCGCTAAAGATCGAGCCTTGCGTTTCGGCCTGGCTTTCCGTTGCGCCACCGATTGTAAAACTGACGCTCGGATATTTCGCCGCGATGCGCGGTGCGAGCTGTTCCAGCGCGATTTCACTAATGCCATTGGCGGTTTGCACTGTCCGGTCGATTTCACCGACGATACGCGCGCGCGCCAATCCGTTTTCGCGCGTGATCTGCGAAAATGTCGATGCCTCGGAAATGTCCGCAACGACCGACAGGGCTGCTTGCTCTCCGCTTGGCAAGGTGATTGGCAAGGCGCGCAACGCTGTCAGGCTTTCGGCGACATCTGGCTGACTGACCACCACGTCAAAACTAGTTTGGCCTTCACGGAAGGTATCTGTGATCGTGCCTGTGAACGAGGTGCGTAATTGCTCTGACAGGCCAGACGTGGTCAGCCCGAGAGAGCTGCCATACGCAGTAAGCGTCAATTGCACTTCGTTCTGGCCTAACGTGAAGTCAGAATAGACGGATCGTACATCGCTGCGTGCGGCCAAAGCGGTCAATAATTCTGAGGACGCCGCCGCCAAATCATCTATATCCCGTGACATGACAGAGATATCAATGTCACTTCCGCCGGGCGTCACGCTGGTCGTTGTATAGTTGATCTGGGAAAGGTCGGCGATTGGACCTGCGGCTGCTTTTACAGTGTCGAGAAGTTCGGCGGATGAAACATTGCGCGCATCACTTGTCAGCACATCCACTGTGACCGTCGCAGTGTGCGGGCCATTGTTGCTGACGTCGCTGTTGCGGCCATATTCGACCAGGACACGCTCTACCAAAGGCACCGCGCCATTCGTGCCAGGTGTGTGGCGCGCATCCATTTCTTCGACCCCTGCCAGAACTTTGGCCACCGCGCCTTGCGTTTGCTCGGATTGTAGACCCGGTGTGAGGGCGATACGTATTTCAAGTGTATCTGCATCTGTCTGAGGAAAGCCGATCAAACGCACCTGCCCAGAGGTCATTAATCCGATGCACAGGATGAACGCGCCGATAGTTATGCCCAGGGTCGCATAGCGCCACCGCGTCATGAATGTGACGAGCGGAACGATGCCGCGATCACACAAAGCTTCTAACAGGCGCGGTATTGCTCGCTTGCGAGTGTCCCTTGTGCGCGGCGCGGCATGAGACAAGTGATTGGGCAAGATCAGGAAGGCCTCTACAAGCGAGGCCAATAGCGTGACCAGCAATACAATCGGGATCACTTTTAAAATTGTCCCGATCTCTCCTGACAGAAACATCAACGGGCCAAAGACGGCAGCCGTGGTCAGAAACGAAGACACCACGCCAACCATGACTTCGCTTGTGCCTTTGACTGCCGCTTCTTTTGGCGAAAGAGTGTCGCGCCATTTGTCGATATTTTCTGCGATCACGATACTGTCGTCCATGATGATGCCGATGGACATCAACAGCGCCAGAACCGAGATGACATTTATGGTCACTCCAAGCGCGCCCATAATGAAAAGGCCCAACAAAAAAGAAAACGGCAGCGCCATTGAAATCCACAAAGCATCCCGCAACGAAAAAAACAGACACATGATAATGAAAACTAGTACCAAGGATTGCAGCGCATTTTTCAAAACAAGCGAGATGCGGTCTGAAATTACCTCTGTCGAATTATTAATAATCGTAAGTTCAATATCTCCGCCAATTTGGGTTTCAAGGTCTGCAAGGTATGCGTTCACTGCCGCAAAGGCGTCGATTGCATCGTCATTGGACGTCTTGCTGAGCGTGATAATCGCCGCTTGCCGTCCTTCTATTTCCGAGCGCAGTGCGGTATCTGCCAGCACCAGTGTCACATCCGCCACATCAGACAGGCGCACAGTGTCGCCAGCGCGGCCTTCCAAGATTGTCAATTTTTTGAGGTCTGCAACACTTCGCTTGGTGCCATCGATACGCAGGCTATAGTTTTCTAACTCTGTCTCGACGGTCCCTAGCGGGCTTGACGTCGAGCGCTTTGATATCGCGTCGGCGACGTCTTTTGACGACAAACCATAGCGTTGTAGGGCAACGTCATCCAAATGCACCCTGTATTCCAAGGTTGAGACACCGCGCACTGTTGCGGATGCCACCCCTGAAAGGGCCGCCAAGTCAGCTGCAAGCGCACCCGCGTAGCGCACCAATGCTTCGTCTGATGCGAGGCCAGAGACCGCCAAAAGAGCGATCTGTTCGGTGCGGCCAGCGATTGAAACGCTTGGTTCTTCAGCGCCATCCGGCAAATCCTGTATGGCCGCGACTTCGGAAAAAATATCGTTGAAGAACTGCGTGATATCGCCGCCTTCTGCCATCGTTAAAGTGGCACTTGCGCGGGCCGGAACGGACTGACAAGTCATGTCGTCCAAACCGTTTACTGCACGCAAACCATCATCAAGTAATTGGCAGATTTCTTGATCCACGTCTTGCGCAGTAGCTCCGGGATAAGCCACCGTCACCGAAACTCGCGAGGCAGAAAATTCAGGAAATGTCTCGCGCTCCATGCCGCCAATGGTGTTTAGCCCCAAAAATAGTCCCGCGATCAGGAACAGATTTGCGGCGACTGGGTGGCGTGCGAAAAAACCGATCATGGTAGCTTGCTTTCATGCTCGACACTTTGTTCGACAAGCTCAAGTAACAGACCAGACGTCGCTGGGCTTGGGTCGGAGAGCACAACGCGCGCGCCAGTCGCCAAGCCTTCACGGATTTCTACCTGGTCTCCATAAACGGTGCCAATGATAACATCGCGCCGTGCGAGGCGGTCGTCTGAATCAGCGACATAAAGATAGGTCGTGCCCGCTTCATATCGCAACGCGCGTTCCGGCACCAAAACCACATCATCAATGGGTGGGCTTGTTATGATGACCTCAACAAAGCCACCAGAAATGAGGGGTGGTCCCGCTGGGTCTTGTGGAGATTTCGCTGTGTTCTCAACTTGAACAACGACTCCGATTGCACCGGTGCTTTCATCTATTTGCCCTGTAACCCGCGTGATAATCGCAGGCCATGTACGAGCGGTTCCACCACCGAATTGCGCCATGACATGAGCTTGCAATGTGGCTCCTGCACGGCTCAAAGGTCCATCATTTTGATTTTCTTGTTCGGATGTCTGACTTGCATTCATTGCCCCAACGAGCTGCGCGAAATCACTGGGTTGAAAGGCCGCTTTTATCTCTACCGTGTTGACGGTTTCGAGCGTTATCAAGGTATCCCCCGGCCGCACATACTCCGACGCGCTCGCACCGCGCTCACTGACGCGCCCATCTAGCGGGGCGACCACTCGTGTGCGTGCCAGATCGCGCTCGGCACTTTCCAGATCTGCTTGCGCCTTGGCCAAGGCTGCCTCGGCAGAGCGAAGATCAGGCGCAACCAAAGCCAAGGATGCCTCAAGCGAAGTGACTGCGGATTGCTGGGACAGGAAGGTGCGATTGGCGCTATCCAACTCTGTCGCTGCGACGGACCCGCCTTCGATGAGTTTTTCTATGCGATCACGATCAGCGCGGTGAATTTCAAGGATTTTGCGCTCAACATCAAGCGAGGCTTGCGTATTGCTCGCGTTGACTTGAAGCGTTTGAATGTCTGCTTGTGCGCGTAACACATCGGCTTCGCGCTGTGCGACGTTGATTTGATAATCGCGCGGGTCGATCTCGAACAACAGGTCGCCTGCGCTGACCATAGTGCCGACTTGCAAGTTGTCATCATAGACCACCAACCGACCTTCAACCTCGGCCACCCCAGACCAAGAGCGTGTCGTTTCAACGCGCCCGAAACCGCGGGCCTCAGCTGAAACAGCCCGGGGCGTGACAGTCACAAAGCTGACAGGAAAACCGACTTCTTCGCGGTCGTGGACACTCGCTCGTGGCTGATTGTTCATCCAGCTCACAATTACGAGGGCCAAAGCAATAGGTGGCAGGATCAGCAGTTTGCTGAAAGTTGAACGGAGCATTGGGTTTCCCTTTGGCGTGTCGTGGTGCGCGGTGGCGTTCTTTTTGTCGGGGTTACCCCGAAGTTGCGTTTTGCAATTCTGCTGCGCTCACAGCCCCGTCCGAATTAGCATCCAGACGCGCGAATGCTTTTCGGTAGAGCCCTAGTTCTTGAACACGGTGTGACTGTCCGATCTTGGAGGCAGCGTTGAGGTCAATAAAGGCTGTGAATTCGGCTTGAGACAATGCGCCGTCAGAATTGGCATCCGCCATTTGGAAATTCGCAATCGCTTGTTCGGAGGCCGACTGCGCGGTTGCGGCTGACGCAACGATGAGGCCAATCGACACGACCAGCGACGTGGTGAACATCTTTGAGAAAGTTCGTGGTAGCATTTGTGAACGCCTTTTGCTGATAAGATCAGGCATTCCTAGCGTCTGTGTGTTTCAGGCGTATTGCATTTGGCGCGTTAATTGTTTCGAGATGTTACAGAATGGCTGATTTGACTTTCAATGAAACATATCGGCTCCTTTAGCTGGCGAAACTGTGTGATATTGCGTCTTATGAACACCAAACCTCATCGCATTATTGTCGTGGATGACGACCCTGAACTTAGAGCTTTGCTGAAACGCTTTCTGACGGAGCACGGGTTCGAAACGCGCGCCGTCGACGGTGGAGCTGCATTAGAGCGTGAGCTGACGCGCAATCCGCCGGATGCGATTGTACTTGATCTGATGATGCCTGGCGAGGACGGCTTGGCTGTGTGTCGGCGGCTGCGCGCGCAGGGAACCTTGACCCCGATTGTTATGTTGACCGCGCGAGGCGATCCGATTGACCGGATCGTTGGGCTTGAAACAGGTGCCGATGACTATCTTGGAAAACCGTTTGAGCCACGTGAATTGGTTGCGCGGCTGAACGCCGTGCTCAGGCGCACTCGCAGCGCGGGGCAGCGAATGACTGAGCCGGAGTTTCGCGTTGGTCTGCTGGAAATTAATATGGCTGAAATGTCTGTGCGTAAGTCCGGTGAGGTGATCAAGCTTTCCGGCCGCGAATTCGCATTACTCGCGGCTCTTGCACAAAGCGCAGGGCATCCTTTGACGCGCGCGCAATTAATCGACCGTGCCTTTGGGCGCGATGCAGAGGTCAGCGATCGCGCTATTGATGTTCAGATTACCCGGCTCAGACGCGCCATCGAAGATCGCAGCGACGCTCCTGATCTGATCAAAACGGTGAGAGGCATCGGCTATGTCTTTGCAGCGCGTCATGATTAGAACGCTGCTTGGGCAAAATATCGCAGTCCTTTTGGCCACGACGCTGTTTGCGCTGGTATTGTCGCTTAGCCTTGTAGCTTTCTTTGTGTTTAGGCCCGAGGCTCAGCGAGCCGCGCTTGTGACGGCTGGCTTTACGGAAGTTCTTGCGGTTTTGGCGGATGGGGCGGACGGCCCGACCCGTGTAAAAACACTGCAACTTTTCGACAGTCATCCCGACTTCAATGTGAAGGTGTCCCGGAACGCGCCAAGTGGAACCGCGCAGCCGCAAACGGTTCCCGGGAGATTTTTTCTTAGAGAGCTAAAGGCGCAGAACAATCGCGATGATCCAAAAGACTGGCGTATTGGCGACGACGGCTGGCTTTGGGTTCAGCTGACGGAAAGTGAACCGCCGATCTGGGTTTCATTCCGCACCGCACCCGCGCGCGATCCGGTCAAAGCATTTGCCGGTGTGTTTACTGTCGCGCTTCTGAGCAGTCTCATCGGCGGTGTGTTCTTGCAGCGTCGTTTTGCGCGCCCGCTGAAAGCGCTAGAGGATGGAATTGATGTCGCAGAGAGCGGTACAAGCCTGCCTGAATTCGATGAGGACGGTCCACGGGAAATTGCGGCTATCGCGCGCGCGTTGAATCAGATGTCGGAAACGATGCAATTTGCGGAAAGGGACAGGGCAGTCATGCTCGCGGGTGTCAGCCACGATCTGCGCACCCCATTGACCAAGCTACGCTTGTCACTGGCTATGCTTCACGGAGCGGATCAGGACTTGCTTATCTCAGCGGAACGACAGGTCTCGCGGATTGAAATAATGTTGGCTCAATTCCTTGAATATGCGCGTGGGTATTCGGAAGAACACATGCAAAGGGTCGATCTTAAGTCGCTTCTGCAAGAGGCAGTCGCAATCAGCTCTGTCGACTCAGCCATCAAGATTGACTGCCCTGCCGACGTCCGTGTTGTTTTAAAACAGAGCGCCGTCATTCGCGCGGTCAGCAATCTGGTGACCAACGCAGACAGTCATGGCGCAACCCCAATCGAAATGACAGCCCGGCACGGCAAAGGGGATTTGACGATTGGGGTGAGCGACGCGGGTTCAGGCATTGCACCAGAGGCGGTCAATATTCTGACCAAACCCTTCGCGCGAGGAAACGCTGCGAGAACAAACGAGGGCACGGGGCTTGGTCTTGCCATCGCAAACCAAGTGGCGATTGCCCATGGGGGCTCATTGTGTTTCGAACGCTCAGATGGCCGTTTCTGCGCAATTCTTACATTCCCAAAGCACGGCGATCTGCATTCGTAACGTCGCAAACAGGGAAAAAAGAAGAACACACCTCACTGGTGGGCAAATGCGCCTTTCTATTCTTGCCTTGTTGCTTGCTGTACATCACGAGACGTTAAAGAATTACATTTTGCTTGCGAACTGAGCGTTCAAAATAGCGGTGGATAGGCATTAGCATCAAATATCCATTCAGTATGGCTGTTATTTTTTGGTTTGAGGTAGTGACGAGCGGCAGACTTGGGCCAAATTTCGAGCCTTTAATCGTAACTGTTCCCAAAGCCGCCTTGGTACGTTCTGCAGCATCCGTCACTCTGGGCTGATTGTGTTGAAAAACTCTTGCTTGATCGAATGGTCAATCGCTGATTCAATTCCT
>NZ_MLCB01000019.1 GCF_001890925.1 Planktotalea frisia
TCTACGGTCAGACGTCAACCCGTCAAAAGTCGGGTGCTCGAGGACTCTGTGTATAGAGAGTAATAGGTCGTGCGAATATCCTCAGATATAGGGCATTCAATTTCTAAAATCGCAACGCAAAATTTTGCGATCGCGCCATGATAACTTAGCTCGTTGGCACCAAAGCCATCGCGCGAATAGGTGATCCAGTACCGTCGTCGATCTTTAGCGGGGCAGCAATCAAAATCGCGCCCTTCGGCGGCAACTGATCAAGATTGCACAGGCTCGCGAGTCCAAAACAATTATCACGGTGCAGGTAGTTATGCGCAGGGTATGGCGGGCTAAACTTGCCAGCCATGCCAGCATCCGTGCCAATACATTGCGTACCCCACCCCACGATCCCTTTCGAGAGCAAATAATCGATGCACTCTGTGCTAGGTCCAGGACTGTGGCTGCCATCTTCATGGGGATCGGGGTCTTCGTTTAAAAACAATGCCTTGTCGTGAGCGCGTTTATCCCAATCCGTGCGCATCACCACCCATTCGCCGGGATGAATTTCGCCATGCGCGCGCTCCCACGCTTTTACATGCTCAGCCGTGAGCAGAAAATCATTGTCTGCCTCGGTTTCCGCCGAGCAATCAATCACATTCACAGGTGCCATCACGCGCTGCAGATCAAGCGTATCCGTGAATCCATCAGCGTGATCTTTGCCCGAAATCCAATGATGCGGCGCATCAAAATGCGTGCCGGAATGCTCGCCCAACTTGAGCCAGTTCCAAGCAAAAAACGGGCCATCCGCGTCATATTCACTGATCTTGTGAATTTCGACCTGCGGTGTGTTCACCGCAAAATCCTCTGGTAAATGGATAATTGGCGTATCCGGCCCAAGCAGTGCTGTGCAATCTACTATCTTAATATCACCGCTCAAAAGCATACCGCCCAAAGCACCAAGAACATCCTTAGACAACATGTCGCCCCCCTTCATTTCCAGCGTCGCGCCGTGACCAGCAAAACGCTTGCGACGACGCGCCATCACTTCGTCCGTTAGATCAAACACGTCATCAATCGTTTGTTTTTGAGTCACATTTCCGGGCGATAGTCTTAGCAATTGCCCTCGAAAATCAACGGAAAGTCCTTCGACACCCAGCGCCCCAACGACTGCTGCCGCCTCTGCTTTATCAGGAAAGCGCAACATCACAGATCCTCCGCGCCGATCTACATCACGCGGCGAATGCAGCGGCAAACCAAGCGCATCAGCACGTTTTATAATCAAATCAACAAGCTCTCGGTTCCACGACGCCAATTCCGCGTGATCCTGACTTGCATGCCATTTAAGAGCCGGCAACGACGACAAGGCCGCAACCGATCCGGGCGTGCCACTATCAAATCGGCGGATATCGGGTGCATATTCGAATTTATCTAGGTCCCACGAAAACGGATTATTCTGTGAAAACCATCCTCGCGCTTCGGGCTCAAGTTCTTGCGCAAGTGCTTTATCTACATAAAGAATTCCCGCACCGGGCGTACCACACATCCATTTCAGCGATGTCGACAATACGAAATCAACTTTCGGCTCCATCGCGTCGAAAGGGATCAGGCCAGCCGCTTGCGTAATATCAACCCCGATCATGCTGCCCATCTCGCGGCCATGTGCCACGAGCGGTGCCAAATCAACGCGTGCGCTGGCGGTCGACGTCACCCAAGTCAGCAAAGCCAACCCGACATCCGCGCCCCATTGCTCCATGTAATCGTCTGGCTCAACCCAAGACGCACCGTCCCGCTTTGGAACAGTGTCCAATGTAAACCCCATTTTGGGAGCCAACCCCGCAAGCAAAAAATGCATCGACGGGAAACAGTCTTCTGCAACCAGCACGCGTTTGCCGCGCAACTGTCCGTCTGGCAAAGCACGCATAAGCTTGTGCATGCCATCTGTTACGCTCTCACAAGTGGTCATTGACCCTTTCGGAACATTAATAATGCGGCGCCAATAATCGATAAAATCTTGCCGCTTTAGCAGCACATAGCCCCATTGTTTATCATCTGGCGCGGCCCAAATCTGCGCGAACTCTGCTGTCGCTGCTGCCAGTTCTTCTTCCTTACCGGGGTACATTCCGATGGAATGATAGAGAAAATAACCTGCATGATTGGTGTTACTGCGCATGAGCGTGCTCCGACAAAAGAGGCGATAAAGGAAAAAAGCCCCAACATTGCTGTCAGGGCTTTCTCATCATTCAGTCGCTGGAATTTAGCGGTACTGAACTGTCTCGAACTTGCCGTCCTTCACGAGAACCTGACGGTAGTTACCCGCAGATTCACCATTGCCGATCATCTCAACAGAAGACGCACCAACATAGTCGATCTCGCCGCCGTCTTTTAGGATCTGCAAGCCTTTTGCCAACTCACCAGGGAAGATCTGCTCACCAGGTGCATTTGCAACGTCAAAGATGTGATCTTTGATGTCTGCGCTTGCCGACGAACCAGCCGCCTGCATCGCGAACATGATCAACGCAGCCGCATCATAGCTCTCAGGTGTGTACGGGGACGTACCGTCGAAACCAGCCTCAGTCGCCATTGCGGAGAACGTCTGCATGCCCGCACCATCTGTACCCGCGATCTGACCGAACGAACCGTTCAAGCCGTCACCGATTGTCAGAATGTTGTCGCCGATCATGCCACCTGGCAAAACAAAACGATCCCACGCACCTGAGTCCAAAGAGCCCTCGATGATTCCACGACCACCTTGGTCAAGGTAACCAGCAACAACCAAGATGTCGCCGCCCGCGGATGCGAGTGTACCAACTTCAGAGGAGTAATCCGCCTTGCCGTCCTCATGGCTAATATTGACTGTGATCGAACCGCCAGCCGCTTCAAAAGAAGAGATGAACGCGTCTGCCAAACCCTTGCCGTAGTCGTTGTTTGTATATGTCAAAGCAACAGACTTGATGCCCTCTTCCATGAGGATGTCTGTCATAACCTGACCTTCGCGCGCATCCGATGGGGATGTCCGGAAGAACAATCCGTCGTCCTCAGCTGTGGAGAGCGCTGGAGATGTCGCGGATGGTGAAATCATCACGATGCCGTTCGCACGCGCCACGTTCTGAAGAACCGCACCCGTAACACCGGAACAGTCCGCGCCAACAATGGCGTTAACCTTGTCAGATGTCACCAAACGCTCTGCCGCAGCCGTTGCCGCCGCTGAATCGATGCATGTGGAGTCTGCGCGAACAGATGTCACTGTGGAGCCGTCAAGCAACATGCCTGAGTCAGTCACTTCTTTCATCGCCAATTCAGCGCCAGCCGCCATTGGGCCCGTCAGCGATTCAATCGGGCCGGTAAAGCCGTAGATTACACCCAACTTGATGTCTTCAGCGAAGGCTGCAGAGCACATAAGTGCGGAAACGGCTGTTGCCGTCATAAGAGTTTTCATGATGTTTCCTCCCAAGGAAATGTAATTATGCGCGCACCATGCCCTTCCCTTTAGTGACTCGCAAGCAATCTCGCACCAAACACATCGCGCGATTGCAAAACACTCTGTTGCACAGCATGTCTAGCGTCAGTGGATGAAGCAAAGGTAAACGTATGTCACAAAAAGTAGCGATCATCACCGGCGCGGCAGGCGGCATGGGAAAAGCGTTTGTAACCAAGCTAATGGCAGATGGTTACCACGTCGCCGGCTTTGACATTTCGCAGGCGGGTCTCGATGATCTTGCCAAAGAACACGGCGCAAGTTTCCTCGGCCTCCACGTTGATCTCACTGATCCAGATGCCGTTGCGGCAAGCTTCGCTCAGGTGGTCAAAGCTTTTGGCGGCCTAGATATTCTCGTGAACAATGCAGGAACCTGTTTCATGTCCGAGTTCCCAAATATCCCTGCGGATGAGTTCAAACAACAGATGGCGCTCAACTTTGAGACCGCGTTTCATTGCTGCCAAAACGCAGTTCCCTTGATGCTGCAACGCGACGGTGTAAAGAAAATCATCAACATTTCTTCCAACGGCGCTTACAATTTCGATGTCTTCGATCCGCCCCCTTACCGTGCCAGCAAAGCCGCGCTCGACACACTTACCAAAGACCTCGCGCGCCGTTACGCCACCGACAAAATCTGCGTCAACTCAATCGCTCCCGCAATGACAGAAACGCCGCTTTTTGGCGTTCTTTCCGACGAGGTCCTCGCCAATGCCATCGCGCAAATGCCCCATGGCCACGCGATGCAACCCGAGCAGATCGCAGGTTGGGTTAGCTTTCTTGCTGGCCCGATGGGCGACGTCTCCAGCGGCAATGTCTTTATTCTCAATCAAGGGCGCGACGTTAGATAGACAAACGTCTTACCCGAAATACTCTGGCGTCTTGCGCAATTCAGGCCACTGCGCAGGGCAATGCCCATATATAATCTGCGCACCCTTTTCTTTCGCCAACGCGATCAACCGCGCACCATTCTTTATCGCCAACACCTCGTCCCAAGAGCCTGCAAACGCCTCCACAACCTCGTCAGGTCGTGAAATCGCATCACTCACCAAAAGCATCGGCCCGCTTTCAGGCAAATCCAACAGCAATGCCAATTGCCCCGGCGCGTGCCCCGGCACCAAAAGCACGCGCAGGTTAGGTCCTAAATCAAAATCCTCAACAACCTGTAAATATTCCCGATCCGGCCAGTCCATTGGCTGCACTTTCCCCCAATACATCGGACGTTCCAAATCGCGCTCTGCCTTGGCAATCAGGATCGGCACACCCGGAAAGTCACAAAGCCCGCCAACGTGATCAATATGCGTGTGCGTTATGATCAGCAGATCAATATCGCCAATCGCCACCCCCGCTTTCGCAAGCTGGCTTTTTGGCATATTCTCAGACGTAAGCTGCAAAATCTCGCCAAACCCGCCAAGCCGATCTTCAAGCGACGCAGCAACCACATCATCCGCATATTTCTGTGGAAATCCTGTATCCACCAAGATCCGCTCGTCCAGATCCGTCACGATCAGAAACCCGCAAATCCCGATCACACGCCCATTCGCGTGCACTTTGAACAACCCGTAATCCAGCACATGCAACTGCTGCACTTGCCCCTTGATGAAATGGCTTGGACCCACGATGCTCTCCCTTTGAATGCCACTAAGAAAAGTCAGGCCGCCCGATGAAAGTCAAGATTCACACATTATTCGAGTACCTCTTAGAAACCACCGAATCTGACCCAGAAGCTTTCGTCGGGTTTTCCCTCTCCAAATCTCCTGTCCTTGGCGACTACTTGGATGACCTCGACCCGAACCTCTCGCTCGATTGGAATGGCCGCTCCTTTCGCGGCCTGCCAGAGTTACGCGCCCACGTCCTGCGACAGGCGGGCCTCGAACAAACCTGCGATATTAACGATGTGTTAATCACTGCGGGCGCAGCAGAAGCGAATTATTTAGCTTTGCGTCAACTGCTTGAGCCGGGCGATGAGATCGTCATCGAAAAACCCGGCTGGCCACAGGCCGAAGTCATGGCCAAAGCCCAAGGCGCTGTTATTAAAACAGGGTTTCGCCGCGAAACCTCTGGCTGGGACTTGGACCTTGAGGAGTTGCGCAGCCTCGTCACGCCCAAGACAAAATTGATCTTTCTGACCAACCCCAACAACCCCACAGGCCGCCTCCTCACCCCCGATGAACTCGCCGAAATCGTCGATATCGCCCGCTCCGTGAACGCATGGCTGATCGTTGATGAAGTCTACGCAGGCCTTGAATGGAGTGCCCCGCGCCCGCCGTCTATCGCGGGCCTGTATGAGCGCGGTATCACCACAGGCAGCGTGTCCAAAGCGCTTGGCTTGCAAGGTTTGCGCACAGGCTGGATGATCTGTCAGGATAAAAACCTGATCATGGATGCCGTAATCTTGCGCGAAAACTCTAGCGAAATCATGAATATCCTCGGCGAAGTCATCGCCGAAATCGCACTACGCCCAGAGCGCTATAAGACTGCCCTCGAGGACGCGCGCACCGCGGGTCAAGCCAACCTCAAAGAGCTCAACACATTCATCGAAAGCCAACCCCTGCTGAGTTGGACCCCACCCGAGGCAGGTCTCATCGGACTTGCCAGACTTGGCAACAACCTAGACGGTGGTTTCGTTGCGAAACGCTTGCTTGAGCCGCCATACAAGACCTTCCTGCTTCCCGGTTCAGCCTATGATCAACCCAGCCACATTCGCATGGGCGTGGGGGGCGGTGCAGAGGCAAATCTCGCCCTCGGACTGTCGCGGCTTTCAGCCTTCCTCAACGCGCAAAACTAGCACTGGATCGACACTCCGAGCGGCGCGTTTTCTCCAAATATATGCGTCCGATTTAGTCGGACCTCTACATTCAGTAGGTGGCCCAACAACATCTGTTTACGATTAATCAGGGAATATGACCTAAGTTGCGTTGACTTTTGCACCCTCACACCGGAATTTGTGCACAACTTTTAAAAAGTCTCGTTCCATGACTCGTTTTGCCGTTCTTTTCGCCCTCGCCTTTGCGCTTACAGGCTGCCTCGATGGCACCAATCCATTTATGGAAGAGGACACCAGCACAACAACGACGACCACAACGGACGACACGACAACTGACGATACCACGACCGACGACACCACCACCAGCACGGAAACCACAACAACCACTACGACGACCCCAACTGTAGACACTACAGATCCGGCAACTGTCACCACCGACACAGGCACCGCGATCGAAACAGATACAAACCGCCTGCCCGGTACTGTGAACCCTTCCTCTGCCAGCTCTATTTTCAGAACCGAAGATCGCTCCGCCGAGGATGATGGCGCAGGCTACGCTGAAGGCTTCGCATACGACAGCGAGAGCGATACTTTCACCGTCGACAACCTCGCATTTGATGGCGACAGACCGTACACAGTTGTACTCGATGAAAACGATAACCGTTTAGGAATTGGACCGTTCACAGTGTTTCAAGCACCCTCTACTGCTGCGGACACGTTGACGTCTGAATCTGTAAACCAGTTCAGTTACCGTGCTCTTTAAGCTGTGGGGCCGGATGGCAATACGTCCGTCGCCATCGTAAGAACTGGCGGATATTCCGAGTATGGGTTTGGAGGATATATTTTCCAACCTGACGGCGACGTCACCCTTCCAACAGAAGGACAGGCAAAATATGTTGGAACCGACAATTACGGTGGTTTACGCGATTTTGACGGGCGCGGCGGTTTAGAATATGTCAGGGGCGACATCGAGATTGCTATCGATTTTGACGATTTCAATGACGGGTCGGGCGTGCGCGGCAATGTCACCAATCGACGTATCTACGACCTCGATAACGAAGACATTACGCAACAAGTCTTGACCGCAATTGGTGTTGGTTCAACAGAGCTGCCAATTCTACTTTTCGAAGTCAGTGCCGGCGCACTTGACATTAACGGCGAACTGGCCGGCATAACTCTTTCGCGCGATCCACGCGACGGCGACGAGTTCGAGAAAGGAAATTACTACGCCGTCTTGTCAGGTGACCAAGCAAACACTATCACAGGGATCATTGTCGTAACCGGCGAAGACCCGCGTTTCCAAGACGTCACTTTCCGTGAAACTGCTGGATTCTTTGCCGTTCGCGAATAAGATTTTTAAATCCAACCTGTCTTTAGGTTCAGGAGTGTTTTATGAACCGGTCTCGCAAGAATTTTATTGCACTATTATTTGCCATTTCGGGCGCACTCACCAGCACCTCAGCGATTTCCCAAGAAGTGACGTTAACACCTCTTGAAATGCGCACACTTGCTGCGAACGCCGTGGTTTCAGGTGCTCCGCGTCAAGGATATCAGCTCGCGAGTGCTTTGCTGGAACGCAATCCCAACGATACAGTAGCCTTGATCATCCGCGCCCGCGCAGCACGCGATCTTGGCCGCTTGGATGAAGCGATGGCAACCGCGCGCAAAGCGTGGAATGGCGCAAGTACACCGTCAGAACGTTTTGGTGCGTCTATGGTCATGGCCCAAGCGCTCTCGACCAGCGGCGCAAAAACCCGTGCTCAACTTTGGCTACGTCGTGCGGCACAAAACGCACCGAATGAGAATTTCAAAGACATCGCAATCCGCGATTTCCGCTATGTTCAGCGCACCAATCCTTGGTCAACCGAGTTAAGTTTCGCCGCGGCACCCAGTTCGAACGTCAACAATGGCAGTGCCCGCAGCACAACACGACTGTTTGATCTGCCGTTTGAGTTTCAACTCAGTGGCACTGCCAGAGCCCTATCCGGCATCCAATATAATGCTGGTTTCGCAACACGTTATCGTATCGCCGAAAGCCAGAGCAGCCAAAGCGATCTACTGTTTCGCTTTGATCATCGCACCTACACATTGAGCAACGAAGCCAAGCTTCTCGCGCCCACGGCAAAAGGCTCTGACTTTGCGTTCACTTCCGCGTCGCTCTCCTACATTCGGCGCGGTTTTACAGGATCGGGCATCGACTTGCCCAACCAGTTTGAATTGACCGGGGGACGTACTTGGTATGCGCAACAGCCGTTCATGCAATACGCGCGCATCGGGTTCACACAGAACTACGTTTTTGCGCCCGGCTCATTCGTATTCGGTGGGGTGAGCGCGGAGCGACAACAATCGCTCTCTGCGCGTGAAGATGCGAACAGCTTGGGGTTGAATACGGGCGTGCGTTTCAGTTTGGCCAACAAAGATCGACTGACGTTAAGCGTGAACGCAAAGCGCAGCCAATCGCTTGATGCGAATTTGGACTATGATCAACTGACGCTCAGCGCGCGATACGCATTGGCGAAACCGATCGCTGGGGTCTCTGTCGATTTTGGAGTGTCTTTAGGCCAGAAAAACCATGATATACACAGAGTCCTCGAGCACCCGACTTTTGACGGGTTGACGTCTGACCGTAG
>NZ_MLCB01000020.1 GCF_001890925.1 Planktotalea frisia
CATCCCAAATCAGGGAATTTACAGGAAGTGTCCCGAGAGTCCGTACATATCTACATCTAGACGCCGTTCAATCCAGTCGCATCGCGCCAAATCCAAGACCATCATTTTGTTCAACGACGGGATCGCTTTGAAGTCGAAGCTGTCCAAGCTTTTGACGGCTGGGAACTTGGCGGATTTGATCCTGCGCTCGACCATACGGCGTTCGCGGTCGATCAGTTCAAGCTCGGTCAGCCGGGCCAAATAACGGACATGATCCACGCCCTGCGCGGCACAGATGCGCGTGAGCTTGTCGTGTTCGCGCAGGAAGGTCGGTAGGCGCAGAGTTTTGAGATGGTTGGCCAAGAGCAGTTCTGGTGGCACCGTAAACTTAACTGCCTCAAGTTGAAGAAGGCCGCGGGCCTTTAGATTTAGGCAGCTGAAACCTGTGCGATTTCGTGCCAAGTTTGCATGGCAAGCGACCTCATTTCCCTGAAGTCGGTGGATGTCATTTCGTGGCGAGGCAAATAGAACAAGTTGTAGATGGGGTCATGGATGGAAGCAAACCGTTGCAGTTGCCTTGGCGATTTGAACCGCTTCATCACTCTCTCTCGCCGTCGCGTTGGTTGATGGGAATTCTCAGCACGGTTGTTCAAACCCTTGTGCGATCGATGTTCGACACTGGGCATGATCTCTCGCTTAGCGGCTCCATACGAGCGTAGTTTGTCAGTGATCATGACGCGTGGAACTGATCCTTGTCGCTTAAGAAGTTTGCGCATGAGGCGTTTGGCTGCCGTCGCATTACGACGGCTTTGTACCAGAACATCCAGAACGAAACCGTCCTGATCGACCGCGCGCCACAGCCAGTGTTTCTTGCCACACATTGTGATTACAACCTCGTCGAGGTGCCATTTTTCATCAAACTGGCCAGCCGATCTGCGGTGAATGTCAGCAGCGAACTGACGACCGAATTTCTCTGACCATATTCGGATCGTCTGGTGCGACACGATGATACCGCGCTCGGCCAACAGATCATCAAACATTCGCAAACTCAGCGGAAATTTGAAATACAGCCAGACCGCTCGGGCGATCACATCCGGCGGAAAACGATGGCGGCGATAGAGAGAAGAACGGCTGGGTCTGGTCATGCTGCCCCATCGCATATCAAATGAGGCGGTGCACTAAGTTTACGGTGCCAATCTGCGATATCACATCTGCCCAAGCCTCCGTCCATGACGTTTGCTCCGTTGCTCATCATCAATGTGTTGTCGAATTCGGAACCGTCGAAGTTCTCGACCTTTGAGAATGTTTCGCCTCGTGCGTCGCCCTTGTTGGCGCTCGAAATCAACAAGTCGACTACGACGCCTTCTTAAGAAGCAGTGTCGATGCCGTTGCCGCCGCCGGTGGAGGCTTCAGTATGCCGGCACCCAACTTTCCAATGTTCTAAAGAAAAGCGCATCTGTTAAGATGCGCTAATTCTGATGTTAAACTGTCTCTTCAATTCAATCGGCGACAAACACGCCGGTTTCGCGATACTGATTTCCATCGCTCTTAGCTTGATCCATCGTAAACGCCCCGGCAACAGATGTGGCCACCCCGTCAGCGTCTCCGCCGATCATGCCCTCAAAACTCTGCCCAGTGCCCGTAAACGTAGCGCCTGATTGAGTGAACGCGCCGCCCGAAGCTGTTCCTTTAAATCGCCCGTCCGCAGACAAATCGGCTGTATCAAACACAATATCTTCTGCCCCGACTGAATTACTAAATGCTGCCCCAGTTGATGTTACGACCTTTCGTTCAGTAATCCCCCCCGCGATCGTCTTGTGTATGCTTGAAAACATGAGCGAATTTACCAATCCCGGCGGATATTTACGACGGCTGACAAAGATCTCTAGAGAAGGTCGTTTTTCACTTGATCGGTTGGTGAAATCTGTCGGTAACGGGCAAAATTGTCAGCTGACAATCTGAAAAACCTATATTTGTCAGTATCTTAATTTTTAGGGATTTGATCCATGCTCGTATTCACCAGGTTTCCAATCTTCTCGAACCTCGCGCTCATTGGCGATGCCTTGCGCCAGACCAAACCGATGGTACGGGTCGGTTCAGGCTTGGCAAATCGCGCGACATCGACGTCAGTGGAACGCGCTTCCAAAGCGACGGCCATTTGCGGAATAAGCGTCACACCAAGACCGCTGGCAACCATCTGCACCAGCGTCGAGAGCGAGCTGCCCTCCATGCTTTCCTTCGGTCCATTGCTTGGCATACGGCAAAAAGAAAGCGCTTGGTCGCGAAAACAATGACCCTCTTCCAGAAGCAGTAACTTCATCTTCGAAAGCGCGGATCCGTCGGGAACGGGCTTGCCCGCATCACTGGCACTGCGTAGCAAAACGAAGCGTTCCTCAAACAAAGGAAGCTCGGTCAATTCGGGCTCAGAAATCGGCAAAGCAACGAGCGCAAGATCAAGCGCGCCGCCCAAAAGATCGCTGATCAAATTGTGCGTTTGTGTCTCTCTGATATGCAGGTCAACTTGCGGATAAGCAGTGTTCATTTGTGCGACAATACGTGGGAGCAAATAAGGACCGATGGTGGGAATAACCCCAAGCCGAAGTTTGCCAACCAACCCTTCGTGAGACGCGCGCGCAAGATCTGAAAGGTCATCAACAGCTCGCAAAATTGGTCGCACACGGATGGCAAATTGTTCGCCAAATGAGGTCAGGCAAACCTGTCGCGCGCGCCGCTCGAATAGGGTCTGTCCCAAGCTTTCCTCAAGCTCTTTGATCTGCACTGAAATAGCTGGCTGCGAAATGTTGCACACTTGTGCCGCACGGCCAAAATGTTGCTGATTGGCGACCGCTTCGAAGTACCTGAGTTGTTTGATCGTTAAGTTGTTCATAGGGCACAGTTATCAGAGCAGCACAAAAGTACAAATTTTCCTAATCAAAACCTTGCACATATTTCAATGCTCACACGCGGAGTTGTGTTGCGCACAGGCCTGCCATGACGCAAATAAAATGGGATCTTAAACACAGGAATACCCAAATGCGCGCAGCTGATGTCCTTGCCAAACGTCTTTATGAGGCCGGATGCCGTTGGGCGTTTGGCATGCCGGGGGGCGAAGTGCTCAACTTGCTCGATGCTTTGGAAGAGGCGGGCATCACCTTCGTTTTGTGCAAGCACGAGAACGCAGCCGGCTTCATGGCGGAAGGCACATATCACCGAACGGGTGCGCCGGGGATCTTGATTGCGACGGTCGGACCGGGGGCGTTGAACGGAATTAACTCTGTTGAAAACGCGCGTCAGGATCGTGTGCCGCTGATTGTTCTCACGGGTTGCGTCGATGCCGATGAGGCACAAATTTATACGCATCAAGTGCTCGATCAAGCTCAAGTGTTTCGCCCGATTACCAAAGCGACGTTTACCTTAACGGCAAAGCGCGCGCATGTGATCGCGGACAAAGCTGTCGGCATCGCCATGGAAGGTCGCAAAGGGCCTGTGCATATCGACGTGCCGATTTCTGTCGCGGATGCACCGTCGAGCGGGCAGGGGGTTTTGCGTAAAATGGCGAGCCCTGTTGCGCCTGTTGGTCCCGATCTTGAAGCCGCGCGCGAAGCTCTCAAAAATGCTAAATGCCCGCTGATTATCGCCGGCGTTGATGCGATGAGCGAAGACGCAAGCGTTGCGGTGCAAGAGGCGGCGGAACGTTTGAATGCGCCTGTGATCACCACTTACAAAGCCAAAGGACTGATGCCTGAAAACCATCCGCTTTCGATGGGTGGGGCAGGGCTGTCGCCCAAGGCGGACACCCTTTTGTTACCACTTGTGCGCGCGGCAGATGTGATCCTTGCGATTGGATATGACCCGATTGAGATGCGTGCCGGTTGGCAAAATCCCTGGGATCCTGAAACGCAAATCGTGATCGACATCACCGCAGAGCCGAACACGCATTATATGCACCACGCCACTTACAATATCATCGGGAATTGCGCTGCCTCTGTCGTGGCACTTCTCCCTGAAGCGGGTCAGACCGTTTGGCCCGATGAGGCCCCGAAACGGGCCGAAGAGGCGTTGAAGAAAGCTTTTGCGCCGCAGGGTGACTGGGGTCCGGATCATGTGATCGCCACCTGCCAAGGGATGTTGCCAGCCGACACCCTTGCCACCGTTGATAGCGGTGCACACCGCATCCTGCTGAGCCAGATGTGGCAATGCAATTTTCCCCGCGCGCTGACGCAAAGTACGGCCCTTTGCACGATGGGCTGCGCGGTTCCGCTTGCGATGGGCGCGCAACTGGTGGAGCCTGATCGCACGGTCGTGTCTTTCTCGGGCGACGCAGGTTTCTTGATGGTCGCGGGTGAACTTGCCACTGCGACAGAGCAGGGGTTGAAAACAATCTTCGTCGTGTTTGTAGATGCATCTTTAGCGCTCATCGAACTCAAACAGCGGCAACGTCAAATGACCAATCGAGGCGTCGATTTCGGCACGACGGACTTCGCGGCTGTCGCCAATGCATTTGGTGGAAAAGGGCATCATGTGCGGAATACTGATGAACTGAAGGCCGCGCTCAAAGCAGCGCAAAGTTCAGAGACCTTCACCCTGATCGCCGCTGAAATTGATAGGAAAAGCTATGACGGACGCCTCTAACACCAAAGGTGCGCTTGATGGTTTGACCGTCCTCGACCTTAGCCGTGTTCTCGCAGGGCCGACAGCAACACAGCTGCTTGGTGACATGGGCGCGACGGTGCTCAAGATTGAGAACCCCAAAACAGGGGGCGATGATACGCGCGCTTGGGGGCCACCGTTCGCGGAAACGCCGGATGGTCAAAGTGATTTTAGCGCTTACTTCATGGCGGCCAATCGCAACAAATATTCTATCGCTGCGGATCTCTCGACCCCTGAGGGCCAAGCGCTGATCCATCAGATCGCAGAACAGGCGGATGTGATCATCGAGAACTTCAAACCGGGGGCTTTGGTTAAGTATGGTCTTGATCACAAGAGCATGTGTGAAATGCACCCTGAGATTGTATATTGTTCTATCTCTGGCTACGGTCAAACGGGTCCGAACCGCGATTTGCCCGGCTATGGTTTGATGGCGCAAGGCTACGGTGGGATCATGTCGCTTACGGGTGAGGCTGATGGTCCACCAATGAAAGTGGGTGTCGGCATCGCGGATGTCATGTGTGGGATGTATGCCTGCATCGGTATCCTCGCCGCTCTGCGCCACCGTGATAAAACAGGGCAGGGGCAGCACATCGATCTGGCGCTCGTGGACGCGCAAATGGCGTGGTTGATCAACGAGGGGACGAATTTCCTTGCCTCTGGCGATCTGCCCAAACGACGCGGAAATGCGCATCCGAACATCGTTCCTTATGACGTGTTTGAGACAAGAGATGGTCATGTGCTTATCGCGGTCGGCAATGATTCCCAGTTCCAGAAATTTTGCCACGCAATTGCGCGTGCAGACCTTGCCGAAACAGAGCAATATCGCACCAATCCAGAGCGCATGAGACACCGTGATCCACTTAACGCGGCCATTCGCGAAACGCTTGCGAAACTCGACAGCGACGATGTGTTACAGAAACTGAAAGACGCAGGCGTGCCAAGCGGGCCGATTCACACGATTTCGCAAGCTCTCAATTCTGACCAAGCGCAGGCGCGAGGGGCAGTGGTGGATGTTGCGAACCCTGAAACGGCGAAAGGATCGGTGAAACTCTTGGGGAATCCCCTTAAATTCTCTAAAACGCCAGTCACCTATCGCAGCGCACCGCCGCGTTTTGGCCAGGACACAGACCGCTTGCCACAAGTGCTTGCAAGCCTCGCAAAACCGCTAAGACCAAAGGCCTGATCACGGAAATATCAGTCTGCGTCACGTTTTTGTGCGCTCATGATCACGTGATGTGTGAGTGAGGGAAGGGCGGGTTAAGCCATTCTCAACGCCCCTGCAGATCGCTACGGGGCACGAGACAAGGCCGACCCGATGTATCACGATATTTGCACATGCCCGATCAGTTTGAGTGACCCCAAAGCGTTAAACGACTGGAACGGCGTCGTGCATGGTATCTTGTCACACGGTCAAAGCGCGCCTGTGCATCTGGCGGCATTGCTCGAGCGCGCGCCAGAGTTTGCCATGGGTCACGCGATCAAAGGCCTCGCGGTTTTGATGCTCGCGCGTCGTGAGCTGATGCCAGTGGCGCATGAGTCCAGCGTCAATGCGCAAAAGGCATTGAAGCAATGCGGCGCGACACAGCGCGAACAGCTCTGGTGCGCCGCTTTGAAAGATTGGCTTGATGGCTACGCAAGCCGCGCGATTGGCCATATGGAAGCGGCGATGCGGCTCAATCCGGCCGATACGATCAGCATGAAAATGTCCCACGGCATTCGCTTTATCATTGGCGACAATCACGGCATGCGCCGCTCGATTGAACGTGTGATTGGCGCGCATGGCGAGGATCATGCACTTGGTGGATATGCGCTGGGTTGTCTTGCGTTCGCGATGGAAGAGACGGGGTCTTACGAGGCGGCAGAGCGCACAGGCTTGCAAGGTCTCACGCGCGCGAGTGATGACGCTTGGGGTCTGCACGCGGTCACGCATGTCTATGATATGACCCACCGCGTTACCCAAGGTATTGCCTTGATCGACAACAACCTCGACGCGTGGAGCCATTGTAACAACTTTCGTTTCCACGTGTGGTGGCACAAGGCGATCTTGCACTTGGATCAGGGGGATGTGGCGCAAGTTCTGGACCTTTATGACCGCAAAGTGCGGGAAGAAAAGACAGATGACTTTCGCGATTTCTCTAACGCGAGTTCGCTGCTTGTACGGCTTGAGCTTGAGGGCATCGACGTAGGCAATCGTTGGGAAGAGCTGGCGGATTTGGCCGAAGCATGCACCAATGACAACTGCCTTGTCTTTGCTGATTTGCACTACATGCTTGCGCTTTCTGGTGACAATCGCAGCGGTGCTGCGTCACGTATGACCGCGCGGATCGCGACGGATGCTGTGCGCAATGGCGGTGAGGCGACTGCGATCCTCAAAGATCCTGGCGTTGCTGCCGCGCAAGGTCTCGCGGCTTTTGGAGATGGTGATTATGGCACGGCCTTTGCGGGTCTGCGTCGTGCGCAACCGAGCTTTCAAAACATCGGCGGCAGCCATGCGCAACGCGACGTGTTTGAGCGTCTCACGATTGAGGCGGGTTTGCGCGCAGGCCAGTTGGATGAGACGGAAAGCTTGCTGATTGCCCGCACCGCTTTGCGGGCAGGTCGCGAAGACACTTTTGCCGCGCGCCGCATGAGCCAGATCGCTGAGGCGCGTCGCTCCCAGCTGATGCTCGCAGCTGAATAAGGCGCAAAGGTTATGACTATGGCCGATGCGTCGATCACGCCCATCCCCGTTTCTAAAACGCAAAGCGTTGCGTGCGCAACAGTCCGCGATCCGCGGCTCGATTTCTTTCGCGGCATTGCGATGTTCATCATCCTGATTGCGCATGTACCCAACGATTGGCTCGCCCTTTGGATCCCTGCGCGTTTCGGCTTTTCCGACGCAACGGAGACGTTTGTGTTCTGCTCTGGCATGGCATCCGCCATCGCGTTTGGGCGTGTGTTTCGGACCCGTGGTTTGGCGATGGGCACTGCGCGCGTGGGCTTTCGTGTGTGGCAAGTCTACTGGGCGCATATCGCGCTGTTCTTCGCGATTGCCGCGACGATGGTGGCGCTGAACACGGTGCTTCCTGAGGGGCGCGATTATGTGGGTCAGCTCAACCTTTATCCGTTCTTTAAGGATGCGCAGACCAACCTGCTTGGCCTGATCACTCTCACATATGTGCCCAACTATTTCGACATTCTGCCGATGTATCTGGTGATTCTTGCGATGATGCCTGTGATGTATGCGCTCGCGCGTGTGCATGTCGCCTTGGCGCTTTCTGCTTCCGTTGCTTTGTGGTTGTTCGTTCAGGTCACAGGTTGGAACCTCCCTGCGGAGCCGTGGTCAGAGCGTGAGTGGTTCTTCAATCCTTTTGGCTGGCAGTTGATCTTTTTCACAGGTTTCGCGCTGATGTCTGGTTGGACCCCTGCGCCCCCTGTGGATCGACGCCTTTTCTGGATCGCAGTCACGGTGATCCTGATCTCGCTCCCTTTCGCGTATTTCCGCATCTTTAACGCGTTCCCCGTCTTTCTGGAGTGGCGCAAAGAATTCGACATCTTGATCCAGAAATCTGATTTTGGCGTTTTGCGCTACGTGCATTTTCTCGCCACGGCGTATGTCGCTTGGGTGCTCGTTGGACAAAAAGGTGCGCGTTTGCTGCCCTCGGGGGCGGCGACGCTCAGCGCGAATGTTTGGGCTGTCGTGCTCAAGGTGATCATGAAAGTGGGTCAGCAATCGCTCGCCGTGTTTATTGCGTCGATGTATTTCGCGCGCTTGCTAGGCGTGCTGTTTGATCATGTGGGGCGCACGCATGTTTCGATGATCTGGGTCAACGCGCTTGGCTTTGCGATTATCATCGCCGTCGCCTTTGGCGCTGCGTGGTTCAAGAGCGCTCCGTGGAAAAGCAAACGGGGGGCTGTGTAATGCTGCGCCGCGAGTTTATAGCATCGCTCGCCGCCCTCGTTGCCACCCCTGCTTTAGGGTCTGAGCAACAGCCGCAAATGCAGCTTGGTGCGCCTGAAACATTCGATGTAGGGACAGTGAAATCCATCGCGCGCAGCCTTGCTCAAAGCGCCTATAGGGCGCCGCAAAGCGTGCCTGAGGCTTGGACGAATATCTCTTACGATCAGTATACCGCTGCTACCCCAAAACCCGAATTTTTTCATGGGTTATGACGCGGAAATTGTCTGA
>NZ_MLCB01000021.1 GCF_001890925.1 Planktotalea frisia
TCAGACAATTTCCGCGTCATAACCCATGAAAAAATTCGGGTTTTGGGGTAGCAGCGGTATACCGATTCAGTTTGCATGCACTTTCCGTGGAAACTTATCGCACGGAAAAATTTAGCCTTATCAACTCCTCGTGGAAAGTTCACTTGCTCCATCATACTATCAAGTTTTCGAGCGGCTTTAAGCGGCCGATTATCGCTTACAAAATGCATGCGGTTCACAGAAGTTCTAATTGAATCTTGAGTTTTTTCACAGCATATTTTAACTGCTATGCCAAACTCACTAAGAGTGTATGATCCTTTATGATGAAAAAGCCCAAATAGATCGTATAGGCGATCAATTTTATCTATCGCACTTGCCATCGCAGAGAACTTATCGGGTGCTCGAATCTCTCTAAGGAGAAAAAAATCTTCTTTCGAATTAAGTGTCACGAAGGAATGTCGGAGTTCATCTTCAGAGATATGCTCTGGAATTTTTTTGGAAAGTTCCATCTTAAACATTCGAAGCACTTCTTTGCGAACATTCCCTATACTCGTTTCAATCTTCACCAAGATATCATAGTTGTGGGAATGAGGAAAAAGTTTTCGAAAAAACTCTTCCAAAACCTCCTCTCCCTCCACCTTCGATTCCGAGAAGAACGTCTCAACTACCATTTCATTTAAGTGCTGTCCGCTGACTTTGAGATTTTGTAAGCTTGAAGAAATTTCTTTTGCAAGAAAATCTATCTCCGACTTCTTGCCAGACTTTATCGCAACCTTCAGCAGCTCTAATCCAGTTAGCGTATAGGTTCTCGAATCAAGCTCGCGCTCCAAGACGCGTAGCTTTCGGATTATCGCGCTTACTTGATTACGATCGTACTTGATATAACTTTCTAAATGTAGATTCAACATTTTTTTGACGATTGAGTTGGACTTCAAGCGTTCTTCTAGTTCATCAAGAATATGAAACGAACTATTCGGCGAAGTTTCCAATTTTTCGCATAAGACAAATGAATTTATTGCCTCTTGTACAAGGAAGGGAGCCGTGGTTGTTGGCGCCCTATAGCTGTCCAGAGTGTAACTGAATGTTAATTCATCCATCCTTTGAGCGAAAAAAAGCAAACCTTTACATTCGTTCAGGTTGGTCCAATTTTTTAGATTCCGGTACTTCATGCTAACCCAATCACTCGCCTAGAGTGTAGGCTTTCACCTTAGTGTTGAATTGACAATACCAGTACATCTATTTTCAAGAACAATTTCACATACTCGACATAGTGACTCAATCTGCCCCCACCGCACTCACCCCTCACCAATCCTTAACCAACTCCCCGCATTCTCCTCCTCGGTTAACCACTGAAATCAGGATCACAGACTCGTAGCAATGCGAGCGCCTTCGATCTTGCGCAAGACGACGGGGTGAACAGCCCCCAGAGCGAGCAAAGGGATTAAAAACCCCCGAGACCTTCCAACGATCCGCTTCATGGCGGCCGCCATTTTTAGAATTAAATCAAACACCAACGCGGCAGGGCAATCAGCCTCGCCGCCGTTTGGCGTGCCCTCGCGTCACTCCGCCCGAACCGCACCAACCCACAAATCCGCCTCATAATCCGCGCCGTAGGCCGCCAAGCCCACGCTGCGCACATCTTCAGGCGAGATCGTAGCGGGCAGCAATCCGGTCGAGCGTTCAAACGTGCTCAGCTCCAAACGCACCTCTGACCACGCCTGACCCGCCACAAAAGACGCTTTGTAATTGTGCCAAGGCAGGCGCGCTTGGCGGGTGCGCAAAAAGACCGTGTAGCGTTCACCATTGCCGCGCACCTTCAGAACCAAAGCCGACACATCCGCGCTCAAACCGTCCTCAAATTCACGCCGCACTTGGATGAAACCACCGTTGTTGTCCGTGCTCACCTGCCCCGTCAGGTTCAACCCCTGTGCCGTGATTTGAGCTTGCCCCGCTGACACGCCGCCCATCACGTTGTCCCCGATATAGCGCCAGCGCGCCTCGGCTCCGGCATCGAAACGTTCGTTCAATTGCACAGGTTCAGCGCTGCTCATGGTGGCCATCAAAGCGAATATACATGCGAGAATTCTCATCTTGTTTGCTCCTTCGTTACCGCTCTAATTGGCGCAAAAGGGCAGCAAGGCAAGGCGCTAAAGCGCTTCGCCCTTTTTCAGCAGTTCTTCCAGCAAGTCTCGGTAAATCCCGTTGCTATCCCCACCGCCGAAATGCTGCGCACCGCCCGTATAGGCCTGCCCGTAAGAGCGCGCGAGGTTCACAGTTTGGATCAGGCCCGACACCAGTTGTTCGCGCTCCAGCGGCGAGAGCGGATGGATAAACACCCCCCACACGCGCCCTTGCGCAACAGCGTAACGCGCATCCAAAGCGGTGTCGAAATTGGCCTGCATCATGCGTTGCAGTTCTTCGGGCTCCAGCCCGTCGGCACTGCGAATAGGCACCATCGCGCGCATACGGTCAGAGGGTTCATCGACGATCACCATGATCGGCACATCATCAATTGTGAGTTCCGTTGTAATCCCGCGCTGCACGGCTTCTGGGTCAATCGCCAACAGAATTGAGTTCATCCGCGCACCCGTCATCGCAGGTTCGCTGTCTTGTGCAAGCAAAGGGCTCGCCAACATCGTTAAACAGATCATCAAAATACGCATCGTTGAGCCTTTCGCTAGGGTTGGCTCAGCATAAACAGGGCGCGTGTGTTCTGTCGAACCACGGCTACGTGACTACGCCGTGTGCGCCTCGATCGCAGCGAGGGCTTTGGCGATCGCGTCTTCGATGCTCATTTCCGACGTATCAATCAGCACCGCATCATCAGCTGGTTTCAAAGGCGCTTCAACGCGCTCCATATCGCGCGCGTCACGTGCTTTCACATCAGCCAGAACCTGTTCCCGCGTGCTCGCATCGCCCTTGGCGGACAACTCCAAATAACGCCGCTCCGCGCGCACTTCGGCAGAGGCCGTGACGTAGAGCTTTACCTTCGCATCCGGGCAAATCACCGTTCCTATGTCGCGCCCATCCAGCACCGCTCCACCTGCACGCGCACCAAACGCACGTTGGAAATCCACCAATGCGGCACGCACCTCAGGGATTACGGCCACCTTGCTCGCCGCTTGCGCGACTTCGGGCGAGCGCAGATCCGTGTCGTCCATATCGGACGCGACAAGTTTCAAGGCCGCTTCGATTGGCTCAACCCCCAGCAACGTTTTTGCGCCAACCGCGCGATACAAAAGTCCCGTATCGAGATGCGCAAAGCCAAAATGTGCCGCAATCGCTTTGGATAGCGTGCCTTTACCAGCCGCAGCAGGCCCATCAATCGCAATGGTAAATCCCATTATCCGCGTTTCCTTGATGCTAAGAATGCAGAGATCAAACAAATCGCCGCTACCGAAAATTTCGCCAATGTGACCCAATGCACCGCACTGACCTCAGCCGTCAAGATTGCAGGGTCAAGATTGCCTTTGCTCGCCAGTCCCATACGCACTGCGAGCATCATGTTTTCGCTGAAATCCAGCGCCATAAAGAGCGCAGCAATCGCAACGCCCCAGAACCGCCAAAGCACAGCACTGCGCATCATATGCACCAGCATCACCCACAGACCAAAAACCAAAATGAAGAGGAAATCGACAATTAGGAACAACGTTTTATAAAGCTCATCAATACCAGCTTGGCGCAACTCTATTGCCAAAGACGCCAAGGCGCTATCTGGATATGCGCTCTGTTCCGCTTGCGGCAGGAATGTTACCTGAGGTGCGATCTTGAGCTGCAAAACTCCAGCCAAAATGATAAAAAGAGCGAGCGCGCTGAAACCCAGCACACGCACAAGTCTCAGTGGGTTGTTCACGCGTTGCGCCGTGTGATTTTCGCCCCAAGCTTTGCCATGAGCGGCTCGAAAATCGGGAAGGACGTCGCAACCGGACCCGCATCATCAACGCGCACAGGATCTATCGTACTCATTCCAAGCACAAGAAAAGACATCGCAATCCGGTGATCGAGATGGCTCGCACATTCTGCCCCGCCTTGCACATTGCCCATGCCGCGCCCTTGCACGATCCACCAATCAGGACCGTCCTCAACCTCAACGCCATTGGCGCGCAAACCTGTGGCCATCGCGTCAATCCGGTCACTCTCTTTCACGCGCAACTCTTTCACGCCGCGCATCACTGTCGGCCCACTCGCATTCGCAGCAACCACCGAAAGCACCGGGTATTCATCAATCATCGAAGCTGCACGCGCAGGCGGGACCTCGATACCCTTCATGTTTGGCGAATAGCGTGCACGCAGATCGGCCATCGGCTCACCGCCCTCAGTGCGCTCGTTCTCATATGTCAGATCCGCTCCCATATCGCGAAGCGTCTCAAACAACCCGGCGCGTGTTGGGTTCAAGCCGATGTTAGGCACCAAAACATCCGACCCTTCAGTGATCAGTGCGGCACAAACGGGAAACGCCGCGGAAGAAGGATCGCGCGGCACTGTAATGACTTGCGGTTTTAACTCAGGCTGTCCCGTTAGCGTAATCACATGACCTTCGTCGGTGTCCTCAACCGTCAGCTCAGCGCCGAACCCTTGCAACATCCGCTCTGTATGATCGCGCGTCGCTTCCTTCTCGATAACAACTGTCTGACCAGGCGCATTCAGGCCCGCCAAAAGAACCGCCGACTTCACCTGAGCCGATGGCACAGGCGTGACGTAGCGCACAGGGACGGGTTCTTTCGCGCCAACGATGGTCATCGGCAAACGCCCGCCCGTCCGACCAACCGCCTCAGCCCCAAATAGCGCCAAAGGATCCGTCACACGCGCCATTGGACGCCCATTCAAGCTCGCATCACCCGTAAAAGTCGCCACAATCGGCGTGCTTGCCATGGCGCCCATGATCAAGCGAACACCAGTACCAGAATTACCGCAATCAATCACATTTTCAGGCTCTGCAAAGCCGCCAACACCCACACCATGAACCGACCACTCACCGCCGCCATGATCCGTGACCTCAGCCCCAAACGCGCGCATCGCGCGCCCCGTGTCGAGCACGTCTTCGCCTTCAAGCAAGCCGGTTATCCGCGTCTCGCCCACCGCCATCGCGCCCAAAATGAGCGAGCGATGTGAAATGGATTTATCACCGGGAACATCAGCGCGCCCCTTCAATGGTCCACATTTGGAGGACGACATCGGGACAGGAACACCATGTGAGGACATGCTTGGGACTCTCTTCGAAAAGCTGTTTCAAGCCTGATAACGCAAGCCCGTTGCGCCGTCCATGAGCCGCCCCTTCATCTTTCTAAATAAACTTCCGCCGGAGGCTTGAGTGCGCAAGGCGTACTCAAATCAAACCTCTATTTACGGGTAAATGTTAGATAATGCGGGACACGACCTTCACGCAGCGCCTTTTGCTCGTAACGCGTGGACACCCAATCGCTCCATGGTTCTTTCCAGTCAGCGCTCGTCTCAGCGGTCCAAGTAAATCCAGCGCGCGGAACCTCTTCCAAAGTCTGACGCACATAGTCCTCAATATCCGTTGCCACACGCAACTCTGCGCCCGCGTGCATCACAACGGCCAATGCCTCTAAATGCTCAGGCGTCACGAACCGACGCCGATGATGACGTTTCTTCGGCCAAGGATCGGGATAGTTCAGAAAGACCTTCGACACTGAGCCCGCGGGCAAAACATCAAAAACATCGCGCGCGTCACCTGCGTGAACGCGTAGGTTTGACACTTTCGCTTCACGGATCTTGCCAAGCAACATCGCCACGCCGTTGATATAAGGCTCCGCACCGATCAATCCCACATCAGGATTTTGCACTGCTTGGTGGATCAAATGCTCTCCACCGCCAAACCCAATTTCAAGCCACAGGGGCCGATCTCCGAACAAGCCCTTGAGGTCAAGATTTTCACGCTCGGGGTTTTCTTCCCACCCCACCGCACCTGGTGAGAGGCTCTCAAGATCTTCTTTCAGATAGACTTGCTGAGACCCGCGCAGCGTATGCCCTTTAAAACGGCCATAAAAATTACGCCAAGGCGCGCCGGACGGGTGCTTAAGATCAGGTTTTTCATCGCTCATGGCGCGCCTGTTAGCCCGCGCGCGCGATCTTGTCGAGTAAATGCGCCAAACCTTTCGGATCCGCAAAGAAGGGCGAGTGCGATGTTTGCATCTCGTGGCGATCCTCAGTGGCAAAACGCGCTGCCATTTCCGTCTGAAATTCAGGTGGAATCGTGCGATCATCAGCGCAGCGAATATAGGACTTTGCGACGCTGTTGTAGTTCGCGCCCAACTCCAACTTGGTCGCCTGAGGCAAGATCGCTTGCGGTGTCAAATGCGCCTGCGCAAACGCTACAACTTCATCTGAACAATCATGATAAAACGTCTCGCGCGCCTTGCTCACAATCGGTGTCCAACTCAATCCATCCGCGCTCTTTTCTATCGCATCCAGCAAGGGCTGACGTTTCGCCAATTTGCGCATCTCAACCAAAGAATAGCCAGAGAACGGCGCGTAAGCACATAGGTTCACCAAGCGCGCAATTTTTTCCGGCGCCTTCTCTGCCGCTGCCGCGATCGGAAAACCCGCCATGGAATGCCCTACAAGCACAACAGGCGCGTCAATCGCCGCCAAAATCGCATCGCGATAAAGGTCGAGCGTCACATCTTTGATCGACGTTTGATCAACCCCATGTGAGGGCAAATCGATAGCACGGGCAGAGTGACCTAAGCGCGCAAGTTCTGGCAAAACGTCCCGCCAGCACCACGCCCCATGGCACGAGCCGTGGATCAATAGAAATTCAGCCATCCGTGCCGTGACCGATGCTATCTAGGAAACGCATCAAATGTTGCGCGTAAAGATCAGGTTGCTCCACGCAAGGCAGATGCCCCGCCTTACGGATCAACTCATACCCCGCACCCGGAATAAGCCCCATCAACTCACGCACCATATCAGGCGGGGTGGAACCATCCTCAGACCCTGCAATCCCCATCGCAGGCAAGCGCAAGCCAGAGGTTACTGTGATCATATCCGTCCCCGCAATCGCGGACATGCAGGCGTTGTAGCCTTCTGCTGATTGGCGCGTCAGCATATTGCGCCACATCTGCAACTCAGCCGTTTCATGGAAGGCTTTGGAAAACCACCGCTCCATCGTTGCATCCGCGACCGCTTCGATCCCGCCAGCCGTTACCGCATCAATGCGTTCATTCCACATGTCCGCGTTGCCGATCTTTGCGCCCGTGTTGGACAAAACGACCCCGCGGATCAGATCCAACCGCTTCACTGCCAAGCCTTGCGCGATCATTCCACCCATCGATAAACCGACAAACACCGCGTCTTTCAGCTCAAGGTGGTCCATCAAACGCTCTGTATCAGTGATCAGCGCGCCCATACCATAAGGGCCGTCGGGACTAGACGACAAACCATGCCCGCGCGTGTCATAGCGAATGTAACGCAAACCCTTTTTCGGCAACCGTTCCAATACAAAATCCCACAGCCGCAGGTCGGTTCCAAGCGAGTTGGAAAAGACCACAGGCGCACCATCAGGGTCACCATCCTCGCGCCAATGAAGCTGCGCGTCGCCTGCATCAAACCAGTTCATCGCTTGTCTCCTCACTCATCATTTAACGCCAAATGCACCATGATCTGACCGTGATCCGAGGCCAGCTTGTTATACGGTGCCTCTGCATGGCTTCCGTCGGTCAAATGGTCATTGAGAACGCTGAAATATTCCATCTCACCGAATTTTCCGCCCGCTTCGGGGACAAAATGGCGCGACAGATAAATCTGGTCAATGCTCTCAAACACGCCTCCAAAGGCCGATGTATAAACCATATCACGTAGCGATTTTTTCACGAAGAGTTTTTCGGCGGAGTGAAGCTGCACCGATCCAATTGCTTCTTGGATTTGCTCGTTTTCTTCGCGCGAATAGCGGTCATTGGAGGCTTTGGCGTTGTGCCGCAACATCCAAGAGTAGTTCTTGAACGCCTTCTCGCCCGCAATAATCTCACTGCTCACAGCGTGTTCGCTATCGTTAAAATCACCCATGACGATGACGGGATGACCTGCTTTGAGCTCCGCAACAATCTCACCGCGCAGCACCCAGGCTTCGGCCATTCTGCGCAACGCCGCGCGTGCTGACCCGAGTGCACGACCAACAGCATCATAATTCGCGAGGTCAAATTCAGGTGCAAATTCAGCAGCTTCAGGACGCACAAATTCACCAAGCTTGGATTTGAGGTGCGTGTTAAATACCGTCACCACATCGCCCCCCATCGGGACGCGCGCCTTAATAATAGGACGCGACAGTCGTGAAATTCGATAATGCCCCCCATCGCCGCCACCCATGTCCTGAAACGGTATATCAAGCGGTTCGGACAGATCTTGGATCACCTCTGGTGTGCCTTCAAAACCAAACCGCGACAGGATCGCGACACCCGGGCGGCGATGACCTGCCTCACCATCATTTACATTCGGTGCAAACGCGAGCGCGGCATCCTTGTACCCCGTGTAGCTGAGCTTGCGAAAAATGGCGCGTTTGCGATAGCGTTTGGAGCGATCCGGCACGGAGACTTCGTTGCTCTCTTCACCAATCTCGTCCGCTTCTTCGATCACATCGCGCAGCGCAGCTTCCTCGAAAATCTCTTGGAACCCAACGACATCGGCATCCATAGTCACGATTTGCTCTGCGAGCCAGTCAGATTTCCACGCGTATTCTTCTTCCGTATACTGCTGGAATTTATAGTATTCTTTGTCCGCCCCAATAAGGTTTTTGACATTAAAACTCGCTACGCGTGCGCGTTGCATATGCACTACTCCAAAGTTGCCAAAGCACGCTCGAACACGGGCTTGTCTACATTTCCACCGGATGCGGTGACGATCACAGTGTCGGCGCTAAGCTGATCGCCGTGAAACAGCGCAGACGCCAGCGCAACCGCGCCGCCCGGCTCAATCACAACGCGCAAACGCTCAAACGCCAGCGCCATTGCGCGCAGGCAATCATGCTCAGACACAACAATCCCGTCACCGCACAAGCGCTTCATAATCGGGAAGGTCAGATCGCCGGGTTGCGGCGTGATGATCGCATCGCAGATGGAACCTGTCATCGCATCATTGCGTTGGATTGCCCCTGCGCGAAGCGAACGCGCAACATCATCAAACCCTTCGGGTTCGGCGGGACGCACATTGAAACCCGGCTGATCGGCTTCCAATGCCATCGCGATGCCAGAGGTCAGACCACCGCCACCGCAACAGGTAATCACATCTGCATCCACGATACCTTCTTCAACCGCTTGTTCAGCAATCTCCAGTCCACACGTTCCCTGCCCTGCAATCACCAAAGGCTCGTCGAAAGGTTTCACCAAGGTCAGGCCCCGTTCTCGGGACAGCTTGTCCCCGATCACATCGCGGTCTTGCGACCCTCGATCATAAAGCACAACTTCCGCGCCCAGCGCTTTAGTGTTCTCGATCTTCACGCGTGGAGCATCCGCAGGCATGATGATCACCGAACTTGTGCCGTGCATCCGCGCTGCCAACGCGACCCCTTGCGCGTGATTGCCACTGGAAAACGCGATCACGCCTTTGGCCCGCTGTTCGGGGTTCATGGCTGACAACGCCGACCAGCCACCACGGAATTTAAAGCTACCAGTGTGCTGCAAACACTCTGCTTTCAGGAATACGCGCCGCCCTGCAATCTCATCCAAAAACGGCGAAGACAGCAATGGCGTGCGGCGCACATGGCCTTTGCCACGCACATAAGCGGCGCGGATCATCTCGATGTTCATTGCATGTCCCCAATCCATTTGCGCAAAGCTTCGACAGCTTCTGGTTCATCCAAGAACGGCACATGCGCGCGATCTTTCACCACAGCGCCATGCGCTTTCGGCAGGCGGATCATCATTTGATCATAGGTGTCTTGCGCCAATAAATCAGAATTCGCACCCCGAATAACTGCACAAGGCAAACCGTTAAGGGCATCAAACCACGGCCAAAGATCAGGCATTTCCGCTTGGCTCGCGACCTCCACTGCTTCGCGCAGTTTGGGATCATAGCTCAGCGCGAGGCCATCATCGGTTTGCACGAAAAACTTCGCAACCTCTTCATCCCAGCGGCTTTGCGGCACGTTCACGAACTTTTCTCGCATCACGTAAGCCAGCCCCGCCGATGCCTCTGCGAGTGTATTAGCTCTGGGCTTCACACCCAAATATACCATAATCGCTTCTAGCCCTTTGGGATCAAGCTCTGGGCCGATGTCATTCAACGCGACACCGATCAAACGCACTTTCACCGTCGCCGCTAAACCCATCGCGATAATTCCGCCGCGCGACGTGCCAAGGATCGCCGCCTTTTCCAATCCAAGATGATCAAGCAGCTCAACCGCGTCCTGCGCTTCGCGCATAATGTTATAGGACAGAAAATCATCCGCCCAACCCGACTTGCCACGTCCCCGATAATCAAGGCGAATAACGCGGCAGCCTTTCAGGTGCGGCATCACATAGTCAAAATCGCGGCTGTCGCGCGTCAGGCCAGACAGGCACAAAAGCGGCAGGCCTTCGCCCTCATCCGCGTAGTACAAAGACGGCCCATCAGAGGTTTCAAAACGCGGCATTAAACGCCCGCCAGCTTTGGAATGTCCGTCAAATCGCTGCGCACATGTTGTGGCTGCGCGAACAAGCGATCCATTGGTTCATCGCTGCGATTAACCCAAACGGTCTCGAACCCGAATCCAGAAGCAGCCGCAGCGTCCCATCCGTTTGAGGACACAAAGAGCACTTCATCCGCAGTGCAGCTAAAGCGATCCAGAACCATCTGATAGACTTTCGCGTTTGGCTTAAACACCCCAACGTCTTGCACTGACAAAACTTCATCCAGAAAGGTCTCAATCCCAGCAGAACTTACCGCGCCATCGAGCATATCAGGGGAGCCATTCGACAAGATTGCCGTTTGCAATCCCGCCGCTTTGAGCTGAGCAAGCATCATCGGCACGTCTTTATAAACCTGAAGCTCCCAATAGAGCGCCAAAAGACGTTCGCGCAGCTCTAGATCGCCATCAAGCCCCGTGCGTTCCAGCGCCCAATCAAGCCCGTTTTGTGTAACCGTCCAGAAATCTGTGTGATCGCCTGTGATCGCGCGCAACCATGTGTATTGCAGCTGTTTTTGACGCCAGAATTCCGCAACATCCATCCACTTGGCAGCGAGCGCGTCGCGCCCTTCTTCCCCCGCTGCGATACGCGCAGCAGCGCCAACATCAAACAATGTGCCATAGGCATCAAATACACAGACTTTAATAGACATAAACGTCCCCCAATTTGCGTCACCATGGCGCGCGCGTGGTTAGGGGGCAAGGGGCGAGGTTTCAGATTTTCAGCAAAACCGCGCCGTTGCGACCAGCGGTCATGACACGTTCATGCGCGCGGGCGGCGTCTTCTAACGCAAGGATCTCGTGTATCGCAGGTTTGAGCGCGCCTTCGATCAGAGCCGCATGCAGCTTTTCAATCGCAGCAGCGCGTGGGGCCGCTTCGAGAATGTAGACGAGTACAATGTCGATCGTGATTGCTTTGAACAAGAAAGGTCCAAACGGCAAAGTCGGGGCCATATCAAGCTGAGAGCCATAGGCCGCAATAACGCCGTTCGCGCGCACCACCCCTGCCAACAAGGCCGCGTTGACGCCGAATTCAACTTCCACGGCGCGATCAACACCTTTGCCATTGGTCAGGCTCAGGATTTGCTCGGCCAAATCAGCCGCGCGGTAGTCAATAACGTGATCAGCACCCGCCGCTTTGACCCGCTCGAATGCACTTGGCGAAGCCGTCGCGATCACCGTCGCGCCACCCCATTTCGCCAGTTGCACAGCATTGTGCCCCACAGCGCCAGCACCTCCGGAAACCAGCAAGACTTGCCCTGCAATATCGCCACCGCCAAACACAGAATGCGCAGCCGTCAGCCCCGGTATGCCGAGCGTTGCGCCCGCTTCATTACTGACACCATCAGGCAACAGAACCGCTTGCTCGGACGGCAAACACATCGCTTGTGCAGCCGTACCATGCGCACGTTGCCATTGTCCGTTCCAGATCCAGACCCGCTCACCAATGCGCGCAGGGTCAACGCCAGCACCAATCGCATCGATCACGCCAGCGCCGTCAGAATGGGGAATCACAAGATCAAACGCAGGTTTTAAAACGCCGGGCCGTGAGCCGGACCGCGCTTTGGCATCAGAAGGGTTTACACCGGAATAGGTAAGCTTGACCCGCACTTCGCCCGCACTCGGTTCAGGCAGTTCGATATTATGGAGCGCGAGAACATCGTGCGCTACGCCAAAGGCATCATAGCCAATCGCGCGCATTTAAGCGCCGGTCTTGCGTAAACGGATCACCACATCAACCTTGGCAATTTCCATCCCCTCAGGGGCATCAGGTAGCGCGGCAATGACCAGATCACTCGCATGTGCGTCGCTCAAACGTCCCTCATCTTCCCAATAGAAATGGGGATGATCATGGGTGTTGGTGTCAAAGTAGCTCTTGGAGCCGTCAACGGTGACTTCTTGCACCAGCCCCACATCGCAAAACGCGCGCAAGGTATTGTAAACGGTCGCGAGCGATACGCTCTCGCCTTGCTCTTTCGCAGACGCAAACAAGCTCTCAGCCGTCACATGACGGTTTTTGCCGTCACCCACCAAGAGGTCGGCCAATGCCAAACGCTGCCGGGTAGGGCGAAGTCCACCACCCGAAAGCCAATCTGCTGCACGGTTTTCTGGCTGGCTCAAAACATCTGTCATGGGTCGTCCTACTGTTGGATACCCTTCTTATATGCCATTTTGCGCGCCATTTTCAATCATCTCCTGCGCAGTTGTGCACTTTGGTTCACTTGCACGCGCTCGGGCGTGGATGATAGAGGTAGCAAAACATCCTTCATACTGGAGCCAACATGTCCGATTTCCCTAGCAGCTTTGACAAAGACGACCTTCTCAAATGCGCCCGTGGTGAGCTGTTTGGTGAAGGCAATGCCCAGCTTCCAGCCCCTCCCATGTTGATGATGGACCGCATCACCGATTGCTCTGGCGATGGTGGCGCGCATGGCAAAGGGCACATCATGGCCGAATTCGATATCACGCCTGATTTGTGGTTCTTTGACTGCCACTTCCCGGGCAATCCAATCATGCCCGGTTGTCTTGGCCTAGATGGTCTATGGCAGTTGACGGGCTTCAACCTCGGCTGGCGCGGCTGGCAAGGACGCGGCTATGCGCTTGGCGTTGGCGAAGTGAAGCTGAAGGGCATGGTGCGCCCAGATCGCAAAATGTTGACCTATAAGATTGACTTCACCAAGGCGATCCAAACACGGCGACTGACCATGGGCGTTGCTGATGGGATCGTCGAAGCGGATGGCGAAGTGATCTACGAGGTGACGGGGATGAAGGTTGCTTTGAGCGAGAGTTAAGTTTTTGGTTCAAATGTCATGTTTCAGTGACATTTGAACCAACCTATTCAGTCGACCTTTAGTACAATCTTCCCAATATGCGCTTTTTCGTTAAAGGCTTTTTGCGCTTCATCAATGTCACGCAGCGCAAACGTTTCGGCAACCAATGGTGCGATCTCTTTGCGCTCGATACGCTTGACTAGATTTCCAAAGACCTCTCGCTCAAGCACGGTGCAGCCGAAGAAACTAAGATCCTTGAGATAAAGGGTGCGCACATCCAACTCGACAGAATGTCCGCCGATGGCTCCAGAAACGGCATAGCGTCCTTTCGGACGAAGCACGTCAAGCAAAGTTGGCCATTTCTCACCGGCGACCAAATCAATGACAACATCAACGCTATTTGCACCAATCTCGGCGACGAAATCGTCGTTGCGATCCAGCGTTTTGATCGCCCCCAGATCGAGAAGAGCTTGCGCCTTTGATGCACTTGTCACTGCGATGACCTTCGCACCGCGCGCTTGCGCAAGTTGAATAGCCGCTGATCCTACGCCACCAGACGCGCCTGTGACCAAGACTGTTTCACCCTCACTTACGTTGGCGCGTGTCAACATGTTCTCAGCAGTTGAGTAAGAGCAAGGAAACGACGCTAATTCCAAGTCATTCAGGTCGGTTTCTACCTTATGTGCGTGGACAGCTGCGACACGGGTGAATTGTGCAAATCCGCCGTCACATTCAGACCCAAAATACCAAGGAATCTCCCGCGTGGTCCCGTTCACTTCCCAGAGGCAAGGTTCGATCAAAATTCGCTCGCCAATCCGCGACGCATCAATTGCGTCACCCACAGCTACAATCTCGCCGCAAACGTCGGCGCCTTGGATTCGTGGAAATGTGAGCGGAGTATCGGACCATCCGGCCTCATCCCCGTCAACGTCCACATCCGTCTTCGCATACCAGCCGATGCGCGTATTGATGTCTGTGTTGTTCACACCTGCGGCTTTCACCCGAACGATAACGTCATTTTTTCCAGGCGTTGGAACAGTCAAATCATCGCGCCATTCCAGCATTTCAGGACCACCATGGCCATTCATAACCATGCCGCTCATTTTTTCGGGGGTCGTCATCGCAGTCTCCTAGATCGGGAAGTCGCGACACTTCATGAAAGCGAGGCGCTCTGTCAATGCAAAAGCCAACACGCCAACAGCAAACGTCTACATCAATAGCCGCGCTTCTCGAACACGCACTTGCTGACGCGCAGTTCGTCCGTAAGCACCCAGATTCGCCCACACATTTGGAAACGCATCAAACACTTCTAGGCGGTTACGAGGCGAGAGCATTTCCATACATTCAGACCCCAAATACAAACTTTCTGCCCACATGCCGTTGGCAAGGACCAAACTGTGTTGATCAAGCAAGATATGATAGTAAGTCACCGCACGTTCAGAGCTGTGAAACGCATAATCTGCACCGATCAGACTCTTGGCAGGAGTTAAAATTTCATCCTCGCCAAAGTACATCGACGCTTTCCAATGATCGTTCAGAATGGTGTGGTTTTGTGACAACTTGGTATCGCGACGGGGCACGCCCTGACCAAACGCATGTGCTTTGATCGTGATAGGTTGATTGCTAATCGTCGCAAGCTCTAACCCACCCAACTGACGCGAACCAATCCAGCGGATTTTCTGCGCGCCTAAGTCTTTGGTGATGACCTCATCGCCGATACACAGCTTTTCAACTGCGCGCTCGCCCGTAGGTGTCATGATCTGCGTGCCAGAAGTGAAGCAAATGTAGCTCGCACCCGCGCTTGGTGTGGTTTGCAGCGTGTAGCTACCATCTTGCTGCCGCTCGAGTGAGCTGGATCCGTTGACCTGACCTGTATTGTCGAGCAGCGTCGCGGTTTCACCAGCGAAAGGATCGCCGGAATTTGTCGAAACCGTGTAGTTTGTATTGGACCAGTTATAGAGGCCATAGGTCTCGCCCGTGACCACATTATAAAGTCCAACCGCGTCGTTTGCGTGCAAACGGATGTTCGTGCCGTCCTCAGAAGATCCGAAAGTATAATGAAGCACGCCGTCATCATCATTTCCGTCTAAATCGACGTCTTCGGTGTAGAGCAGTCCACTTGTGACGGTGTAAATATCGCTGGAAGCGGGCGATGCTGTGGTCGAGCCATTGTGCGATAGATCATAAATCACCAAGCGCAGGTTGCCAGGATCAGGATAGTCGTCAGGAACCCTGACCTCCAAGTAGTCCAAAGGCCCACCGCCTAAGTACTTTATCTCTGATATGACCGGATCCGGCATTTAACCAACACAAATAACACTTACTTTGAGCTAAATGCAGGACGTTCCTGACGTCATTGGGGCAATAATGCGATTTAGTCAGGATTGTTTACGGAGTTTGAACAATCAATATCAGTCGTTGCGCCGAATCCGCGCGCCACTCTTATCCGCGAACGCCGCCAAGCGCGCGCGCGCATCAGGCTGCGTGTTCACCACACCAGCCACAACCGCCTCTGCATAAGCCGCATCCATCGCTGACATGTTTTGCATGTGGCTCACCGCTGAACAGATCGCAAAATTTGACAATGGCAGGTTCTCTGCTGCGCGACGAGCCAAACGCAAAGCCTCATCAAAGCTGGACCCTTCAACACGATACTGCGCAAGGCCAACCTCTTCAGCCTCCGCACCCGAATAGACACGCCCCATTAGCATCATGTCGATCATGCGCGCCTTGCCGACCAGATCGGTCACACGGATCGTCGCACCGCCGCCTGTGAACAACCCGCGCTGACCTTCTGGCAATGCGAAATAGGTCGTCTCATTCATCACCCGAACATGTGCAGCACTGGCCAATTCCAGACCACCGCCCACAACAGCGCCTTGCAAAGCGGCGATGATCGGCACGCCACCATATTCCATCTTGTTGAACGCTTCATGCCAACGCAGGCAAACATGCATGAAATCCGCGGGCGATCGGTCTTCATCGTGATGCTCGATCAAATCAAGCCCAGCGCAGAAATGATCCCCCGCACCGGCAAGAACAACTGCACGCACACCAGCACGTGGGGCCGCAGAAAAGAAAGTGACCAACTCTTCAATCGTGTTGATATCTAGAGCATTGCGTTTCGTCGGACGATTCAAAGTCACCACCCAAACGCCATCGTCATGCGCTTCTAAGGAGAGATTTGTAAAATCGGTAGGATTGATCTGGATCGACATGGGTGTGTCCTTTGAACGCGAAACCTTTGTGCATTTGCGTAAAGGCGCAAATTCGTTGCCACAAGAAGTGAGCGCAAAGTTGGACGCACCGTCACTTTTTGAGAACTCAAAACTAACTGCCCACAAAGAACCCGTATTGCTCTGCCAAAACATGCCGCGTTTCAGCGCCCAGCGCGCACGCCCTTTCAGATCACCGCCGTAAGTATCCGAACGTGTATTCACGAGATTGGTGAGGAAAGAATGCAGCAAATACCCATGGGCACAATGAACCTCTAAAAGATCATAACCGACCTCAAGCGCAAGCTTGGCAGAGTGCACGAACTGCGCTTGCACCTCTCCAATCTCTGCAATGCTCAACGCCCGCGGCGCTTTCCAAAGTCGCGTGACATCTGGATCAAACGCGTCGCCCGTCAGCGCGACGGTTTCCCAGCCCAAAGGATCATCTCCATCCAAGTGATTGCCCCCATTGAGAGCATCAGCAGCGCTCCCTTTTCGGCCAGAATGCGCAATTCGAATACCTGCTAAGGCCCCGAAAGACCGCTGAAAAGCCACAACAGGCTTCAAAGCCTGAGCATGTTTTTCACCCCAAAGTCCCGCGCAACCATTTGATATGCGGCCCTATCGCGACACTGCTGTGCATTCGGTCATGATCAGGCCTGCACCGCCAACAGCGCGTGCCCCCAAATGCACCATGTGCCAATCGCGTGCGACGCCATCGTCTGAACTGTACTGGCACATTGGCGACGTCCCGATCCGGTTCTTGAAAGTGACGTCGTTGATCTGAAGCGGGGTGAAAAGCAGCGACGTGTCTAGGAATTCCTCAAGTACGATTCAAAAATCTCTGCGCAAGCAAGGCGATGCGCAACAAAGTGTCAAGCGCCGCCCCCTTGCACCCCTGCCCCGCTCTGCCCTACATAGGTCGCAAGTTAATTAAAGGGAGTGCGCTATGCGCCGTGTCGTCGTCACAGGTTTGGGAATTGTCTCCAGTATCGGTAACAACGCAGATGAGGTTCTGTCCTCGTTGAAGGAAGGCCGCTCCGGCATCACTGCCAATGAAGATATGAAAGAGCATGGCTTTCGCAGCCAGATCGCAGGCTCTGTTGATCTCAATGTAGCCGATCACGTGGACAAGCGCACGTTGCGCTTTATGGGCCCGGGGGCGGCTTATGCGCATATTGCGATGGGTCAGGCGATTGCGGATGCGGGTCTTACTGAGAAAGAAATAATCAACCCGATGACAGGTTTGATTGCAGGCTCTGGCGGTCCTTCCACCTCTGCCATGCTCGCCGCACATCAGGTTGTTCTAAAGACAGGCGCGACCAAGCGTATTGGCCCTTTCGCAGTTCCAAAGACGATGTCCTCGACTGTGTCTGCCAACCTCGCGACAGCCTACCAGATCAAAGGCATGAACTTTTCGATCACGTCAGCATGCTCTACGTCCTTGCACTGCATCGGAATGGCAGCCCAGCAAATCGCACTTGGTTTGCAAGACACGATGTTCGCAGGTGGCGGCGAAGAACTCAACTGGACCCTGTCCTGCCTGTTCGACGCAATGGGCGCGATGTCGAGCAAATATAACGACACACCCGAAAAAGCCTCCCGCGCATTCGATGCAAACCGTGATGGTTTCGTGATCGGCGGCGGTGGCGGCATGATCGTGCTGGAATCCCTCGAGAGCGCTCAAGCGCGTGGTGCGAAAATATACGCCGAAGTCACAGGGTTTTCTGCCACATCCGATGGTGCAGATATGGTTGCCCCTTCCGGCGAAGGCGGCGAGCGTGCAATGCTTGGTGCTTTGAAGACACTAAATTCAGATCGCAAAGTCAGCTACATCAACGCACACGGCACATCCACGCCCGTCGGCGATGTGGGCGAAATCGAAGCGGTCCGTCGCGTGTTCGGGACCGGCTCCACGCCGCCCGTCAGCTCGACCAAATCGATGACGGGTCACTCCCAAGGGGCCACAGGCGCGCAAGAAGCGATCTACTGCCTGCTCGCGCTAGAGCATGACTTCATCATTCCCTCGATCAACGTCGAGACCCTCGATCCCGCGCTGAACCCAGCTGAGATCGCGACGCAGCGCATCGATAACGCTGGCCTTGATACGGTAATGACGAACTCCTTCGGCTTTGGCGGCACCAATGGCTCCATGCTGCTTTCTAAATTTCACGGGTGATAGAATATGACAGGTTCCATGCACGGAAAACGCGGCCTTATCATGGGTGTCGCGAATGAACGCTCCATTGCATGGGGTATCGCCAAAGCGATGGCTGAAGCAGGCGCAGAGCTGGCTTTCACCTACCAAGGCGAAGCTTTCGGCAAACGCCTAGAGCCGCTCGCCGCTTCCGTTGGCTCCGACTTTATGGTTGATGTCGATGTCACCGATGATGCGTCCCTTGACACGGCGTTCGAACAACTTGGCCAGCGCTGGGACACCATCGACTTTGTGGTCCACGCGATTGCCTATTCAGACAAAAACGAACTCACAGGCCGGATCCTGAACACGTCGCGCGAGAACTTCAAAAACTCGATGGATATCTCAGCCTACAGCCTGATCGAAGTCACAAGGCGCGCGCACCCCATGATGGTAGCAAACGGCGGTACGATCTTGACGTTGACCTATATGGGTTCCACGCGTGTGACACCTAACTATAATGTCATGGGCGTTGCAAAAGCCGCGCTTGAATCCACAGTTCGCTATCTTGCTAATGACCTTGGCCCCGAGGGCATTCGCGTCAACGCGATCTCACCGGGTCCAATGAAAACGCTCGCCGGCGCTGCCATTGGCGGTGCACGCAAGACCTATAAACACACTGATCAAAACGCGCCCTTGCGCTCTAATGCAACACTCGAAGCTGTTGGCGGTGCCGCCGTTTTCCTCGCCTCGGACGTGGGTGCGTGCACAACTGGAGAAATCCTGCGTGTTGATGGCGGGTTTCACGTTCTCGGTATGCCTCAGCAAGACAACCTCTAATGCTTCATCTTTCGAAGTAAACTTCGGGGGAAACTCAACTTGCTGAGTTGGGGGCAGCGCCCCCGCCTTCGAATTTTCTAGAAAATTCGAGCACCTAGAACCACTGTCCTGGCTCCATCAAACCAAGATCCAACAATTGCCGCGAGTGCCATTCAAAAGGTGCGGAGTTGTGCCATTGAAACGATTGAATATCAAAAGCCGATCCCGGGTTACGCTTTAGCGCCTTTGCAGTTCGAAACGACATAATCGCCGCAGACAAATTGTGGTGCCATTCACAAGAATACGTGTTGTATTCCGGCTCGTTAAACGTGTGGTTCCCGCGCAGCACCAATTCCTTAGAGGATTTAAACAAGCCAACACGATCAATCTTGCGGCTTGCTTCTGAAATATGCTCTTCGAAACGCCACCGCAAACCTCCAAAGAAATCCAGTTGCCGTTCTTCCGGCCACTCGGTTCCAGGTTTCATTCGTGCCAGCGCATAATACCCAGAGCGATCCATATGCGCATGATCGAGCGACACCGCATTCGGGAACTTTTCTAAGTCATTCGCATAAAGATCGACAACATAAGTCATTATCGTCGAACGGCGCTCTTCAACATTAAACGCAATCATTTCACCCACAGTGCGCGTTTCGCAAAATGGGTAAAATAGATATTCTGCATTGTAACAATAATAGAGCCAGATATCAGGCACCGCTTTGATCACGGCATTTACCGCTTTTTCCAAAGCAGCATCCGCGCTCATGTCATAACTTACGCGGTGCACGCGATCAGCCAAGTCTTTGGGCAACTCAAACGCATCAGGCATAAAGACAACAACATGTTTAAAGCCACAATCGATGTGATGGCGCAGGGTTGTGCCAACCTCGATATCATCTTCCACAAAAATCAGTGCAACATGCCCTTTGAGCAGCACTTCATTCGCGGCAGAGATGAATTTCTTCAAGGATGAATAGCGTGCCACCGAGTGTTTCCTTTGCCCATACTGTTTTCCCTAGAATCGGTCATTTGCGCGCGCATTGCAAGCGCCCTCGCTTTTGATGTAACACGCGCCAAACAGAGCGCATTCAGCGCAACGCTTCCGTAAAACCGCCAAAGGCTGCTTATCATGTCAGAGACTAAAAAACTCTTTATCAAAACATACGGCTGCCAAATGAACGTCTATGACAGTGAACGCATGAGCGAAGCACTAGGCGCATCAGGCTACGTCGAGACCAAAACACCCGACGATGCCGACATGATCCTGCTCAACACCTGTCACATTCGTGAAAAAGCGGCGGAAAAGGTTTACTCTGAACTTGGCCGTATGAAGGCCTTCAAAGCCAATAAGCCAGACCTGAAAATTGGTGTCGCCGGATGCGTGGCGCAAGCTGAGGGGCAAGAAATCATGCGCCGCCAGCCTGCGGTTGATCTGGTTGTCGGCCCGCAAAGCTATCACCGCCTTGCAGAGATGGAAGCCAAAACCCGTCGCGGCGAAAAAGCGCTCGATACGGATTTCCCTTTAGAAGACAAATTCGAAGCCTTGAAAAACCGCCCCAAAGCGCGGCGCGCACCTGCGGCCTTTCTGACGGTGCAAGAAGGCTGCGATAAATTCTGCGCCTTTTGCGTCGTTCCTTATACGCGCGGTGCCGAAGTGTCGCGCCCCGTGCAGCGCATAGTTGACGAAGCCAAAGACCTCGTGGAACGCGGCGTGCGCGAAATTACTCTGCTTGGTCAAAACGTGAATGCTTATCACGGAACAGGGCCTGATGGGAACGAGTGGGGGTTGGCTCAGCTCATATGGGAACTTGATAAAGTCGACGGTCTTGCCCGCATCCGCTTTACCACATCTCACCCCAATGACATGCAAGATGACTTGATCGACGCTCATGCGCATTGCGCCAAGCTGATGCCATATTTGCATTTACCTGTGCAATCCGGCTCTGACCGCATCCTCAAGCGCATGAACCGCAGCCACACATCAGACAGCTACCTGCGCCTGATCGAGCGTATTCGCGCAGCGCGCCCTGACATCCTTATGTCCGGCGATTTCATCGTGGGCTTTCCAGAGGAAACCGAAGAAGACTTCCAAGCCACACTCGATCTCATCGAAGAGGTGCGCTACGGCTACGCCTATTCCTTCAAATACTCGACCCGCCCAGGTACACCTGCCGCTGAGCGCGCGCAGGTTGAAGACGCCGTTGCATCAGAGCGGTTGCAACGCTTGCAAGCTTTGATCACGCGCCAGCAAACTGAGATCCAACAAGGCATGGTTGGGCGCGATGTAACTGTCTTGGTTGAAAAGCAAGGGCGTGATCCCGGTCAGATGGTTGGCAAGTCAGAGTATTTGCACGCGGTCCACATCAATGACTGCACAGCGCAGCCCGGTGATCTGGTAAATGCGCGCATTACAGAAGCCGTGCGCAATTCCCTTGCTGGCGCTCAAATCTAAGCCAGCGGCCGAAACTTACGAATCGTATGTGTGGGACCCTCTTTAGATGCACCTTTAAAGAGAGTGTCTTTCCGCTGAATACATCTCATTTGATATACAATCACGATCTTTACCCTTCCGAGGGGCATTTCACGCGCTAATATGCCTTGGTTTGGCCACAATACGCTTCACACGGGGCTAGGATTTGTTATGATGGCAATATCTAGTGGGATGCAGAGTGACAACACCGCGTATATGGTGGCGCTCTGGGGGGATTTAGGACGAAGGACGAAAGCTGTGGTAAATTTACTTTCCAAAGCACTTGGTACCGTTACAAAATGCGCCGCGATTGTTAGTTTGAGTGCCTTCGCTCTCAGTTCTTCCGCCGCAGCATAGCAGTACGGCACCCAGCAATACGGAAATACTCAAGGCGTCGCGACTGCCATTCAAGGCGCTGCAACAGGTAACACACGCACTGTACTAGGCGAGCGTTACATTCCAAACATCTGGGTTGACCCCGATGGGTGCGAGCACTGGGTAATGGACGACGGCGTTAAGGGTTACATGACACCCCACGTCAGCCGCCAGGGCATCCCGGTCTGCCGTCGTGGTAACGTCTGCGGTGTGATGAACTCTGATCAGTTCTTCTCCACCAACAGTCATAGCATCAGCCGCTCTGGTCGCGACAGCGTTGCAAACTTCTTCCGCAGCGCAAGTGCATCTGCATTTGTGATCGCAGGTCACACGGACAGCCGCGCATCTGATGACTACAACATGCGTCTGTCTTACAATCGCGCGGCAACAATCGCGAGCATTGCAAGCAGCGTTGGCGCACGCGTCGTCGACGTACGTGGCTACGGCGAGCGTATGCCAATCGCATCCAACAACAGCGTCGGCATGTCCAAGAACCGCCGCGTTGAAATCATCTGCATTCGCTGAGGGATAGACACATGAAATTTGCAAAACTCTCTCTCGCGCTTGTCGCTGTTGCTGGTCTAGCGGCTTGTGAAGGCGGCGGTCGTAGCCCTGACAAAGGCACAGACTTCGGTACAGACAAAAAAGATCTCAGTACATTGATCGCTGGCATCTGGGTCGACCCGAACGGCTGTGACAACTGGATCATCGACGATGGCTTTGAGGGCTACCTCTCGGCACGTCTCGACAAATACGGCAAGCCAGTATGCTCCGGCGCAGCACCTGCGAACGTTGCAACCGGCCCATGGCGCGGTGGTGCGACTGACTTGTTCGCGAAGTGATCTTTGATCACAACGACTTGAAAACATCTAAATTAGACCGCAGGTTTCACACCTGCGGTTTTTTTCGTAAAGCAACGCTCTAAGTAACCAATCGAACCTAATAAGGAATGCCCTGAGTGAGCACAGTTGACTTATCTCCAGACCTGCCAACTGCGGCAGAGGCCACGTTGGACTTTCCAGACAACCGTCTGCTGATTGATCTATGCGGTGAGTACGACAAGAATCTCGCTCATGTCGAGACGGGATCAGACGTTCAGATCATCCGTCGGGGAAATCGCTTGGTCATCATGGGCCAACCCGATGCGCGCGCAGCTGCCATCGAAGTTCTTGGCACGCTTTATGCGCGCCTCGAAGCTGGAAAATCTGTGGAACCTGCGGACATCGATCGTGAACTTCGTATGGGCCTGGCCCCGCGTGCGCCGTCTGCAGACGACAGCCCTCAGTCCCCGTCCGCCAATGACATCATCGAGATTAAGACGCGCAAGAAACTCGTAGAACCTCGCACAGACGCGCAAAAAGCCTACACAAAAGCGCTCTTTGATAATGAGCTCGCCTTTGGAATCGGCCCTGCTGGCACAGGCAAAACCTATATCGCTGTTGCAGTTGGGGTTTCGATGTTCATTGGTGGACATGTAGACAAGATCATCCTGTCGCGCCCAGCCGTGGAAGCTGGCGAAAAGCTCGGCTACTTGCCCGGTGACATGAAGGACAAGGTCGACCCGTATATGCAGCCACTCTACGATGCGCTAAACGACTTCTTGCCTGCCAAACAACTCACCAAACTGCTCGAAGACAAACGCATCGAAATCGCGCCGCTCGCTTTCATGCGTGGACGAACACTATCCAATGCGTTCGTCGTTCTTGATGAAGCGCAAAACGCGACGACGATGCAAATGAAGATGTTTCTCACGCGCCTTGGCGAAGGCTCTCGTATGGTCATCACAGGGGATCGCACGCAAATCGATCTTCCGCGCGGTGTTCCGTCCGGCCTTGCTGATGCCGAACGCCTGCTCAATCAAATACCTTCAATCAGCTTCAATTATTTCACATCCAAAGATGTCGTGCGCCACCCTCTCGTCGCCGCCATCATCGAAGCTTATGAAGCAGATCATGAAGCTATGCTTGCACGTAAGAAAACCTGAATGCCTTCATCTTTCCAAATAAACTTCGGGGGTCTGGGGGCTGGCCCCCAGCTTAACCTGCGTCTGGGGGCTGACATCCAGCGAGCAGTACCTTGCTAACGGACACCATTATCGAAGACGACCGCTGGCAAAGCTTGGATATTTCTTCGCTTGCTGAAACAGCAGCGCGACAAACACTCACCCACTTGAACCTTGATCCAAATGCCTTTGAGATCGCCATCCTTGCCTGCGATGACGCACGCATCTCAGAACTCAACACAGAGTTCAGAGACAAACCAACCCCCACCAACGTCCTCTCGTGGCCCTCGGATGAGCGCGCAAGCAGCACGGACGGTGCAGCCCCGCAAAAACCTACGCTCCCGATGGATGCAGAACTCGGTGATATCGCCATCAGTTACGATACATGTGAGCGGGAATCGTGCGCGGCAGATAAGAGCATGAGCAATCACGTTACCCACTTAGTCATCCACGGCGTGCTACATTTGCTTGGATACGATCATATCCGTGACCTTGATGCCACTTTGATGGAAGAAACAGAGGTGTTGATACTTGGCACTTTAGGCATAGATACCCCATATTAAGACAACGCAGTGCACAAGACGCTGCCACTTATAAGGAATACAGCGCGCCATGGGCGACAAAGACGGCTCCTCTATAGCAGCGCAAAGCGCGCAGCTCGAAGACGAGCAAACCAAACCACACCCCGAGCCCTCTCAACCTGAGAGCGGCTTTTTTTCACGCGTCATCTCTGCCCTAAGTCCGTCCCAAGACGGCGCACCAGAGCAAACACCAGCACCAGCGCCTGCGCGGACCCAACCGCACGGAATGATCAACCTGCGCCGCATGCGTATCGAAGACGTCGCCATACCCAAAGCAGACATCACATGTGTTGCCAATACAGCCAGCAAAGACGAGCTTCTCTCGGTTTTTCGCGAAAGCGGGCTAACCCGCCTGCCCGTTTATGATGGTACCCTTGATACACCGCTGGGCTTTGCGCACTTGAAAGATTTTGCGCTTTTATACGGCTTTAACAGTGCAAAAACAGCGTTCGATCTGACCGCGATGCTGCGCCCGCTGCTTTTTGTTCCACCCTCTATGCCCATCGGCATTCTGCTCACAAAAATGCAGACCGAACGTCGACATATGGCCCTCGTCATTGACGAATACGGGGGTGTGGACGGCTTGGTCACGATTGAAGATTTGATCGAACAGGTCATTGGCGAGATCGAGGATGAACACGACACAGAAGAAGCAGAACTTTGGACGCTTGAAAAATCTGGGCAGTACTTGGCACAGGCCAAAACGCCGCTTGATGAATTCGAAGACGCGATTGGCATTCATCTGACAGAAGACGACGAAATCGATGCAGAAGAGATCGAAACACTCGGTGGTCTGGTCTTTATGCTCGCAGGCCACGTTCCAGCCCGCGGCGAAGTCGTCCGTCATCCAGCAGGCTATGAGTTTGAAGTGATCGATGCAGATCCACGCCGCATCAAACGCCTACGCGTGCGTCTCGCGCCGCCTGCTGAATAAGCGATGAGCCCGAAGCGGCGACACTTTGCGCTGTGCATCCTTGCAGGCCTTTGTTTTGCTGCAGCGCAAGCACCTTTAGGCCTTTGGCCTTTGGTCGTTGTCGGTTTTGCATTGTCGGTTTGGCTGCTGAAGACATCCGAAACACCACGCCGCGCAGGCTGGACCGGGTGGAGCATCGGCGCGAGCTATTTCGCTGCGTCTTTGCTCTGGATCGTTGAACCGTTCTTGGTCGATATTGCTCTAACAGGCTGGATGGCCCCCTTTGCACTCATCGGCATGGCGGGTGGCCTTGCATTGTTTTGGGCCTTGCCCTTCTGGCTCGCTATCCGCCTAGGCAAACCTTCTTCACTGCTCGCACTTTGGCCGCTTGCCGAATATGCGCGCAGTACATTTTTCACAGGCTTCCCTTGGGGTCTCAATGCCTACGCTTGGATCGACACACCCTTGGCGCAGATCGCGGCATGGATCGGACCACATGGTCTTGGCGCATTGACCCTAACGTTCGCAGCGCTGCCCATTCTGTGGGACATGCGCAAAGGCACAGCAATCGCGTTCCTAGGGTTCGCCGCACTCGCCGCACTTGGCATAATGCGCCTCTCGAACGCGCCTGAAATAGCGCAAGATGCGCCGACCATTCGCCTTATCCAACCGAACGCGCCACAGCATCAAAAGTGGGATCCAGCCTTTGCCCCGATCTTTTTCACCCGCCTCATAGATGCGAGCAAAGCCAGCCCCAAACCTGATCTCATTGTCTGGCCTGAAACATCCCTACCTACATGGCTCAACGATGCGGATCGCGCGCTCGGCATTATTGCAAACGCAGCCAATAACACGCCCGTCCTTTTCGGCGCACAGCGTTACGAAGGGCTACGTGCATACAACAGCCTTGTGTATATGAGCACCTCTGGCGACGTTAAACATATATACGACAAACATCACCTTGTGCCTTTTGGCGAATATCTGCCGTTTGACGCCCTCCTTAGTCGTTTGGGCATGAGCACGTTGACTGAGACATTCGGTGGTTTTACCGCAGGCAAAGGTCCTGAACTGATAGATCTTGGACCACTGGGCAAAGCTCTCGCACTCATCTGTTATGAGGCTGTGTTTCCCCATCAAATGAATAGCGCAGAGGGTCGTCCGCGTTTCCTTTTGCATGTCACCAATGATGCGTGGTTTGGCACACGGTCAGGCCCACAACAGCATCTTGTTCAAGCGCGGTTTCGCGCCATCGAGCAAGGATTGCCGCTGCTGCGAAGCGCAAACACAGGGATCAGCGCCGCCATTGATGCCCATGGGCGCGTTTTGCAAAGCTTGCTACTCGGAACGGAAGGGTACATAGATACCGCATTGCCGCCAGAATTAGAGCGTACGCTTTATGCACGATTTGGCGACAATCTTGCGTTATTGGCCTTACTCTTTCTGCTTTGTGCCACAATTTTGCCTTACCGTTCCGCGAAAGAGTGACTAAGACACACAAGGGCCTCGCCCATTATATGACCGTCACAACGGCTTCCTGACGTGGCGGACTAACCCTACTGGAGCACTACACATGTCACGTCAAAACTATACTTTCACTTCAGAATCCGTTTCTGAGGGCCACCCAGACAAGGTCTGCGACCGTATCTCTGATGCTGTTCTCGATGCCTTCCTGCGCGAAGAGCCTGAGGCACGCGTTGCCGCAGAAACATTTGCCACAACGAACCGCGTTGTAATCGGTGGCGAGGTTGGTCTTGCTGACCAGTCCAAACTCAAAGAATACATGGGCAAGATCGACAGCATCGTCCGCGCTTGCATCAAAGACATCGGCTACGAGCAGGAAAAGTTTCACCACGAAACAGTAAAGATCACCAACCTGCTGCATGAACAATCCGCACACATCGCGCAAGGCGTTGATGCAACGGGCGACAAGGAAGAAGGCGCTGGCGATCAAGGCATCATGTTCGGCTACGCGACAAATGAAACTGACGCGCTTATGCCCGCCCCCATCCAGTACAGCCATGCGATTTTGCGTCGCCTTGCAGAGGTGCGCAAGAACGGCACCGAGCCAACGCTTGGCCCTGATGCGAAAAGCCAGCTGTCCGTGGTTTACAAAGACGGCAAGCCGGTTGGCGTGTCCTCAATTGTTCTGTCCACTCAGCACCTTGATGAGAACATGACATCTGCCGACGTACGCGCAGTTGTTGAGCCTTATATACTCGAAGTCCTCCCGAATGGCTGGGTCAGCGATGCAACAGAATGGCATGTTAACCCGACGGGTAAATTCGTGATTGGTGGCCCTGACGGAGACGCGGGCCTGACAGGTCGCAAGATCATCGTAGACACCTATGGCGGCGCAGCTCCGCATGGTGGTGGTGCATTCTCTGGTAAAGATCCGACCAAAGTCGATCGCTCTGCCGCTTACGTTGCGCGCTATTTGGCAAAGAACGTCGTTGCCTCTGGCATGGCGGAACGCTGCACGATCCAGCTTTCTTATGCGATTGGTGTGTCCAAGCCCCTGTCGATCTATTGCGACACGTTTGGCACGGGCCAGGTTGACGACGCCGCGATCGAGCGCGCGATTGATCAATGCATGGACCTAACACCACGCGGCATCCGCGAGCATTTGGGCATGAACCGCCCAATCTATGAGCGCACAGCAGCCTACGGCCACTTCGGTCGTGAGCCTGAAGCGGATGGTGGTTTCTCTTGGGAAAAAACCGATCTAGGCGAGGCGCTGAAAAAAGCTGTCTAAGACGAGATCTTACAACCTCAACAGAAACCCCTGCAGATTTTTGCGGGGGTTTTTTGATTGTGCTTGATCTGCATCAAAGCACGATACGCCAGCAAATGTTAGCTTCTAGGTGACCCCAAGCTTAGGAGATCATGCCCATGCTTACGATCACAAAACCATCCGATAATCGTGTTGATATTACCTTTGACGGCGGCATCGATGCGAACATCATGACAGCTGCACTTGATAAGTTGTTTGATGCGTCCAAGGACATCAAAAACGGAGTTTCGCTCTACACGATAACAAATTTTGACATGCCGACACTTGGTGCAATAGGCGTGGAATTCACAAAGCTTCCGCAGTTGTTCGGCTTGCTAAGCAAGTTTCAAAAAGTCGCAATTCTCTCCGACAGCGCCTTTATTAGGACCGCAGGCGAAGTTGAAGGTTTTCTGCTGCCGGGGGTCGAGATCAAGAGTTTTCATCTAAATGAACGCGCCATAGCCGAAAATTGGCTCGTGACACCCGTCGATGAGCCGATCAATTCTTATAACTGACCACGCATGTTCCAAAGCTCAGGAAACAACTCTACCTCGAGCATTTTGCGCAAGTACTTCACGCCAGACGTGCCACCCGTTCCCCGCTTGAACCCGATGATCCGCTCCACAGTTGTGACGTGATTGAATCTCCAACGGCGAAAATAGTCTTCAAGATCAACAAGCTTTTCGGCTAATTCGTAAAGCGACCAATGCTCTTTCGGATTTTGATAAACACGCGTCCATGCATCCATCACTTCTGTGCACGCCACATGTGGCCCATCCAGACAATACGCATTTGCAGGAAACGTTATGTCAAACTCGCGCGCAAGATTGTCGAGCGCGATATGATAAAGCGATGGGCGCTCCATCTCTTGACCCAACATGTGATGCAATTCAGCGCGGTGCTCATGGACCTTCATCATAGCGCGATTACGATTGCCTAGAATGAACTCGATCAAGCGATATTGATGCGATTGAAACCCAGACGACGCCCCGAGATCATCACGAAACTCGGTGTATTCACTGGGTGTCATCGTGCGCAGAACATCCCAAGCATTGTTCAACTGCTCAAAAATTCGCGCAACACGGGTTAACATTTTGAACACTGGAGGAAAATCACCCCGCGCAAGATGTTCGCGCGCCGTCGCAAGTTCGTGCAAAGCAAGACGCATCCATAATTCAGAGGTTTGATGTTGAATGATGAACAGCATCTCATCATGCGCATTCGACTGAAGGTTCTGTGAGCCTAGAATGGGGTCGAGCGACAGATAATCAATGTAACTCATGTCTTTGGCGAAAGACATCTTTGCGCCCTCACGCTCAGGATCGTATGCAGCCATAGCGATGTCTCCAATAAAATATTTGCGCGCCTTTGATAGAGTTCGCTTAATCTGCGACAAGGTCAACGCCAAGCTTGCTATCACCCTCCAGAAGCGTATGCAGGTGTAAAGTAAACTAGACAGGCCCCTTACATGTCGCCTCGCCTTCCTATCATATTTGTCGTCGCCACGGTCGCAATTGACGCGATGGGTATCGGGTTGATCATGCCTGTGATGCCCGATCTGCTACGTGAAGTGGATGGGGGCAACCTCAGCGATGCGGCGATCTGGGGCGGTATTTTGGCGACAACATTCGCGGCGATGCAGTTCCTTTTTGGCCCTGTGGTCGGCTCGCTCAGTGATCGTTATGGACGTAAACCGATCTTGGTTTTTTCGCTCGTTATTATGGCGTTCGACTACGTGCTAATGGCTTTCGCGGGTACGATTTGGTTGCTTCTGATTGGTCGCATCATTGGCGGAATTACTGCATCAACACACGCCACCGCCGCTGCTTATATCGCTGATGTGTCCAAACCTGAAGAAAAGGCCGCAAATTTCGGCCTCATCGGTGCTGGCTTTGGCATTGGTTTCGTCTTTGGCCCTGTCATCGGCGGTTTGCTCGCTGAATTTGGCACGCGCGCGCCCTTTTGGGCTGCTGCGGTCCTTGCATTGTCGAATGCAATTTTCGGTTGGTACGTGCTGAAAGAAAGTGTCACCGACGCCAATCGCCGCGCTTTTGATTGGAAACGCGCCAATCCTTTTGGCGCCTTCAAATCCATCGGCAGCTTCCCCGGCCTCGGCGCATTACTTTTGGTCTACTTCTTTTACCAAGTCTCAAGCGTCGTCTATCCCGCCGTTTGGTCGTTCTTCACGGCCGAGCGTTTTGCATGGTCGCCCGGCACCATTGGCCTGTCGCTTGCAATCTTCGGCATCTCATTTGCGCTGGTCCAAGGCCTCTTGGTCGCGCCTTCGATCAAACTTATGGGCCATCGCAAAACAGTCATCGTCGGGTTAATCCTAGAGGCCGCCGCCCTCGCGCTCATCGCAGTCATTTGGTCTGGCAATGTTTTGCTCTGGTGTATCCCCTTCGCTGCCCTTGGCGCTATCGGCATGCCTGCGCTCCAAGGGATCATGTCGCGCCGCGTCAGCGACGACGCACAGGGCGAATTGCAAGGCGTGCTCACTTCGGTCAACTCGCTTGCAGCCATCATCGCGCCTTTGGTTCTTACGCGAAGTTTTGCATATTTCACAGAACCGGATGCCCCCATCTATCTGCCCGGCGCACCCTTTATCATCGCAGCGGTCTTGATGCTGATCTCAGTGGTGATTTTTCAAATGCGCAAACGCTCTTCCGCCACGTCATAAATTCCGCGAAATGTCGGAAACGGGCTTGTCTGTTCTCTTTGCTTGGTCAACCCTGATGCCAAGTCTAGGAGAATACTATGCCAATTATCAAAGCCGCCGTTTGCCATGAATTTGGTGCCCCTCTGTCCATCGACGACGTGCAATTGCGCGCCCCTGAAATGGGTGAAATCGAAGTCACGCTTGACGCATGCGCCATCTGTCATTCCGATATTTCCTATGCAGGCGGTGCTTGGGGCGGTTCACTTCCTGCGGTTTACGGTCATGAAGCAGCAGGCATAATCACAAATGTCGGCGGTGGTGTACGTGGTCTGAATGAAGGCGACAGCGTCGTCGTCACACTCATCCGTGCGTGTGGAAACTGCGTCTCCTGCGCAGGCGGCGCGCCCACATTGTGCGAAACGCCCTATGATGGCGATCATGGTCCTTTGAAAACCGCCGATGGTGGCAAACTCCACCAAGCTATGGCCTGCGGAGCTTTTGCAGAAAAAGTCGTCGTCGATCAACGCCAAGTCGTCAAAATCGCTCATGACATTCCCAAAGACGCCGCCGCCTTACTTGCTTGTGGCGTGATCACCGGCGTTGGTGCTGTGGTGAACGCCGCCAAGCTGACAGCGGGTCAAGATGTGGTTGTGATCGGTGCGGGCGGCGTTGGCCTGAATGCAATCCAAGGTGCGCGCATCGCAGGTGCCCGCCGCATCGTTGCTGTTGATATGAGCGAAGAAAAGCTCGCCATCGCGCGCGAATTTGGCGCAACTGACGGCGTCCTCGCGACCTCTGGCAAACCATGGCGTGATGCGAAAAATGCAATTGGTCGCGGCGCAGATGCTGTTATCGTCACTGTTGGCGTTGCCGCAGCCTATACTGATGCGGCGCGATATCTGGCCTATGGTGGCAAGGTCATCATGGTCGGCATGCCCGCGACAGGTGCCAAGTCCGAATACGAAGCCGCCAACTTCGCAGCTGTTGGTCAATCTATGATCGGCTCTAAAATGGGCGATGCAGTCATCCAGCGCGACATCCCTTGGATGGTCGACCTGTATGGACAAGGGCGCTTGAAACTTGACGAGTTGATCTCAGGCCGCTGGTCTTTGGATCAAATCAATGAAGCGATTGAAGACACCAAATCCGGCTCTGCCAAACGCAATGTGATCATGTTCAAATGAAGCTGCAAGATCTCGACATCATCGTCACAGCCCCCCCCGCACCTGGGTGGGGTGGCCGCTACTGGATCCTCATTAAAGTCACGACAGACACAGGCATAACAGGCTGGGGCGAATGCTACGCCTCCTCCATCGGACCTGAAGCGATGCGCCCCGTGATAGAGGACGTTTTCGAGCGGCACATGCAAGGCGAGAACCCTGAAAACATCGAACTCATGTTCCGGCGCGCCTATTCTTCGGGCTTTACACAACGCCCTGACTTGACGGTTATGGGAGCATTCTCTGGTCTCGAGATTGCTTGCTGGGATATCCTCGGCAAAGCACGCGAACGCCCGGTCTATGCGCTGCTCGGCGGCAAGATGAACGAACGCATCCGCGCCTATACGTATCTCTATCCGCTGCCTCATCACGATATGGCTGCATTCTGGACCTCTCCAGAAATGGCCGCCGAAAGCGCCGCGGATGCCGTTGCACGCGGTTATACAGCCGTCAAATTCGATCCCGCTGGCCCCTACACATTGCGCGGCGGGCACATGCCCGCCATGAGCGACATCAGTCAATCCGTCGCCTTTTGCAAAGCCATCCGCGAAGCTGTGGGTGATAAAGCAGACCTTTTGTTCGGTACGCACGGCCAGTTTAATACCGCTGGCGCGATCCGCCTTGGCCAAGCGCTTGAACCCTACTCACCGCTTTGGTTCGAAGAACCCACCCCACCCGATCACGTTGAAGACATGGCGCGCGTCGCACGCAATGTACGCATTCCTGTGGCCACAGGCGAACGCATGACGACCAAGTCAGAATTTGCGACCGTCTTGCGTGCAGGTGCTGCCGAAATCCTGCAACCCGCCTTGGGTCGTGCAGGCGGCATTTGGGAAATGAAAAAGACGGCAGCTATTGCCGAAGTCTTCAACGCGCAAATGGCGCCGCATCTTTATGCAGGTCCTATAGAATGGGCAGCCAATATCCACCTCGCGGCGTCGATCCCAAACATCTTGATGGCGGAAACAATTGAAACACCTTTCCACGACGCTCTGATCAAAAGCTCTATCAAAGTTGAGCAAGGCTTCATTACACCGCCGACGACACCCGGACTCGGCATCGACGTTGACGAGGCGCTCGCACGCGCACATCCCTACAATGGAAAAGGGCTCCACCTGCAAATGCAAGAAGAGCCCTGTGATTATGCCAATGGCAACGCTTTTGAGGGAGGTGCGCCAGCCCCAAAGGACTGACGCATCGCTTCATCTTTCTAAATAAACTTCCGGCCCTTTGGGCCGGCACCCGAATTTTCTAGAAAATTCGCACACCGCTCTAAACACGCTCCCATGGCCGAATGAAGGACCCAAGAACCTCTGTCACCGCACTATCATCCTCTGAACTCGCGGAAAGCTGCGCAACCAAACCGCGCTTTTTGTCATCCACAACAGACACAACCCGCGTCTCAAGACCCGCCTTTTCAAGCGCGCCATTGTAGACCCGCGTGATCGCAGATTTGCGCAAGTCTGGTTTGAACACCTTACCCACAGCGGTCTTGGGCAATTCATCCAAAATAGTCATGTGCTTGGGCTGCGCTGCGCGTTCATGGACCTGCTCTTTGCAGAACGCCATCAACTCTTTCTCGGTAACTTTCGCACCCGCGACAAGCTCGACAAAGGCACAGGGCACCTCACCCGCATGGGCATCGGGTTGACCAATCGCACCTGCAAAAGCAACAGCCTCGTGACCAAGAAGCGCTTCTTCGATCTCTGCCGGATCAATGTTGTGACCGCCACGAATAATCAAATCTTTCGCACGACCCGTGATCCACAGATACTCATCCTCATCAAAACGACCCAAATCACCCGTGCGCAGATAATCCCCATGATAGAGGTTAACGTTTTTGTCTTCTTCCGTGTACGTCGCACCGACCATAACGCCGGGGTTGGAAATGCAAATTTCACCAACCTCATCAGGCGCGCATTCAAGCGGCCCATCCGGCGTGTCTTTGAGGATTTTCACATCCGTATAAGGGAAGGTGATCCCGATCGAGCCAACCTTTTTTTCACCATCCACAGGATTGATCGAAACCAGACATGTGGCCTCGGTCAAACCATAACCCTCAACGATCTGCACGCCAGTCGCGGCTTCAAACCGTTTGAACAGCTCCAAAGGAAGCGGTGCAGAACCAGAAAACGCATTCTTCACCGAACTCACATCCGCATCAATTGGGCGTTGCATCAGCGCTGAAATCGCAGTCGGAACGGTGATGATAAAGCTAATCTGCCAACGTTCGATCAGCTTCCAGAAGTTATCAAACACACCTTCGCCGCGGTAGCCTTGCGGCGTCGGGAAGACCACATGCGCGCCGCTCGAAATTGCGGACATCAAGATGACATGCACCGCAAAAACGTGGAACAGCGGCAGCGGACAGATCACGTTGTCTTTTTCAGTGTAGAGCAACTCGTGTCCGAGCCAGCCGTTATAAATCATCCCATTATAGGTATGCTGCGCGACTTTCGGCATGCCAGTCGTGCCGCCTGTGTGGAAATACGCAGCGACCCGATCACCTTTGCTGTCAGGAAAATCAAGCGTGGTGTTCTGCTTGGCCACCTCTTTGACGAAGTTCATAACTTTGGCGTGGTGCGACACAGGGTTCTTCGGGCGTACCAGCGGCACAATCCAGCTTTTCGGCGGCGTCAAATAACGGTTGAGATCCACTTCCAAAATCGTCTTCACATTCGGCGCATGACGCACCGCTTCAGCCGTTTTCTGAGCCACGTCCGTCTTTGGAAACGCTTTGAGCGTTACAACAACTTTTGCTTTCGTTTCACGCAAGATTGCAGCGATCTGGTCCGCTTCGAGCAATGGGTTAATCGGGTTTACAATCCCTGCGACCATCCCGCCCAAAAGCGCCAAGATCGTCTCGTTCGCGTTAGGTAAAACGTAAGCAACCACGTCTTTTTCACCCACGCCTAGCTTGCGCAAAAGGTTTGCAGTTTGCACTGTCTTATTCAGCAACTCCGACCAACTAAGCGTTTCCGCAGGATCCTTCGGTCCAGAAAACAGCTGGTAGCTGACAGCAGGACGATCCGGGAATTTACCGGCAGTTTTACTGAGCAACTGGTGAAGCGTGACGGGCACGTCGCGCTCCGACCATGGCATTTGCGCCTCGAGCGCCTTTTTGTCTGCAACGGATGCAAATGGCATGGTTACTCCTCCCCTGAACCATAATATCGCGCTCGTTTCGCGCGCTTACGTGCAAGATGTGCGCGCGAAGGCGCAAACGCAAGCATTCCCAAACGTAGATTTGACGTTTGCTTCTATAAAAACAGTTCAAACTGCATAAAAGCTGTCAAAAGCCTGATGAACCGCTTTGTCAAACCACGCCATGCACATATCCTTGCGATTACGCGCCTCATTTTGCCTTTTCTAATTCTTTGCTTGTTCTGCGTATCTGCCTGCACAAGGCTTACAGATGTGATCGCCTATGAAACCTCAATCGAGCGCATTGCGCTTGGCGACGAGACCGTCCCGTATTACGAAAACAAAGCACTGACGAATGCGCACATCGGGGCAGAGCTAAAGTCGAGCGGCTTTACATCGTTCCTTTGGTTGCACCCCAGTGCTGGTGTAACGGAGTAGTACGCGAACGGGATCTCAAAAACTGACGCGGCAAACGTCAAATCTGTTTCCAAAGCTCTGTTCTCAGCGCTCGTCGGCATTGAAACGAGCTTATGAACAGACGCACCTATTGCGTCCTTTGCAGGCTGCGCAACACCCGACACGCTCAAGCCCTTAAGCTACGACGTTTTGATGAACATGACCGCTGGTTTTGATTTCACCGAAAACGTGTCCAGTGACATATACGCGGCCCCCAAATGGGGCTGTCGTGCTTTGCAGCTGCCCGTCACTGCGCGCTCTGGTGCACGTTTCAACTACAACACGCTCCAATATCATCTGCAGGCATCGCCTTGGCTGAGCGACGCGGTAGCGACATCGCAAGCCTTCTTCAGAAAAGGGTGCTTGGACCAATGGGCATCACACTTGATGGTTGGGTCAAGAATAGCGATGGCGACGTCTTCACAGGTAGTGAATTGCGCCTGCATCCGCGTGATATGTTGCGCTTTGGCGCGGTTTATTTGAGTGACGGACGGATAGATGGACAGCAACTGATCCCGAAGGAATGGATCGTAAAATCAAGAACACCGCAGCGCAGCGTTACAGGGCGTGACGGGATTGCGTATAGTTATGGTTGGTGGCTCACGAAACTTGCAGGTCAAGAAGTGCAATTTGCCGAAGGCTACGGTGGGCAGGCAATCGTGATTGCGCCAGATGCAGGCCAAGTTTTTGTTTTTACGGCACCTACAGGTGGGCTGGTTACTGGCGCGAAACATGATGCAAGGATCGCAAAATTACTCTCGCTTACAAAGCACTTGCTGCAATAAAAAAAGGAGCGGAAAAACCGCTCCTTCAAAACACTCTCAGATCAAAGCAAATTTACGCTTCAACGCCTTCCTGCGGGATGCGCAGAACTTGACCTGGATAGATTTTGTCAGGGTGGCTGAGCATAGGCTTATTCGCCTCAAAAATCGCAGTGTACTTTGAGCCATTGCCCATCGCTTTTTCCGCAACTGCCCAGAGCGTGTCGCCTTTTTCAACGGTGTGGAACACAGGTGCGGCGTCGCCGTCATCTGCTTCGTCCGTCTCAACAGCGCCAATACCTGTCACGTTGCCAACTGCCAAAATGATCTTTTCACGGATCGACGGGCTCACCGCGCCAACACCTGCAACGCGCACTTTGTCACCCTCAACCTGAATATCGAGACCTTCGGCTTCAAGACCCAAATCCGCGACTTCTTTCTTCAGCTCGTCAACGGACGGCTCCGCATCATCACCACCGAACAATTTCTTGCCAGCGTCTTTCGCAAAACTCCACAAACCCATCTTATATTCCCGTCTTGATAAGTTGCGCCGACTGTCGCGCGCCTGCCCAAAACGTGCAAGGGGGAATTCAGATGTCGTCAGCGCCAGCCGTGAACTGAAGCCGCGCTAGACGCGCATAAAGGCCGCCCTCCGCAACCAACGCGTCATGCGTCCCTATCGCCACAACGCGCCCCGCTTCGAGCACAACAATGCGATCCGCTTTCTTTACGGTGGCAAGGCGGTGCGCCACGATCAAGGTCGTGCGCCCTTGCGCCAATTCATCCACCGCCAGCTGAACCGCGCGTTCGCTTTCGGCATCAAGCGCGCTTGTCGCTTCGTCGAGCAAAAGCACAGGTGCGTCGCGCAAAATCGCACGTGCAATCGCAATACGTTGCTTTTGACCACCAGAGAGCATCACACCGCGCTCACCAACATAGCTGTCGAATTTATCAGGCAGAGCGTCGATGAAGTCATAGGCCGCCGCTGCTTTCGCCGCCGCTTCCACCTCTGCATCAGTGGCGTCAGGACGTCCAAAGCGGATGTTTTCGCGCGCAGAGGCGGCAAAGATCACAGGGTCTTGCGGCACGAGCGAGATGTGCTTGCGAAATGCTTCGCGTTCCATCTGCATCAGCGGCACCCCATCAAGGCGGATCACACCCGATTGTGGGTCGTAGAAGCGTTGGATCATCTGGATAATCGTGGTTTTGCCCGCACCGGACGGGCCAACGAAAGCAACCGTTTCACCCGCTTTGATATTGAGCGTCACATCATCCAAAGCCGCCGTTTCCGGCCGCGTTGGATAACGGAACGACACGTTTTCGAATGCAATCTCACCACGCACAGGGGTCGCCAATTCAAGTGCGTCAACCGGATCGGTCACTGTATCTTCTGCATCAAGCAGTTCAACCAAACGCTCTGTTGCGCCAGCTGCGCGCTGAAGCTCGCTCCAAATCTCTGAAAGGGCCGCGACTGCGCCTGCCACCATCACCGCATAGATTACGAACTGCACCAATGCGCCCGTGGTCATCAAGTCTGCACGCACATCCCGCGCGCCGATCCACAAAACGCCCACGACGCCAGAGAAGACCAAGAAGATAACAATCATCGTCAGATAAGCACGCACTGTGATGCGGCGGCGTGCAGCATCAAAGCTCTTTTCAGTAAAGTCTGAAAACTGGTGTTGGCTCTGCGTTTCATGCGTGAAGGCTTGCACAGTCTGCACCGAACCAAGCGTCTCAGAAGCGTTCCCGGATGACGCCGCAACCCAGTCTTGGTTCTCGCGGCTAAGCACGCGCAAGCGCCGCCCCATCAGCAGGATCGGCACGATGACAGCGGGCACCAAAAGCAACACAAGACCTGTCAACTTGGCAGATGTGAACAACATCAGGATCAACCCCCCAATGAAGATCAACACATTGCGCAACGCCACTGAGACGGAAGATCCGATGACCGACAGGATCAAAGTTGTATCCGTCGTGATCCGGCTCAAAACCTCACCCGTCATAATTTTTTCGTAAAATTGAGGGCTCATGGAAATCACACGATCAAACACAGCCTTACGAATATCCGCAACAACCCGTTCGCCAAGCCGTGTTACCAGCGCATAGCGCAAAGCAGTGCCTACGGCCAAAAGTGCTGTAATGCCCAGCGCAGAAGCGAAATACTGATCTAGCAAACCACCTGCCGCACTCTCAAAATTATCCACAACGCGGCGCACGGCCAAAGGCAGCAAAAGCGATACCAGCGCCGTCAAAGTGAGCGCCAATCCTGCAAAGACGACCAAGCTCTTATAAGGCGCAAGGAATGGCCACAAACGGCGCAGAGTTGCAAGCTCTTTGGATTTTGCGCGCTCCGCGTCGGTGAGATTAGGGGCCAATTGGCTTGTGTTTGAAGTCGTTTCAGCAGCCATGGGTGTCCTCGATCGCGCAGTTTGGGCGCATTAAATTCACCCGGGTGCTCGGGTCAAGCATGTGAAGCCTGTGTGCGCCTATTTGACGTAGTTTTTTCAAAGGAGTTTGGAGCGGGCGGAGGGAATCGAACCCTCATCTTCAGTTTGGAAAACTGAGGTCTTAACCATTACACAACGCCCGCGACCTTTCGCTGACATAAGACAGCGTTTCGCGAGGGTCAAGTCGCTGGATCATTCAAATGTGAAGGTCTTAAAGCGATAGCCAGCGCGCTTGCGGCCTTCGATACGATTTTGGCAAAGTTTCGCCTCAATCTCGCCATGTCTCAAACTTAAGGATTTCCCAAAGAATGCGCGAAGCCTGCGCAAAAGGAGTAATGCCATGTACAAGTCACTGATGTTTTCGATCGCAGCACTCGGCCTATGCGCTGCGCAAGTCGCAAGCGCGACAGAGTATGATATCCAGATCGAAGAAGGGGCTTTCTACCCAGAGATCACCTATTTGGTCCCCGGCGATTCTGTGAAATTCGTCAATAACAACGGCGGCACTGTGAAAGTCGTGTCAGGCGATTCGACTTGGGACAGCGGCGATCTCGGCATCGGTCAAAGCTATCTTCTGGCCGTATCGCCAGAGACAGCGCTTGGCTTCTCGCTCGCGGCAGATTCTGAAATTTCTGGCCAATTGTCGTTCGATCTCGCACCGCTCAGCTTGGATGATGCCGCATTTGAAGAGAATGGCGAAGGCACTGCACCAGAGTCCTCGAACTAAGTCGTAATTGGCTCGATGAGAGCTGCGCCAACAGCGCGGTTCGAATTGACCGCTCTATCTACGCGATGGAACATAAGCAAGTTTTCTGGCGCGGGCTGCATGAGCAGTGCTGCGCCTTTTCCTTGTTCACCCAGCCAGAGCGGCCAGTCTTGCGCACTTAGGATGACTGGCATGCGGTGGTGTATCGCGCTGATGCTTGTGTTGGCAGCAATTGTTACGATTGCACATGTGCGTAGCGTTTCGCCCTCTTTGCCCCAGTCTTGCCAAATCCCGGCAAATGCCAGTGGCGCTGCATCTTTGGGCTTTATGTACCAAGGATCGCGACCGCCTTCTTCATCTTTGGTCCATTCATAAAATCCACTCGCGGGAATAAGACAGCGTCGCGCGCGACAGGCTGCTTGAAAGGCAGGTTTTTCGGCAATCGTCTCAGCGCGTGCATTGATAAGCAACGGCCCACCTGCTGGTGTGTCATACCAATGCGGTATGAAACCCCATCGCATGGGGGCAAGTCGACGACGCCCGTCTTCGCTGCTCACCGTGTGAATTTGAGTCGTTGGACAGACGTTAAAATTGGGAACATCCGGTAAATCATTCGCAGGCTGCGCCGCAAAAAGCTGCGCCATCGCATCATTGGGTAAGGTCACAGCTAAACGTCCACACATCCCTTTTTCTTACAACATCCGCAAAGACGCGCTAATAGATTTTTATCAAAAAAATCTACTTCCATATTCTTGTTAAAGAATATGGCCCCCCAAACTTATGAAAGCCCAACACCATGACCCTTTGCATCGTCACTTATTCCGCTGACGGCCACACACGCGCTATGGCAGACTCTATAGCAACAGGCGGCAAAGGTCAGGTCCTCGACGTCACGAAACTCAGTGATGCCGAATGGCAAAGCCTGGATCAAGCCAGCGCTATCGTTATGGGAGCGCCCACTTACATGGGTGGATTACCCTCGCCATTCATACAATTCATCGAAACCGCAGCGAGCCGTTGGGACACAGGTCAATGGCGCGACAAGCTCGCAGGCGGTTTCACAACAGCGATGCACCCAGCCGGCGACAAACTCAACGCTTTGATCAGTCTCTTTGTCTTTGCATCTCAAATGGGGATGGTTTGGATCGGCAACTCTGAAACAGGCGCGCCAGTCGTGCCTGAGAACGAAGGCATCAACACAGATGGGTCATGGGTTGGTGTAACCGCGAGTGTGCCAAAAAGTGGCGACAAAATTTTGACCGATGGAGATTTGGAAACAGCGCGGCGCTATGGGCTGCGCATGCGTGAAGCGATCACGCGCTGGGAAAAATAAGGGCGCAGCACCTCAGCACTGCGCCCCAATCTAGCTTATTTCAGAGCAATACGACCGTCCGTGTAGGGCGTATATGGACCTTGCGCTGCCAAGTATTCCGCCAACACATCCGCAACATCGGGACCAAAGTCATAGGCATCCTGCGCATCGCGGAACATCTTGTAGCCGTCACCGCCGCCACGCACGTAGTTGTTGGACACAACCCCGTACATTTTGCCCACATCAAGCGCCATGCCGCCGACCATGACGTCCGATACACGGCTGCCGACCTCTTCAGACGCATCAACTGTAAAGCTCATGCCGGACACTTGAGGGAAGCGACCTTTGACTTCTTCCATCTGGCTCACGCCATTCTCAAGCGCGGCCATCAGCGTTTCGCCAGAGACCTTGAACGTGGAAAGCGTATTCTGGAACGGAAGCACAGTTAGCACTTCGCCCATCGTTACATCGCCCGCATCAATGGAGGCGCGCAAACCACCGGAGTTCGCAATCGCGACCTCGATGCCCTGATCCTTTACACGTGCGAGCATTGCATCCGCTACGAGATTGCCCATCGCACATTCCTGCACACGACAGACTGCGCGGTCCCCTTCAATCGCGGCCCCTGCATTCGCCACCACTTTGTTGCGGATCTCTTCCAACGGCGCGGCCGCTTCCATGATCCGGGCTTTCGTCGCTGCGTCCTCTGCAACGCCACCATCAACGATGATCGGTTCACCTTTGGCTTCGGTAATCTCACCTGCGTCATTGAACGTGACGTTCAATTCACCCAGAAATTTGCCGTAGGCATAGGCCTGAACAATCGCCGTTTCACCGACCATTGTGGGATAGGCTCCTTCAGCACGCTCGTTCGTGTTCGAGAGCAACGTGTTGGAGTGGCCTCCAACAATCACGTCAACGCCTATGGTGCCCGCCGCGACCGCTTGGTCCACTTTATAGCCAGAGTGCGACAGAACGATAATCTTGTTCACACCCATCTCTGTCAGCTTATCAACCTCACCCTGAACCGCATTCACAGGGTCTGTGAACACGATGTTCGGACCCGGGCTGGCCAATTCATCTGTGTCTTGTGGTGTCAGGCCGATTAGGCCCAGCTTCTCGCCGCCACGCTCAATCACAGTGGACTTCGCAAGTTTGCCTGCAAGCAGTTCTTCACCGCTCACATCCGCGTTGGACATCAGGACTGGGAAATCGACGGCATCCATGAACCCGCGCAAAACTTCTGGACCATCGTCAAACTCGTGGTTGCCCACCGTCATCGCGTCGTAGCCGAGCTTGTTCATCATCTCAGCCGCGAGCTTGCCCTTGTAATAGGTGTAAAACAGCGTGCCTTGGAACTGATCGCCCCCATCTACGAGGATCGAGTTGTTCGTACGCGCGCGCGCCTCGGCGACAGCCGTCACAAGACGCGCAGAGCCGCCAAAGCATTTACCCTCTGCGTTGTCTTCTTCGCCGCATCCGCTGTCATATTTGCTGATCGGCTCAAAGCGTGCGTGAAAATCATTGGTGTGCAGAATCGTCAGCGAATAGTCGGCCGATGCGATCCCAGCGGTAAGCGCGAGGCTTGCCGCCCCTGTCAATAAACGCGTGAGCATGGTGAAATCCCTTTTGTGTTGAACCGTCGAGTCGCATCAAAGCGCTTTGCTCGTCTCAAGTCAAAGGCGGACGTTACGCTAAGCTTGAAACCACAGGCCCCCGTGCCCAAATCTTAAGCTATGTTTAGATGGATCCGAATTGGCCTCGCTGTACTCTTACTCAGTGCTACTGCGGCATATGCTGCCTTGCCCGGTCCACACCGGGCCTTAACGCCGTTGCTGTTTGGCCTGCATAAGATTGCCCCAAACACATACAGCGACGCCCCTGACAAAGCGCCTATACATTTGGCGTTGATGAGCGCCGCGCGACTGCAAGCCGCCGAATTTTTCGGCCCTCTCACCACGAACCCACGCCATATATTTTGTACGACAACAGCCTGCGCCGAGCGGTTCGGGTTGCGCACGCGCGGCTTGAACTATGGGTCTCGCTTCAACTTCATCAGCCCACGCGGATTGAATGTTTCGATCATTACCCATGAGCTGGTGCACTCCGAGTTGCACAGAACTATGGGGCTTCGCGACATCTACAATCCGAAGTTCCCTCAGTGGTTTGATGAAGGGCTGGCGAGCTACATTTCGCAAGACACGCGGTTGAGCTTTGTTGCCAAGCCCAATCACATCAAAAATGCGCGCAATTTAAAAGAGTGGAGAAAACTCAACAGTGCCGAAACGTGGCAGCAGAATTATAGCGCCGCGTGGACCTTGGTGAAAGCCGTGGCCGACACAGACGGCATTGGAGTTCTACAGGACTTGGTGCGCCGTGTTGAAAACGGGGAAGATTTCGACGTGCTGTGGCGCGCATTAGAAACGCAACCTTGACCAAGCTGTTCGCTTATCGCATCACGGCTCCCATGAAAATTTACAAAATCTTTCGCGCTGACGAATGGGCGCAGCTTCGCAAAAACAAAGTCACCTCAGGCGCACCGATTGATGTGGCCGACGGATATGTCCATTTCTCGACAGCCGTGCAAGCGCAAGAAACGGCAGACAAGCATTTCTCAGGTGTTGATGGCCTCTTCCTGCTTGGCTGCGACGCCGATGCGATGGGTGATGCCTTGAAGTGGGAAGTCTCACGTGGGGATGCTGATTTTCCGCATCTTTACCGTGAACTGCGCCTCGAAGACGTCGAATGGGCCCAGCCTTTGCCGCTTGTGAACGGCAAACATCAGTTCCCCGCAGGTCTGGAATGAACGACATTCATCTCGACCCGACCCGCGCACAATTCGAAGCGTTTAAAAACCTCAATCGCGACGCACCGATCGAAATGCTCAATCTGGTGCGTTTTCGCGATACAGCTGAGTATCCTAACGATCATACGCTTGCCGACCAAGGTCTGAGCGGTGCAGAGGCCTATGCAAACTACGGTCGAGAGACAGCTGCGATATTAAAGTGCGTCGGCGGTTCGATCCTGTGGCGTGGCGGATTTGAAACCACATTGATTGGCCCAGAGAACGAGCGATGGGATGCAATGTTCATTGCACGCTACCCAACAGCACACGCGTTTCTCGAAATGGTAACCGCGCCAGATTATCAACTGGCCGTCGTGCATCGCCAAGCGGCGGTGCTTACATCCCGTCTCATACGAACCAACGGCTTAGACGACGGAGCAACTTTCGGATGAAGCAAATTCTAGAGCAAGTTGGCCTGAAAGCCCTTCGCAAAATGGACCCCGAGCAGGCACATGGCCTTGCGATCAAAGCGTTGCAAACCGGCCTTGCCCCTGCGCCGGGAACAATCACCAGCGCGCGGCTGAAATGTGAACTTGCGGGTTTGCCGCTCGCCAACCCCATCGGGCTCGCAGCGGGGTTTGATAAAAACGCCCAAGCGTTGAGCGGTCTCAGCAAATCCGGTTTCGGTTTCATAGAAGTCGGTGCCGCAACACCGCGTCCGCAAGAAGGCAATGCAAAACCACGCCTATTCCGCCTGAGCGAAGACAAAGCGGCAATCAATCGATTTGGTTTTAACAATCAAGGGATGGACGCGATCGGTGCACGCCTCGCGCAGCGACCCAAAGATATGGTGCTCGGCCTGAATCTGGGCGCGAACAAAGACAGCGACGACCGCGCAAGCGATTTTGCCAAAGTGCTCAGCCATTGCGGCGCGCATGTGGATTTCGCAACAGTAAACGTCAGCTCGCCCAACACCGAAAAGCTACGCGACTTGCAAGGCTCTGCCGCGCTCACCGCGCTTTTGAACGGCGTAATGGAGGCGCGTGCGCTGCTTGCCAAGCCGATCCCCGTTTTCCTTAAAATAGCGCCTGATCTCAGTGATCCTGAGCTTTCTGAGATTGCCGAGGTTGCGCTTTCTACTGGCGTTCAAGGCATCATCACAACAAACACAACCCTCTCGCGCGAGGGACTGCACAGCCCGCAAAAGGGCGAAATGGGCGGCCTTTCAGGTGCACCCTTGTTTGAACGCTCAACGCACGTTCTGGCGAAAATGTCTGAACTCACAGAGGGCAAACTCCCCCTTATTGGCGTCGGCGGCGTGAGCAACGCAGAGCAAGCTTACGCCAAGATTTGCGCCGGCGCGTCGGCTGTACAGCTCTATACGGCGCTGGTCTATGGCGGCCTTTCTCTTGCGAGCGATATCGTACGTGGCTTGGACAAATTGCTTGAAAAAGATGGGCATGCGCAGGTCAAAGACGCGATTGGCAGCAAGCGCGGCGATTGGCTTTAAGCGGCGGCGCGCTCCAGTGATGGGTAGCGCACGCCGAGCGTGATGCCACGCGCGACGAAGGAAATCAGCAGCGCGACCCACAGACCGTGATTGCCGATCATCGGCATCAAGATAAGCAGCGCGATCACGTATATGACGGCAGACAAAGCCATCATATTGCGCATGTCCGCGCTGCGCGTCGCACCGATGAATATGCCATCCAGCATCCAAGCAGCACATCCCACCAAAGGTGCAGCGATCATATATGGCAGATACGCGCGCGCTTCGATCCGAACATCAGGGGCGGTGGTCATCAAATCAATGATCCAAGGGCCAAAGAATGCAAACGCGCTGGCTGTAAGGATCACACTTATCAAACCCCAAAAGCTCGTCATCAATGCTGCACGCCGCACACGCGCAACGCTGCGAGCGCCCAAGGCTTGGCCCACCAAAGTTTCCGCAGCAATCGCAAAGCCATCCATTGCGTAAGCGGTGATTTCAAGGAACTGCAAAAGCACATGGTTCGCGGCAAGAGTTACATCACCAAAGCGCGCCCCAAGGAAAACGAAACTCATAAAGATGCCTTGCAGCATGACAGAGCGAAGCAGGATATCACGGTTTACGCGGGCAAAGCGCACCATCTGCGCGCGCTCGAACACACGGGGCCAGTCCTTCCATGCGGGCGTGTTTAACGCATCGCGACACAGCCAAAGCCCCAGCAGCAAACCGCTCCATTCTGCGATAAGCGTGGCAATCGCGACACCCTCGACACCCCACTCAAGTCCCAGCACAAACCAAAGATCGAGCACAATGTTGAGCCCGTTCATCCAAAGCTGCACGATCAGAACCGAACGCGTCCGCCCTAGACCAATCATCCACCCCGTCAGCGCATAAATGCCAATTGCCGCAGGTGCGCCGTAGATACGGATGCCCATGTAACTGCGCGCCATCGTCTCGACCTCGGCACTCGCAGGGGCAGTTTGTAAAGCGAGCCACATCAGCGGAAATTGCAACGCCACGATCATAAAGCCAGCGCACAGACCAATGATCATCGCGCGCGACAATAACGCGGCGACTTCGCCCTTGCGCCCTGCCCCATGGGCTTGCGCGGTGAAGCCCGCGGTTCCCATGCGCAAGAACCCGAAGATCCAATAAATTGCCGTCAACGCAATCGCGCCAATCCCGACAGCACCGATGGGCGCCGCGAGCCCCATTTGACCGACAACGCCTGTATCGACTGCGCCTAGAATGGGAACCGTCGCGTTCGAAAGCACAACAGGAAGTGCGACTGTCAGGACACGTCTATGAGTAAGTTGGAGCGTTTCGCTCACTCGCTCTCACGTCTCGGCATCAAAAAATGTGCAGCGCCATGGGCAAAGGGGCGATCATGATTGTCCTGCCACGCTTCGACTTGAACCGAGGCGTAGCGCCGACCGGACCGTGTCACGCGTGCACGTGCATATGCATCACGCGGCAAGCCAGAGCGCATGTAATCAACGGTAAAATCAATCGTCTTGGGCAAACGCGGCAGCGTCCCTGCTTGCAGATCCTCAAGACTGATCGCGCCACTTTCAATGTCTTCCCACAAGAGCGACCAACTGAGTTCAATAATCGCACTCACCTCAAGGAACGCCGCCGTGACGCCGCCGTGAATGGCTGGCAGAAACGGGTTGCCGATAAGTTTTTCATCGAACGGCAAAAGCGCTGTTAGCTCGTCACCGCGCCGATCAAATCGGATTCCTAAGAATTGAATATAGGGCACACCACCGACCAAAGCACTCAAAGCTGCGTCTCGGCGTTTTTTGACGTCTTGGACCGGTTCAGGGTGTTTGCGCGCCATCTTAGCGACCCTCCACAGTGAATGTGCCAGTGGCCATTGCGACGGGATTGTCGTCGTCTTCATCAAGCGCAACGGCACGCACGAACGCGACAGAGCGGGTGATGTGGTGACATTCCGCTTGCGTGCGAATGCTGTGTCCGGGCGTCGCTGGGCGCATATAATCAATGCGTAAATCAATCGTGGCTGTGCCCGCTGGCGCATCCGGATGGCTCATCACCGCGGCCCCACAACAGGTGTCCATTAACGCAGACACCGCGCCGCCATGGATAACCCCCGTCTTGGGGTCCCCCACCAGCTTTGGATCATAAGGCATAGAGATCTCTGCTTTACCGTCTCCAATCTGCGTCAACTCCATCCCAAGCGCGCCCGCGTGCGGAATCGCATTGATGAACTGTTTTGCAAATTGCGCTTTGCGCTCTGACATATCCGGCTCCTCGCGGCTTGGCCCCTTTATGAGCGTCAATCGCACACAGGGGCAAGTCCAGTGGTTGCCCTTCGCGCGCAGCAGGCCTAACGTTAGGGTCAGGAGTGCTAAGAATGTCCGAAGTCAGGCTCAGTTTTAAAGAAATGTGCGCGCGTTTTGATGTGACGCCGCGTACTTTACGCTATTATGAATATATAGAACTGCTCGAGCCTGAACGTGAAGGGCGATCGCGGTTTTATAGTTCGCGCGAATGCGCGCGGATGACGCTGATTCTGCGTGGGCGCAAGTTTGGCATCAAACTTGAAGAAATTCGTCAGTGGCTAAAAATCTATGAAAATGAAGGCACTGACGCCCAGCGCACCGCATTTGTGGAAATGGCCGATCGCCAGTTGGTCGAGCTTGAAGACCAAGCGCTACAACTTGGAGACGCAATCAAAGAACTGCGCTCTCTACGTCAACAAACCTTGAACAAGCTGCAATAGCTGGCCTTCAAAGCGCTTTTATAGTCCTTTAAATACAATTTTTAGGCGATTTTGACGCATTCTTACGGTTGTTCCCCGTTCTTTTCTAACCCATCTAGTGCATTACGCTGGTGTAAGTTACGTAAACCTTTAATTGACGTAACGTACCTACTACGTAAACCTGAGCATTCATTGTAACGATGATTCTAACGCCCAGGTGATCACACATGAACGCCAGGATGAGTGAGAGATTATGCAACCGACTGAGACACAAATGACCATTCGTGAAATGTGCGACACTTTCGATGTGACGCCGCGCACTTTGCGTTTTTATGAGTCAAAAGAATTGCTGTTCCCCAAGCGGGACGGCCAGAAGCGCCTGTTCACCAAACGTGACCGTGCGCGCCTTAAGTTGATCCTGCGCGGCAAGCGCTTTGGGTTCAGCCTTGAGGAAATCCGCCAACTGCTCGACCTGTACCATGTGGGCGATCAGCAGCACACGCAAATGAACCGCACACTCGAAATCGCGCATGACCGTCTGAACGATCTAATCGGTCAACGCGACGAACTCGACAGTGCAATCGATGATTTGCGTGAGCAGATCAAATGGGGCGAGAAAATCGTCAGCTCCATGAACCAAGCACGAAAAGCGGCCGAATAACACGGCCGTTTCTACACCTTGCTGTCAGACCCGTTTGAACAGCGACACCAGATAAGAAATACGAAACCACAGTTTTTGACCTACTAGGGAGTGGCCCATGCCTCGCTATACAGCCCCAACTAAAGATCTTCAGTTCATCATCCACGATGTTTTGAAAGCAACAGAGTCTGGAATCCCGGGCTACGACGAGTTGGAAGCAGACTTCACAGGCGCTGTCCTTGAAGAAGCGGGCAAGATTGCCTCTGATGTGCTTCAGCCACTGAACACAATCGGTGACACCGAAGGGTGTACCTTAGAAAATGGCGTTGTGCGCACGCCAACAGGTTTCAAAGCAGCGTTTGAGCAAGTGAAAGAAGGCGGCTGGCCCGGTCTGGATATGCCAGAGCAGTATGGTGGCCAAAATATGCCAGCCATCATGGGCACAGCCGTGGGCGAATTGTTCTCTGCCTCCAACCAAGCGTTCACGATGTATCAGGGCCTGACCCATGGCGCAGCTTCCGCCATCTTGGCGCATGGAACAGACGCGCAGAAAGACAAATATCTGCCAAACATGGTGTCCTGTGAATGGACAGGCACGATGAACCTGACAGAGCCACACTGCGGCACAGACCTCGGCCTGATGCGCACGAAAGCCGCGCCTCAGGAAGACGGCTCTTACAAGATTACAGGTCAAAAGATCTTCATCTCTTCGGGTGAGCACGACATGGCCGAGAACATCATCCATTTGGTTCTCGCCAAAATCGAGGGTGGCCCAGAGGGCATCAAAGGCGTGTCGCTCTTCATCGTGCCGAAGTTCAACGTGAACGACGATGGCTCCTTGGGTGCGCGCAATGGCGTCGCGGTTGGCTCTATCGAAGAAAAGATGGGCATCCATGGCAACTCCACTTGTGTGATGAACTATGACGAAGCGACGGGCTACCTTTTGGGCGACGAGCACAAAGGCATGCGCGCGATGTTCACAATGATGAACGAAGCGCGTTTGGGTGTTGGCATGCAAGGTCTCGCGCAAGCGGACGCGGCCTATCAAAACGCGGTTGATTACGCGAAGGACCGTCTGCAAGGTCGCGCTGTTACAGGTACCGAAAATCCCGAAGGCCCAGCTGATCCGTTGATCGTACACCCCGATATTCGCCGTTCTTTAATGGATCAGAAAAGCTTTACAGAGGGCGCGCGCGCGTTTCTTTTGTGGGGTGCGACAATGATCGATGACGCGCATCGTTCCGGAAACAAAGACGCCGATGGTCTCGTGTCCCTTTTGACGCCCGTAATTAAGGGCTTCTTGACCGATCAAGGTTACGACATGACTGTTAAAGCCCAGCAAGTCTACGGCGGTCACGGCTACATCGAAGAATGGGGCATGTCCCAATATACGCGCGATGCCCGCATTGCGATGATATATGAAGGCGCGAATGGCGTTCAAGCACTTGATCTCGTAGGCCGTAAATTGGCACAAGACGGCGGCAAGCATGTGATGGCTTTCTTCGATCTGGTAAAGACGTTCTGCAAAGACAACTCAGGTCAGGATGAAGCATATGATGCTGATTTTATTGAACCCCTGAAAGCTGCGTCCAAAGATCTTCAGGCTGCGGGCATGTATTTCATGCAAAACGGTATGAAAAACCCGAACCACGCGCTGGCTGGCTCGAATGATTTCATGCACATGTTTGGTCATGTTTGCCTTGGTCTGATGTGGGCGCGTATGGCCAAAGCGTCGCGCGAAGCTCTTGCGAGTGGCACATCCGACGTAGCGTTCCACGAGACGAAGCTGACGACGGGGCGTTATTATATGGCACGTCAACTGCCTGCGACGGCTTTGCATCTGACACGCATCCAAAGCGGTGCGGATACAGTGATGGCGCTGGACGCGGCTAACTTCTGATAAGGGAGGGTGCGTGAAGAACCACGCACCTTACGAAAAGGACACGCTTTGCCAAAACGGTTTCGCCTCACTCGTCGTTTTCCGGTCTCTATGACAGAGGACGGCTATCGCCGCCTAAAACGGTTTTCGAGCGAAGCAGGACTGGACGACGGAGAAGCGCTGTCTTTTCTATTTGAAAACTTCGACAGCGTCACAGATGCCGAAAACCTGCCGCACCGGTTGCGGTTGTTCAACGCAGACCTAGACGCGCGCAAACGGTAATGGGGAGATTACTATGAGCCATTGGATGACGGACGAGCACAAGATGCTCGCAGAGATGACATCGAACTTCATCAACACCGAATGGGCCCCCAAGTACGGCAAATGGCGCAAACAGGGCCAGATGGACATCGAGACCTGGAAAGAAGCTGGCGATCTTGGCTTGCTCTGCCCTTCTATTCCCGAAGAATACGGCGGTCTCGGCGGCGATTTTGGCCACGAAGCGGTGATCCTCAAAGAGGCATCCCGCGCCAATCTGGCGAGTTGGGGCCACGGCATCCACTCTGGCATCGTTGCGCATTACATTCTGCAATGCGGCACCGAAGAGCAAAAGAAACGCCTATTGCCAAAGATGATCTCCGGCGAATTGGTCGGCGCATTGGCGATGACCGAGCCCTCTGGCGGCTCTGACGTACAAGCGATCAAGACCCGCGCGATCAAAGAGGGCAACTCGTATCGTCTCACGGGTCAAAAGACTTTTATCACCAACGGCCAGCACGCCAACTTGATCGTGGTTGCTGCGAAGACAGACCCTTCCGAAGGCTCTAAAGGCACATCTTTGGTAATCGTCGAAACAGAGGGCGCTGAAGGATTCGCGCGCGGTCGCAATCTCGACAAAATCGGTGCGCATGCGGCGGACACATCTGAACTATTTTTTGACAATGTAGAGATTGCGCCAGAAAACATCCTCGGCGGCGAGGAGAACCAAGGCTTTTATCAGATGATGCAGCAGCTCCCACAAGAGCGCTTGATCATCGGCTGTGGTGCCGTTGGTGCCATGGAAGGCGCCGTCGAACGCACGATTGAGTATTGCAAAGAACGTCAGGCTTTTGGCGGTCCAATTATGCAGTTCCAGAACACGCGATTCAAGTTAGCGGAATGCCAAACCAAAACAGCCGTCGCGCGTGCATTCTTGGATGAATGCATCGCGGAACACCTCAAAGGCGAACTCACTGTCGAAAAAGCTGCAATGGCAAAATACTGGCTAACCGACACGCAAGGCGAAGTTCTTGATGAATGCTTACAGCTTCATGGTGGCTACGGTTTCATGCAGGAATATGCCGTCGCTGAGATGTGGACTGATGCCCGCGTACAGCGGATTTACGGTGGAACCAACGAGATCATGAAAGAGTTGATCGCTCGTAGTTTTAAGTAAGTAATAGCGCGTCTTGATCTCGACCGCCTGGGAGAAGTTTATTTTGAAAGATGAAGCGATGATAGTTCACCCCATCACCCGCCTCGCAGTCTCGCTAGGCGGCACCTGCGCAGGGCGATGGGGCTTCACCTTTCACAAGGCTCAACTCTCCAGTCTGCCATGCCGCACCAAAGCTAACGCGTTAACCTTAATGGGGCGTAAACGACCCCCTTCATCTTTCTAAATAAACTTCACGGGGGTCTGGGGGTGTGAAACCCCCAGTCTGCTCTCTCAAAAAGGATCATACGTATGACATTGAAGCTCTATTGTTTTGGCGAAAGCGGTAACGCTTACAAAGCCGCGCTGACTTTGGAATTATCAGGTCTGGCGTGGGAGGCTGTCTACGTTGATTTCTTTGGTGGCGAAGCACGTTCGGACGCTTTCAAATCCAACGTCAACGCGATGGGCGAGGTTCCAGCGCTCGTTGACACGGATCACGACTACACCATCACGCAGTCCGGCGCGATCCAAGACTACGTCGTTCATCTCAGCCAAAAGCTTACAGGATCTACTCCTGAAGAACGCCGCGAAGTCTTGCGTTGGGTGCTCTGGGACAATCACAAGCTAAGCTCGGTCGCAGGCCCAACCCGATTCTTGATGAATTTCCTGCCAGAAGACAAACGCCCCAAAGAAGTCATCGCCTTTCACCAAGGACGTCTCAAAGCAGCTTACGCTGTGCTCAATGACCACCTTGCGGACAAAAACTGGATCGTCGGCAACGCAATCACGGTCGCGGACATCTCATGCTGCGGCTACTTGTTTTACCCAGAACCCTTCGGTTTCGACCGCGCGGACTGGCCCCATATCGATGCTTGGCTCACACGGATCGAGCAGACACCAGGCTGGAAACACCCATATGATTTAATGCCCGGCAGCCCTGCTGACCGCGCTTAGAAACATGTGGGGTTGGCTGCAAAAGCTCTTTTTCGGCGGTCGTTTTGGGCGAAAGCATCAGATCACAAAACGCCTCACCATTTGGGACGTCGAGGAAACCCAGAACGTAGCCTTAAGAATTAAAAGTGGCGGCAATAATGCCTTCATCAAATTAGACCGAACAGAACTCAGACAGCTGCGTGACGCCGCTGACGCAATACTTGCTCAAAACAGGAGCCTATAAATGACCGAAGCTTATATCTATGACGCGTTGCGCACACCGCGCGGCAAGGGCCGCAAAGACGGCGCTTTGCATGAAGTCACATCGCTGCGCCTTTCTGCGCAAACGTTAAACGCAGTTAAAGAGCGCAACAATCTGATCGGCCACGCCGTCGAAGATGTGATCTGGGGCAACGTCACGCAAGTGATGGAGCAAGGCGGCTGTCTTGCGCGTTCTGCCGTGCTCGCCTCCGATCTCGATGAACGCATCCCGGGTCTCGCGATCAACCGTTTTTGCGCGTCCGGCATGGAAGCCGTTAACCTCGCCGCGAACCAAGTCAAAGGCGGCGCAGGCGACGGCTATATCGCAGGCGGCGTAGAGATGATGGGCCGTGTTGCAATGGGCAGCGACGGTGCTGCAATTGCAGTCGATCCAAGCATCGCGATGGATCAGTACTTTGTACCGCAAGGTATCTCTGCCGACATTATCGCAACAGAATATGGTTTCACACGCGACGAAGCAGACGCGCTCGCGGTTGAATCCCAGCGCCGCGCCAAGGTTGCTTGGGACGAAGGCCGTTTTAGCAAGGCTGTGATCGGCATCAACGATCAAAACGGCATTCCGATTCTTGAGCATGACGAATACATGCGTCCACAGACGGACATGCAAAGCCTTGGCTCGCTCAATCCTGCGTTCCAAGCGATGGGCGAAGTCATGCCCGGTTTCGACAAGATCGCGCTGATGAAATACCCACATCTTGAGCGGATCAATCACATCCACCACGCAGGTAACTCGTCCGGTATCGTAGACGGTGCAGCAGCTGTTTTGATCGGTAACAAAGAGTTCGGCATTCGTCATGGCCTTAAGCCACGCGCAAAAATCCGTGCGACGGCGAAGATTGGCACAGACCCGACGATCATGCTCACAGGCCCTGTTCCTGTGACCGAGAAGATCCTCGCGGACAACGGCATGAGCATCTCTGATATCGATCTTTTTGAGGTGAACGAAGCCTTCGCCTCTGTCGTTATGCGATTTATGCAGGCGTTCAATGTGGATCACGACAAGGTCAACGTGAACGGCGGTTCTATCGCGATGGGTCACCCATTGGGTGCGACGGGCGCGATCATCATCGGCACGCTTTTGGACGAGCTAGAGCGCACAGGCAAAGGCGTTGGCCTTGCCACGCTTTGCATCGCGTCCGGCATGGGCGCTGCCACGATCATCGAGCGAGTGTAACACAAGCAGATGGATCAAAACCGCCCCATAGGAGATGCACATCCTTTTGTAGCGATCAAAGCTCTTGCAGTTGCGAGCGGTTTTGATGTGCTCGAAATAGTGAACATCTATGAAGGCGAGTTGATCCGGCTCTACACATCCAGCCACGATATCGTGTTTCGGCTTGAGGGTGATCCCGGCTCTGCCATGGATCGTCAACGCTTTGACTACCACAAACATGTGACCCTCAAAGCCGCGGACCCTGCCGAAATGCTAGACCAAATCAAAAGCGAAATTGCCTCGACCGCTTCGCAGAAAAAGAAACCCTTTGCCGCCAAGAGCGCGCCAATGAGCAGCCCTTCGCGTATCAGGAGAGATACATGACCGATTTTACTATGATCAAAGATGCCGATGGCATCGCCACAATCACATGGGATGCCATTGGCAAGACCATGAACGTGATGAACCAACAGGGTTTCATCGACCTCGAGGCGCATATCGACGACGCGCTAGGTGATGAGACCGTCAAGGGTATTATCCTCACGTCCGGCAAGCCTGACAGCTTTGCGGGCGGAATGGACTTGAACGTGCTTGCAGACATGAAAGCCGCCGCTGGCGAGGATGCTGCAAAAGGTCTGTTCGAGGGCATCATGCAAATCCACACGCTGATGCGCAAAATCGAGCGCGCGGGCATGGACCCCAAGACCAACAAAGGCGGCAAGCCGATTGCTTCTGTGCTTCCAGGCACGGCTGTTGGCATTGGCCTTGAGCTGCCACTTTGTACGCACCGCAGCTTTTGCGCGGACAATCCAAAGGCCAAAATCGGCCTGCCAGAAATCATGGTCGGTATCTTCCCCGGCGCTGGTGGCACCACGCGTTTCGTGCGCAAAATGGGCGCGATGGCGGCGTCACCGTTCCTGCTAGAGGGCAAATTGTTGAACCCTGCCAAGGCGAAAGCTGCTGGTATGATCGACGAAGTCAGCGCTGATCCAATGGCTGACGCACGTGCTTGGGTGCTCTCTGCCAAAGACGCAGACTTGCTGAAACCTTGGGACGCGAAGGGCTACAAGATGCCCGGCGGCGCGCCCTATCATCCGGCTGGCTTCATGACATTTGTCGGTGCCTCTGCAATGGTAAACGGCAAGACCCAAGGCGCGTTTCCCGCTGCGAAAGCATTGCTCAGCGCGGTCTATGAAGGCGCGCTTGTCCCTTTCGACACAGCGTTAAAGATAGAAGCACGTTGGTTCACCAATATCCTGATGAACCCCTCTTCCTCTGCGATGATCCGCTCTTTGTTCATCAACAAAGAAGCGCTTGAAAAGGGCGCTGTGCGTCCTGCGGATGTGCCTGACCAACGTGTTAAAAAGATTGGCGTTTTAGGTGCGGGCATGATGGGTGCAGGCATCGCGCTAGTCTCTGCACAAGCAGGCATGGAAGTCGTACTGATCGACCAGAGCCAAGAAGCAGCCGACAAGGGCAAAGCCTATTCTGAAAGCTTCATGGACAAAGGCATCGCGCGCAAGAAAGCGACGCCTGAGAAGAAAGACGCACTTTTGAATCTGATCACTGCGACCACTGATCTGAACGCTCTTGAGGGTGCGGACCTAATCATCGAAGCAGTGTTCGAGGACCCGAAGGTCAAGGCAGAAATCACTGCCAAGGTCGAAGCGGTGATCCCAGAGGATTGCATCTTTGCCTCCAACACCTCGACGCTCCCGATCAGTGACCTCGCGAAAGCGTCCAAGCGTCCAGAGCAGTTCATCGGCATTCACTTCTTCTCACCCGTTGAGAAAATGCTGCTGGTGGAAATCATCAAAGGCGCTGAAACAGGGGATCGCGCGGTGGCCAAAGCGCTCGACTATGTGCGCCAGATCCGCAAGACGCCAATCGTTGTGAACGACGCGCGTTTCTTCTACGCAAACCGCTGTATCATTCCCTACATTAACGAGGGCGTGCGCATGGTTGGCGAAGGTGTAGAACCCGCGCTGGTCGACAACGCCGCGCGTCAGCTTGGTTTCCCTGTTGGTCCTTTGCAGTTGAACGATGAGACATCGATTGACCTAGGTGTGAAGATCGCGAAAGCCACGAAAGAAGCGTTGGGCAATGCCTATGACGCGGGGGCTGCGGATGACGTTCTGTTCTATCTCTTCGATCAGGGCCGCATGGGTCGCAAGGCGAACGCGGGCTATTACGAGTATGACGACAAAGGCAAGCGCGTCGGCATCTGGCCGGGTCTGCGCGACAAGTTCCCCGTGTCTGACGAGCAACCTAGCCTGATCGATGTGCAGCACCGTTTGATGTTCTCGCAGTGTTTGGAAGCTGTGCGCGCGCTGGAAGAAGGCGTGCTCATGGACATTCGCGAAGGCGATGTTGGCGCGATCTTGGGTTGGGGCTTTGCGCCTTGGTCCGGTGGTCCGCTGAGCTGGCTCGACATGCTCGGGTCTGCTTATGCGGCGGAGCGTTGTGATCAGCTCGAAGCGCAGTTCGGTCAGCGTTTCAAATGCCCTGATTTGCTACGCGAAATGGCAGCAAAAAACCAAAGTTTCTATGGACGGTTTGGCAACGAAAAAGCCGCAGTGGCCTGATTGACTTCAAATCCAGTACAATAGGGCGCATTTCGGTGCGCCCTATTTGCTTTTCATAGGTAGTTTGTCTGGGCAGCACCAGTCTTGGCACAGGCTGATTTTGTCAGTTTGCTCTGAATTTTGGCAGCATTCAGTTATTAAATTCAGAGATCTGCATATTTGCAGTTTCAGGTCTGCATTTTAGAAACTTGCAGCATTAGCCCCATCAACCCACGTTAGAAATGTTCAGAAGACTCAGACGCGGAACCGTTCAGATGGGTATAGCAATTCTCCTATTATTACCGTTGCTTCTGTTGATGTTCGACTCTTCGGGTTCCGACGATATTGCATTTGAAACCGAAAACAGTGAAACCCTTCAGGCTGATGACGCTGATGCAACAATCAGACCCATCGAACCCGATGAGCCTAATGAAATCGTACGGACCGGCCTAATCGTCCCGAATGATTTGTTCGGTGCAAATGCGGTCTATTCGGTGCACACTGATGATGGCATACCGACCGACACTTTCAATAGTGCAATGGATGCTTTTGAAATCGACGGTGTCCGCTTTCCAGCAGGTCAAGCAGAGATGGACCCTGGGGATGTGGACGGTTTGGATACGCTTGATATCACCCAGTTGACAACAGAGGGTGATCTACGCCCTGAACTGAAGGCTTTCATGGATCGCATTGATGCCGATGTCATTCTGACGATCCCGACCACAACTCCCCTGTCCAGCTATGGTGACGATCTAGACACCTGGGCGGAATTGGTCATGCAAGAATATGGCGACAAAATTTCGGCCTTTGAGATTGGAAATGAATACTGGGCCTTCATGGGCGAGACCGAATATGGCCAGCGTGCCAACATCGCAGTGCAAGCGCTCGCTAGCGGTATGGACGCCGCAGGTGTCGAAGAGGCCGATATCATCGTTCAAATGGCATCGACCTATAATGAGTCCGAATACACCTCTTCACGCAGCAGCGCTGGTTTCATTGATCGTCTAACAGCGGCCAATAACACAATCATTGATCAGTTCAGCACTTCGACACTTGCGGAGATTGACGGGGTTGTCGAGCATTACTACTGGAACAAATCCCCGATCCCTTTCGAGAATAATTCTGGCGAAATCAGGTACATGGATGTGGACTTCGACGTCTGGCAAAGCCGCTTCAGCCAGGACTTGGATTTTCACATTACCGAATGGAACCTGAAAATGGGCAACTGTACTTGCAATGGGTTGCGCAGTATGGCGATCCATGTGGAAATGGTGGAAAACATGATCGAGCTGGGGGTCGACAGTGCCCAAGTCTGGCCGATTGTCCACAATACTACAAACGATCTGGGTGGACCTGACGATGATGGCGTCGTTGAAACCGACGCACAGGGCCGAGTGGTTGAAACGGTGCGCGGTGCGATTTTCGATCTTATGTCCGAAGCTCTGCCCGGTACGGAGCTTATCAAGCTCGATATTGAAAGCGTCGAGAACGGCATGGAGATTGCAGCCTACGAGCGCGATGGCGAGTTTGTGTTCTACTTTGGCAGCAACACGACCGCCCAAGAGAATTTTACGGTGGACCTCAGAGAAATCATCCCCGGCTTCAGCTCGGCGGAGGGAGTCCAAATTGGGTATGACCGTGCGACGTCAGACGGCCAAATCTGGGATCCCAGCGAGGGGCGCGTTGACGCGCTATCGGTGCAGATTGATGGCGAGACGTATTATTTGAACGAACATGACACGCGCGCTCAGTTGACCGATTTCGTCTATCGGTCTCCGGTCATCAATGTGTCCCTGAACCCTTATGAAGTGATTCAGATTACCGCGCGCTGAGCGTACCCTAGAGCCAGCGATCACTCAGAATGACAAAGGGCTCGCAATCTGCGGGCCCTTTTCACGTTTTGGGAACTGAAGTTAAGCGCTTATTGCTGCTGGTGCGCTGCGTTGAGATCTTCAAGAAGCTCGAACGTCTCTTCTGTGTTCAGCACTTTGTACTGAAGCGCTGGGTCCACTTCGACGAACAGATCGCCCGCTTTGGGGATGTGAAAGTGTAGGCCGGATTGTCCGTAAACAACCTCGTCATCTTCGAACTCAAGAACAACCGCTTCAATAGGCAGGCTCTGTTCAACAATGTCCGCAAACCCATAGGCTTCCATAGAACGTGGCATCAGAACTGCAAAAGGGTCACCGCGGTAATCAACCGCTGCGTCGCTCTCAACCATGATGCCTTGCTCGGGCAGAACATCAACGTCTTGCGTGTTATCAAGAACGTTTGCGCCGATGCGTACCGAACGCAAAGCTTTAGGGCATTCACCGCGACCGTCCCAAAGAAGAACGCGTCGGACACCGACAACCGAACGAAAACCATGATCAAAGGTTAACACCATATCGCCGCAGCAGATTGCTTCGATAGGGCGCCAGCCAAAAGATGTGGCAATAGATGTGCCAACAAGGATTCCAGTTGCTTCAACTGAAGGCATAAGGTGCGGCGCACTTTGTGACGCCTGTGTATTCCAATCTAACATTTTTCAATTCCCAAAAGATGCGTCGTTCCAGGGGCAGCAGAACGACTTAGCAGCACCTAGACTTAGACACCTCAGCCAAGGCCGCCAAAGGGCTGAAAAACGGAGAAAACAAGGCACTGTTTCTATTTTAAGAACAAAGCCGGTTCGAATGCGGGGAATGATTACAATAAATTCCCCATAAGTGGTCAAAATCGATATTCGAACCGCAAAACATCAATTTCGCAAATCGTGCCAACAAACTCAGCAAGTGAATCGTTATAGTAGATTCGGTAATCTCGCGCGCGCTTTGAAACATTTGCAAAAGGCACGTTTAGGGCGAAACCAAGGTGGCTCTGGAGCGGCTGGATATCTTCTTCAAGATGCTCGATACGGATGTATTTTGCACAGTGTTCCACACCTGCCGCATCGCGCATATACGCCTCTGCTGGCCATGCGCGAAACGCTTTGACGGTATTGTCGTCACGTATAAACGGCTCAAATTCTAGGTGTTTAGCAAGCGTTACGGCTGGATGGCGAAAATCTTGCGCGCGCAACCAATGATAATAACTCACCGCCCGGTCCCACGGATTACGTACTAAAGTCACACAAAACATCGCTGCCAGTTCATCCGTACTTACGATGCCATCTATATCCGCTAAGGTTGAGTGCTTCCAAAGTCGACCTTGAGGTGTCAACTGAAGTGGTCCGGCAAAACTGGACAGCGTGCTAAGATGTATCCAACCTTGAAGAC